>JBEBAG010000037.1:0-6726 GCA_041159065.1 Verrucomicrobiota bacterium | reverse complement strand
AACAACCGCGCCGTCGCAAAAATCCCCCCCCCCTCAGGCAACGCCACTACGCGGTCCACCTCCGGAATGGCCTCCCACAAACCTGCTATTTTCGCCGGAGTAACCACCGTCAGATCCAGATCCGGACGGGTCCGCCGCATCGCTTTCACCGCAGGCACCGTCATCACCGCATCCCCTAGCCAATTGGTCGAACGCACCACCAAACGAAACCGCCGCGTCACGCCCTCCGCGACCATGCCCCGCTTCGCCTTGCCCAACAAAAACTGCGGCCGAGGCGTTTTCCACCGATTGTGGGACCACAACCAATCCGCGGGAGACTCCCGAATCTGACCCTCCAAAACCCGATTGAGTTGCGCTGTCAACGCACCCACCTCCTCAACCTCTGGGCGAACGGGAGGCGAAATCACGATCCTCCAGCGGCCGCAGGGCAGCGTGTAGACCGCCGCCGGCAAGATAGCGGCTCCCGTGCGCAGCGCCATCGTGGCAGGAAGCGGAGAGGTGGAGGCCATTCTCCCAAAAAAAGGCGCCCACAAACCCGAATCACCCGCATGCTGGTCCGCAAGGACCCCCACGCCTCCCCCGCTTCGAAGCAGGTCCAGCGCACTGAAAAAACCCTCCTTCCTCGCAAACAAACGCATCCCTTCCCGCGCGCGCTGCCGGCAGACGGCCGCATCAATCCAAGGATTGCTCAAACTCTGGTACACCGTCCCGCACGGACATCCAAACAGCAAGGGCGCCACCTGCGCCAGCAACTCCCAATTTCCCAAATGGCTGAGCAGCATCACGATTCCGCGCCCTTGAGCGACCAGCTCCCGCGCGTGCTCCATCCCCTTGACTTCCACCAACTCCAACGCACGACTCGCCCCCATCCGGCCCAGCTTCGCACCCGCAAACATGTTGCTCACAAGCCTTGCAAAGTGCTCGCGCCCGATGGCCCGCGCCTCGCTCAAAGGAAGCGTCTCCCCATAAGCCAGCCTCAGATTACGCAAGACCAGCCCCCGATACCCCCCTCCAATCCACCACAAAACCGAGCCCACCCAACGTCCCAAACCCACCCCCGCACGCAGGGGAAGCACCCCCAGCACCCACCGGAGCACGCAATACCCCCAGTACGCCACCCGCGCCCCCATCACCGCTTCCTCCTCCAGTGCATGAACTTCAAAGGATGCTCGTCCAGCAGGTTGGGAAATATCCCCCCCAGCCGGTCCGGATCGTAAAACTGGATCCCCACGTAAAAATAAAGCGGACACACCGGCGCCTCCTCCGACACCAAAATTCGTTCCGCCTCCCTGAACCGTTCAAACCGCCGGGCCCGATCCGGCTCCCGCGCCGCCTCTGCGATCCGATCATCATAAGCCGCGTGACTCCAACCCGTCCGGTTGTTGCCGTCCCCCGTCACAAACATGTTCAAGAACGTGTTCGGATCATTGTAATCCGCCACCCAACTCGACCGGCACAGGTCGTAGTCCAACGCACTCTGCGCCGCAAGGTACACCGTCCACTCCTGCACCCGCAACTGCATCCGAACCCCCAACTCCCGGAGAAACATCCCCTGCAACTCCACCGCAATGTCCCGATCCAAATCCGAATCCCCCCGGTACAAATATTCGAAGACCGGAAAACCTCGCCCGCCAGGAAAACCCGCCTCGGCCAATAACTGCCGCGCTCGCTCCACATTCCTCTCCGACCCCGCCGGAGGAACATACCCATGCCCCGTGCCCGGCGGCACAAAGCTCCCCGCCGGCACCTCGCCCGCACGCGTGATCTTGTCAACCAACAGCTGCCGGTCGATCACGAGCCCCAGCGCCCGCCTCACCCGAGCATCCGAAAATGGGGCCTTCCGGCAATTGAACCGAATAAAATAGGTCCCCAAAAACGGCGAAGCATGAAAATCCTTCCGCCGGCGCAGATCCGCCATCAGCGGTGTGGGAGCCAGTCCCTTGTCCATCATCAGATCCGCCTGGCCCGTCGAATACAAATTGAAAGCCGTCCCCGGCTTCGCTGCAGGCAGCACATCCACACTCTCCAGAGCCACCGCAGCCGCATTCCAATAGCCGGGATTCTTCACCAAGCGCACCCGGTCAAAAAGACGCCACTCCTTGAACAGAAACGCGCCATTCCCCACGAAATGCGCCGGCTTGGAAGCCCAGTCCGAGTGCCGCTCCACCGAGGACCGGTGCACGGGCAGGTAAGTCATGAAGGCACACAAATCCGGGAAATAGGGCGTGGGATTTTCGAGGCGCACTTCCAGAGTGCGATTCCCCAGCGCTCGGACGCCGACTTGGGAAAAGTCCCGGATCTTGCCCTCATTAAAAGCCTGGGCATTCAGAATGGGGTACAACTGGGACGCATACTCCGAAGCCGTCTCCGGCAGCAGTACGCGTCTCCACGAATAAACAAAATCCTCGCTTACAACGGGATCTCCATTCGACCAGCGAGCCGCCTCCCGCAGATGGAAGGTATACACCTTGCCATCCGGTGAGACCTCCCAACGCTCCGCCACCCCCGGCTGCGGCTCCGCCTTCGCATTGAAACTCGTTAATCCCTCAAGCAGCGCGTACACCACGCGCCCCGTCGACTGCGCCGTCGCCAGCGCAGGATCGAGCAACTCCGGCTCCGCGCCGTTGATGAACACCAAGTCCGCGCGGTCCAGCCCCCGCTCGCATCCCCCCAAACCCAGCAACCCCAAGACTCCGATCAAGCACAACCCGATGCGGAGAATCCCTCCCCACTTCCTTCTGCGTGGCGCTGCGGACGGCATGGATGAAAATTCACGAATCCCTCCCGGTTCTCCCCGCCCTCCTCTCCACCCCATCTCCAGCCCCCAGCCCCCCTTCCGAGGCCGACTTATTGGGGGGATTCCGAGCCCCCAGACTCCTTCTTAGGCTCCGGTACGGGCGTGCCCGGATTCAAATCCGGAGCGGAAACCTTTAAGCTCGGCACCGCCGGCTTTTCCCCCTCGGAATTCTCCGACTTCTTGGGCCCATCCGGCGCAGGCGCTTCAGGAGCCGGTGCAGGTGCAGGAACCGGTGCAGGTGCAGGAGCCGCCGATTCGGGAGTCTTCTCCGCCTTCGGAGCCTTGGACTCGCCCTCGGCCGCCGGGTTGACCGGAGCCACCGGTGCCGGTGCCGGTGTCGATGCACTGGGCTGTGCTTCGGAAGCGGGTGCAGCCGACTGAGCCGACTGCTTCAGCTTTTGCTGGACCCCTGTCTCCACGCGGCCGCGCTTGGAGTAGAGCACGGAGATTGTGAGGGTGAGCACAAAAAAGAGCCCACCGAGCCAGCGCGTGATCGAGGCGAGAACATTCGTGGTCTGCGCCCCAAAAAGAGAATCCGTCATCCCTCCCCCAAACGCTGCACCAAGCCCCTCACTCTTCGGACGCTGCATCAGCACGGCGATCACAATCAGCACGCACACAATGACGTGCACCACCAGCAGCAGGTTGATGATTATATTCATGAAGGGCGGGTTCGAGGAAAGTTGAGCCGACTACCTTCGCGGCGACCCGCGAAAGAATCAAGCGCGGCCTGCACCGTGGCTCCCCCCGTGACTCGTCGATCAAAGGATCGCCGTCAAAGGGTCAAAGGGTCGCACGCACCGCCAGCAGAACGCCCCCATAGAGGATCCCTGCCACACAGGCCGCCCTCCAACGCGCAGCCGTCCCGCTAATCCACTCGATGGCATCCCGCAGCAAGTAGGGCATCCCCACACAGAACAGCCCGCCCACAATCCATGCATACACCAGGGTCACCAAGAAAAGTTTCCCCCCCTCAGGACGCATCCAGGCTGCCTCCAGCAACGGCTCCCCCGCCAGCAACGCCAAGATTCCCAGCGCACGCACAGCCAAAAACTCCCGCATGAAAACGATCCCCGTCACATACCCCACCGCGCTCATCGCCAAAAAGTTGTTTCGCATCGAGCTGAACTCCCCCAGGTCCGAGTTCGAAACAAGCCACACAAACCACGCCGCCGCAGTCGTGTACAGAAAGTTACCCGCGTTTCCTGAGCGCGGAAACGCTTTCAGATTCTGCTTCACCCAGGCCTCCGCACTCCAGGCAACGACATGACCGGCCACCAAAAGCACGCCCACCAAAACCAGAGCGTTTTCCAACGAGAGCGAATAAATCATGGGGAAGGACGCATTAGAAAAACAGGGTTTTGCCGCCCCTCAATCCCAAACCCGCCTCCCCGCCTCTCTCCCCCTCCGACACAACGCCTGAAGAAACGCACGCCAAGCCACAGGGCGCTCCCCCTCCTTCCGATATAAGACCCCCAGCGGACGAACCAACCGCGCCCCGGACAACCCCCGGCTCACCAACCGCCCCTCGGCCACCTCCCGCTCCACCGCCTTCCGAGGAAGGATGGAGAGCGCCCCCTCCACACGCACCGCCTGCTTCACGGTGTCCACGTTGTCGAACTCCAGGTAGGGCAGCAACCGCACCCCGGCTTCGCGCAAGTACCCGTCCACCGCCTTGCGGGTCGGCAAGTCCGGCTCGAACGCAATAAAACGCTGCCCCACCAGATCCCGAACGCCCACCTCCCCACGCCCCGCCAGCGGATGCTCCGGCGCGCAAATCAACACCAACTCGTCCTCGTCAAACACCTCCACCCCGAGCCCGGGACGCCGCTTGGGAAACGCCACCAACCCCACATCCACTCTCCCCTCCAGCACCGCCGCATACACCTGCGCCGCACGCCCGTACTCCACCTCCAGCGCCACCCCAGGGTGCTTCAGACGAAAGCCCTCCAAACGCCCCGGCAACTCGTACAATCCAATGCTGTAAACCGACGCAATCCGGATCCGCCCGACCATCCCCTGCCCCACCTTCGCCAAGCGTTCCGGCAAGGACCGGTACACCCCCAAAATCTCCCCGCACGCCTCCAAAAACACCCGCCCCTCCTCCGAAACCACCACCCCGCTCCGTCTCCGCTCCACCAACTCCACCCCCAATTCCCGTTCCAGTGCGCGCACCTGCTGCGACACCGCGCTCTGCGAAATCCCATTCCGCTCCGCCGCCTTTGAAAAACTCCCCGTCCCCACCACGTCCGAAAATACCTGGAGCGTCTGGATGTACATGGATCGACCTCCGTGTCACCTTGCCGCCCCCGCCACGCGCGGTCAAGCATTCCACCTTCTGCAATGCCAACGCTCGCTGATCGTTTCGCCCAAATCTCCGACCGCATCCACGCCTCGGCACTGCGCTCAGGCCGCTCCCCGCAGGACGTCCAGCTCGTCGCCGTATCCAAGTCCCACCCCCCGGAAACCCTCCACGAAGCAATCCAGGCCGGAATCTCCGTCTTCGGCGAAAACCGCGTGCAAGAGGCTCGCGCCAAAATCCCCCTCCTGCCAGAGCGTGCCCGCTGGCATTTCATCGGGCACCTCCAGCGCAACAAAATCCGCCAGGCGCTCCCCCTCTTCGATCGCTTCCACAGCGTCGATTCCCTCGAAACCGCCCGCGAACTCCACCGCATCGCGGCCGAACTGGGACTCTTCCCCTCCGTCCTCCTCGAGGTGAATCTCGCTGCAGAATCCACCAAGTTCGGTTTCCCGCCCCAGTCCCTCCTCAACTCCCTCGATCTCCTCCTCTCACTCGACCGTCTCCAAATTGACGGGCTCATGTGCATCCCCCCTCCCGCGCCAGAACCCGAGCACTCCCGCCCCTTCTTCCGCCAGCTCCGCCAACTCCGCGACCAAATCCAAGCGGAGGCACACCTCCCTCTCCCTCAGCTTTCCATGGGCATGAGCGACGACTTCGAAGTCGCCATCGAGGAAGGCGCCACCCTCGTGCGCATCGGCACCGCCCTCTTCGGATCCCGCTCCTCCAAAACGTGGCGCCCATCCAGTCCCAGCGGACTGGACGATTAAGCCCAAGTGAGGCATCCTCCCCAACCGCTCCGCTCAATTCGATCCCTTCCGACCCATCGTCCGCTCATGAGCTCGCGCCTCTCCCCTGCCCACATCGCCCAGATCGGCGAGGAACTCGCCATCTCGTGGACCGACGGCGCCGAATCCTTCATCCGCCTCGAACAACTCCGCCGTGCCTGCCCCTGCGCCGTCTGCCAGGGCGAGGCCGATGTGCTCGGACACGTCGACCGCCCCGAGCGCAAATTCACCCCCCAAAGCTTCCAGCTCCGCCGCTTCGACACCGTCGGCGGCTACGCCCTCCAACCCCAGTGGGCGGACGGACACGGAACCGGCCTTTTCTCCTTCGCCTACCTCCGCCAACTCTGCTCCACCCCCTTCGCCGAGGAGGATTCCCCGTGAAATTCCGCACCCGCCTCGGAATTGTCCTGCTCACCCTCGGGACCTGCGCCCTCGCCAGCTTCGTCCAACTGCGCGAGTCCAGCCTCCTCAACGAGCCTGTCCCCGCGGAACTCTTTGACGTCGTCCAGTCCGGCATTCTCGCCCTGCGCTCCCACCAGTACGAAAGCGCCTACTTGAAGGCCTCTTCCCGTTATCAGGAACGCCTCGACTTCGAGCATTTTGTTGAAATGGCCCGCGCCGACTGCGTCGCCATCCGCCAGGCCCTCCACTGGGAATTCGGCCAGCCCGCCCGAGACTCAGGCGACCAAGCCCTCTTGGTTCCGGTCCATTTCTTCCTGCCCTCGGGACAGGTCCTCCCGACCACCTTCACCTTGGTCCGCGAGGAACGCGCGTGGAAAATCGAACACGTCCAGTTCGCCAAAGCCCCCGAATCCCCCCGTTCCCTCGGCGGCCTCCGGCTT
>JBEBAG010000036.1:0-7771 GCA_041159065.1 Verrucomicrobiota bacterium | reverse complement strand
CGGGGAATCGAATTTTGGTGTCGTGGTGGGTGAGGGGGATGTTGCCAAGGTGCTGCTGTGGGAGGGGGACGGGATGCTGAAGAGCGCGGGAGCGGGAGAGTGGAAACGGATGGAAAAGGGGATGGCGCTGCGGGTGGAGCGTGGTGTGGCGTTTGCGGATGTGGGCGGAGCGGAGGAGTTTTTCACCACCCCGCGCGTGTTGGAGGAGCGGCTCGCGCAGGGGATGACGCGGCGGCTGGAATGGTGGCGGGCCTCCTTGCGGCAGGCCCCGCCGGAGGACGTGTTGGTGCATTACGCCTTTGAGGAGATGGCGGGAAGGGAACTGGGAAACCGGGGGTGGGTCGGGGGGGAGGCTGCGCGCGGGTGGATCGTGGGCAGTCCGTGGGTGGAGGGGCGCTGGCCGGGAAAAGGGGCCTTGGATTTCAAGCGCGTCTCCGATCGGGTGCGGATCCGGGTGCCGGGGGAATGGGATGCGATCACTTGGATGGCCTGGGTAAGGGTGGATTCCCTTCCGAATGCGCTTCACGGGCTGGTGCTGGACGGGGCGGCGCATCTGCATTGGCAGATCACGGGAGCGGGCGAACTTCAGCTGGGGGCTGCGCATGGGAAAGGCCGGGAACGGGGAGTCTCGCCGCCGGTCATCACGCCGGAGCGTTTCGGCCAATGGCTGCACTTGGCCTCCTCCTTTGACGGCCGCAATGGGCGGATCTGCCACTATTTCAACGGGGAGCGGGTGAGTGAGCACCGGGTGACTCCCGGAGTGAAATTGCGATTGAGCGAGGCGGACATCGGGAACTGGACTCCCGAGGCGAGCCGGGGAGGGCACGCGGTGCGGAATCTCAACGGCCGGATGGACGAGTTGCTGTTGGTCCGTCGCGCTCTGGACCCGGAGGAGGTGCGGCGCCATTTCCAGTCTGGAGACCCGGCTTATCTGCCCCCGGTTACCGGAGCCATCCGTTAGGCATTCCTTTTATGAAACTACACACACTGATCTGTCGTTGGGGCGTCGTGTTCGCCCTTCCTCTCGGGATTTTGCAGGGGGCGGATGCGCCGGTCCGCCGTCCGAACATTCTGCACATCCACGCGGATGACCATCGGGCGGATGGACTGCGCGCGCTGGGCACGCCGTGGATTCACACGCCCAACCTGGATTCCCTAGTGGAGCGGGGGACGACCTTCACGCGTTGCTACACGATGGGCTCGATGAGTGGAGCCGTGTGCCAGCCGAGCCGGACGATGATGCTGACGGGCAAGTCGTGGCTTAGGATTCCCGGGCCGAAGGTGCCCCTTCAGGCGCTGGACGCCTCGGGGTTTTTGCCCCGGGTGATGGCGTCGGCGGGGTACCAGACCTTCCATGTGGGCAAGGGCGGGAATGAATTCACTCCGGGCCTGGAGTCGTACGAGAAGAACCTCCGGATGGATGATCCCACGCCGGAAAAGCGCCGGGGTTCGAGCGAGCGGCATGCGGATGCGGTGATGCAGTTCCTGGATGAGCGGGACCAGCAGAAGCCCTTTTACGTGTACCTTGCGCCGCCGGTGCCGCATGACCCGCGGGTGGCGGCGCCGGAGTTTCACGGGCGGTATCGTGCGGAGGAGGTACCTTTGCCGGCGGCCTTCCTCCCGGTGCACCCCTTTGACAACGGGGAGATGACGGTGCGCGACGAGCAGCTGGCCCCCTGGCCGCGGACGCCGGAGGACACCCGGCGTCAACTGGCGGACTATTACGCGTGCGTGACGGGGCTGGACCATCATGTGGGACGGATCCTGGAGCGGCTGCGGAAGGAGGGGCAGTGGGAGAACACGGTGGTGGTATTCAGCGGGGACAACGGGCTTTCGCTCGGGGAACACGGGTTGTTTGGGAAACAGAATCTGTACGAATTCGGGGGAATGCATGTGCCGTTGGTGCTGGCGGGACCGGGCATTCCACGGGGCAAGAGCGAGGCGTTGGTTTACCTGATGGATCTGCTGCCGACCTTTGCGGATCTGGGGGGAGCGGAGACGCCCAAGGGGGTTGAGGGCAGGAGTCTGGTGCCGGTGATGACGGGAAAGGAGGCGAAGGTGCGGGAGGTGTTGTACACGGCCTACAAACAGTGCCAGCGGGCGGTGCGGGATGATCGGTGGAAGGTGATCCGCTACCCGTTGGTGGATGTCACCCAGCTCTTCGACCTGCAGAACGATCCGCGTGAGTGCACGAACCTTGCGGACAAGCCGGAGCACGCCGGCAAGCTCCGCGAGATGCTGGCGCTGTTGGAGGGGGAGATGCGCAAGTACGGGGACGAGGCGCCGCTGAAGGTGGCGACCCCGGCTCCGGCTGCGTGGACTCCGCCTGCGTCGCGGGGCGATTCGCAAGAAGGCTTGGTCCTCAAACGGGGAGCTTTGCCAAGTGTCGGAAAATGAGCCTCCGGAGGTGCCACACGGTGAGCACCATCAGCGGGAGAAAGGCCAAGATGAGAGGAGGCAAGAAACTGAAAACCGCATAGTCACGCGCTGCCTCGCAGGGGCCAAACCGATAACCCGGCGCCTCCACCACCTGCATGACAAATCGGTAGTGCGTGCCCGTGGCCCGCATGATTCCCCAATGAAGCCACGAGATCAGAAAGCCAAACGTCCCGGCTCCAATCGGCAGGGCGAGTAAAGCGAACCCGAGCCGCCAAGGCCCGCCGCCTTCGAGGACGGGCACAAGCAGGGAAGCCACGGTGGCTCCACTCAGACTTCCGGCAAGAACGACGGTCGCCGCCTCGCCTGGCGTGTGGAGCAATTCGCTGAAGAAGCCGGGAGCGAGTGACCAGAGCGCCCCGTAGAGGGCCCCCCAGGGAAGGGCAACTTTTCGGACAACCTTGCCGCCGTCGCGACGCAGGGAGCGGGCAAGCGCGAGGGCGAGGGCGAAGAAGCCAATCCCGAAGGTCCCGGGGAGCAGCGTGAAAAGAAGGAGGTGCATCATCGGGCGTCGGGGGCGGGTTTCTGGTTTTGTTTAGGAAGATCCGAAACGGAGGAAGGCGCTTTGTAAAAATAAACCGGGCAAGCGGCTCGCCCGCCGCGGGGCGATCGGAGCGCGCGGGTGCCGCAGGGTTTCCAAAACCGGCATTCTGAGGGTGAGGAATTCCTTCGGTTCGGGGAGCTGCGCTCCCGCCGGAAAGCGAAAGCGTCCCGGCCTCTCTCCCAAGGGCAAACTCGCGCGCCTCGAGGGCACGGGCTCGGAGACTGACTCCGCGCTGGAGTTGGGCGGAGGGGCGAGTATTGTCCCTGCCCCTTATCCTTTATGTACCGCTCCACCTCCTGTAACAGCCTGCGCAAGGAACACTCCGGCCAAACTGTCACCTTGGCGGGCTGGGTGAATTCCCGGCGCGACCACGGGGGCGTCATCTTCATCGATCTGCGCGATCGGGAAGGGCTCACCCAAGTGGTGTTTCGTCCGGAAGAGCATCCGCAAGTGGCGGAGGCCTCGCACAGCCTGCGCGGGGAGGATGTGATCCAGATTTCCGGGGTGGTGGTGGGACGGCTGGCGGGGAGCGAGAACGCGAAGCTGCCCACGGGGGAAATCGAGGTGATCGCAAGCGAGCTCACAGTGCTCAACAAAGCCGAGGTGCCGCCCTTTCCCTTGGACTCGAAGGTGGCCAACGAGGATCTGCGTCTTTCCTACCGCTACTTGGATCTCCGTCGGCATGAGATGACGCGCAACCTCAAGCTGCGCCATCGGGTGGCGAAGACCACGCGCGACTATCTCGACGAGCACGGTTTTTTGGAAATCGAGACGCCAATCCTTTCCAATCCCACGCCCGAGGGGGCCCGCGATTTCCTGGTGCCCTCGCGTTTGAACCCCGGCACCTTTTACGCGCTCCCGCAGGCGCCCCAGCAGTACAAGCAGCTCTTGCAGGTGGGGGGGCTGGAGAAGTACTTCCAGATTGCGCGCTGTTTCCGGGACGAGGATTTGCGTGCGGACCGGCAGCCTGAATTCACGCAGATTGACGTGGAGGCTTCCTTCATCACGGAGCTGGAAATCCAGACGCTGATCGAGGGGTTGTTGCAGCGCATTTTCCGCGAGTCCCGCGGGGTGGAGATTCCCGTGCCCTTTCCCCGGATGAGCTATGCGGAGGCGATGGACCGTTTTGGTTCGGACAAGCCGGACCTGCGTTTTGGGGTGGAGATTACGAATCTCACCGACGTGTTCCAAGGGACGCAGTTCAAGGTGTTTCGGAGTGTGCTGGACGCCGGGGGCGTGATCAAGGCGCTCAATGCGAAGGGGGCGGCCGGGGCGTTCTCGAAGGAGCAGCTCAAGAAGTGGGAGGAATGGGTGAAGACGGAGTTTGGCGCGAAGGGGCTGGCCTACATCCGGCTCAAGGACGGGGAATGGGAGTCGCCGATTGTGAAGTTTTTCACGGAGGCGGAGAAGGCGGCCTTGGCGGAGCGGATGGGTTTTGAAGAGGGCGATGTGCTCTTCTTTGGCGCGGACAAACCGGATGCGGTGGCGGAGGTGCTGGGCCGGGTGTGGCTGCGCGTGGCGGATTTGTTGAAGCTGACGGAAGGCTCGACGGAGCTGAAGTTTCTGTGGGTGGTGGACTTTCCGCTTCTGCAGTTCAGCGCGGAGGACAACCACTGGGTGGCGGTGCATCATCCCTTCACGCGGCCGAAGGCGGAGGATGTGTCGAAGATGGAGGCCGGGGAGTATGGCGGGGTGCGTGCGGTGGCTTACGATGTGGTGCTGAACGGCGTGGAGTTGGGTGGCGGTTCGATTCGGATTCACGAAAGGGAATTGCAGGCCAAGTTGTTTGCGGCCCTGGGCATTTCGGCGGAGGAGCAGGAGCACAAGTTTGGACACCTGCTGAAGGCGTTCAGCTTCGGCGCGCCTCCGCATGGCGGGATCGCGTTGGGGTTGGACCGGTTGGTGATGTTGCTGGCGGGAGCGGAAAGCATTCGCGAAGTGATCGCCTTTCCGAAGAACAACCGGGGCGTCGATTTGATGACGCAGTCGCCGGTGAGCGTGGAGCCTCGCCAGTTGCGCGAGCTGGCGATCGCGAGTACGGTGAAGAAAGCATGAGATTTCGCTCACTCTGCGCGGCGGTGGTGGGATTAGCCGCGGCGGGATGCGGTTTCCTGCTGCCGGGCCCGCTCCGCGCGGCGGAGTCTGCGAATGAGATCAAGCCCCCCTTCAATTTGAGTTGGGGGGAGACAGCGGACCGGTTGGAGCGCTTGGTGGGAGCAGCCGGAGGGAAGGTGACAGGGCGTCGGATGGTGCGGGGGAACCGCGAGGCGATCGAGGTGGAGGGGTTGTTGCAGGAGGGGTTGCGGAAGACGATTTTCTACTTCAAGCAGGGAATCCTGATGGGGGTGGAGCTTCAGTATCAATCGGACGCCTGGACGGAGGAGAACTACAACACGCGCATGAGCGATCTCCGACGCCGGATCAGTGAGCGCTACGGGGAGGGCACGCAGACGGTGCGCAAAACCGAGCGCGTGGGCATCAATGGCGTCACGCAGACGGTGGCGGGATACCGGTGGACGGTGAATTCCACGAGTATGCAGCTCGTTTACTTCAGCGCCTCCGACCCCAAAAATGTGTACCGCACGCTGAGCGTCCATTACGCCGCGTTTTAGCGGGGCTTTGGTCCCGGTGCGTGCCCGGGAGGAGGGGAGGGGGCGCGGGATGTGCCGCTGGAGCGGTGGTGCGCTTTCTTTCGCTGTCCTTTAGTCGGACTTCGGACCGGGAGGATGGAGGCACTGTTCCAGCCCCGCTTGGAGCTCCTTGGCGCGCACCGGTTTGGTCAGGACCAAGTCCATGCCGGCGGCGAAGCAGCGTTCGCGGTCTGAGGCCATGGCACTGGCGGTGACGGCGATGATGGGGATGGGTTTTCCGGGCCGCATCGACTCGGAGCGGCGGATCTGGCGGGTGGCCTCGAAGCCGTCCATTTCGGGCATGTGACAATCCATGAGCACGGCGTCATAGGAACCGGACTGGAGGCGTTCGATGGCGCGGAGTCCGTTGGGCACGACCTCGGGTTCGCAGCCCAGTTTCTTGAGGAGTGCGGCGACGAACATCTGGTTGACGGGATTGTCCTCGGCGACGAGCACGCGGAGCGTGGCCGCGGGGGCGGGGGGGGTGGCGGGTGTGGTGGAAGGGGCGGGGGAAGGGCTTGGGGGGCGGGGGGAGGCGGGGGGCAGTGCGGGCGGTGTCGGGGGTTCGGCCGGGGGCGCGGTTTCTTGGAGTGGGAGGGTGAACCAGCAGAGGGTTCCCGTGCCCGGAGTGCTTTCGATGCCGATGTCGCCGCCCATGGCTTCGAGGAGGCTTTTGGTGATGGTGAGTCCGAGTCCGGTGCCGCCGAAGCGGCGTTTGCTTCCGGCGTGGCCCTGGGTGAATCGTTGGAAGAGGGTCTGGATCTGGGCGGGAGGGATGCCGATGCCGGTGTCGGAGACTTCGACGCGGAGGAGTTGCGGCTGGGATTTGGTGGGAAAAACGCGGAGGTGAATGGATCCTTTCTCGGTGAATTTGAAGGCGTTGCCGACGAGGTTGAGGAGGACCTGACGCAGGCGCAGGGCGTCTCCGAGTACGAATCGCGGGAGTCTGGGATCGAGTTCGAGATGGAAGGCGACCTCGCCCTCTTTCCATTGGGGGGGAAGGAGCGCTTCGAAGTCCCGGATGGTCTGGGGTAGGTCGAAGGGGGCTGGCTGGATTTGGAGTTTGCCGGCCTCGATTTTGGAGAAATCGAGGATGTCATTGATGATGGCGAGGAGGTTTTCTGCGGAGCTCTGGATGGCCCGCAGGTAGGTGTGCTGCTGCGGGTCGAGGGGCGATTCGAGCAGCAGGTCGGCGAAGCCCAGCACCCCGTTGATGGGGGTGCGGATCTCGTGGCTCATCGCGGCGAGGAAATCGCTCTTGGCCTGATTGGCCGCCTCGGCGGCCTCCTTGGAGGCGAGAATGGCGGCCTCGGCCTCGCGCCTCGGGGTGATGTCGGTGATGGCCCCGGCCATCCGTGCGGCGCGGCGTTGCTCGTCGAAAACGGTGGCCGCGCGCGCCTCAAACCAGCGCCAATGCTTTGATTTGGTCTGAAGCCGGTATTGGATTCGCAGAAGGCCATTCCCGGTGACCGCGTTGCGCACGGCGAGATCCAGCGCGGGGCGATCCTCCGGGTGGACACGTTTCGAGAGCGACTCGTAGATGTCCGGGAAATCGGGGTCGTCCGGTGCGAATCCGAGCAACTCTTTGAGGCGATCGGAGTAGAAGACGGTGCCCTTTTGGATGTCCCAGTCCCAGAGGCCGTCGGCGGTTCCGGAAGCGGCGAGGTCGTAGCGTTTGGAGACTTCGCGCAGATGCATTTCGGCCAGCTTTCGGTCGGAGATGTCCGTGCGGATGGCGATGTATCCCAGGGGTTTTCCATCGGGACCCAGCTGGGGTACGATGGTGGAGTCGGCCCAGTACAGGGAGCCGTCCTTGCGGCGGTTGCAGATTTCGCCCCGCCAGACGCGGCCCCTCGAAATGGTGTTCCAGAGTTCTTGGAAGAACTCGCGGCCGTGGACGCCCGAATGAAAGATGCGATGGGGCTGCCTGAGGAGTTCCTCTTTCGTGAATCCGCTGATCTGGCAGAAGTGTTCGTTGGCGTCCGTGAGCTGGCCCTGGGCATCGGTCACCGCGACCATGGCGTGCTGGTCGAGTGCGAACTTCTGGTGCTGCAGATCGCGGAGCGCCGAGTCGGCCTGGACGAGGGCGTCGTGCAAAGTCATGGCGAGCTCGCCGATTTCGTCTCGGGACTGGATCCGGCTCCAATCCTCGGTGGTGGCT
>JBEBAG010000035.1:0-7444 GCA_041159065.1 Verrucomicrobiota bacterium | reverse complement strand
GTCCACGCTGTCCCAGCTGATTTTGGCCTCGCGGATGCCGAGGAGTTTGAGGTGACCGAAATGACTGAGTGCGGCAAGGGAGGTGTCGGTGACGTGGGTGAGTCCCCGGAGTTCGAGGGTTTTGAGGTGCGTCATCTGCTGTAGGATGCCGGACTGGATGCCCTCGTCCGTCACAGCGGTACAGTAAGCGATGCTGAGGTCCTCCAAGGAGCGGAGCGCGGAGAGCTGGGAAAGAGAGGCGTCGGAGAGGTTGTTGAACATCAGGTCCAGCTTTTTCAGGGAAAACGTGGCGAGCGACGCGAGCCCGGGTCCGGCAATTTCGTTCCGAACGAGCTCGAGGTGTGTGAGGAGCGGTGGGGGTGCAAGGTGCGCGAGTTGCGCATCTGTAATGCCGCAGTCGTACAGGCCGAGTGCGGTGAGGTTTTCGAGGTTCCGAAGTTCTGCGACAGTTTCGTTGGAGAGCTGTGCATTTCGAATGGTGAGCCGTTTGAGTGAGGGCAGCTTTGCGAGGAGTTGGATTTCGGACGGCTTGATCTCCCGATTTCCGAGGATCAAAGCGCTCAGCTGCTTGCAGGAGGCCAGATGCTGGAGTGCTTCCGTGTCGATGGCGTTGGGAAGACCAATTTCACCAAGTTTCTGAAATGAGGCCAGCGCAGCCAAATCGGAGGAGATGATGCGAGTATCCCGCAAATCAAGAAACTCAAGTGCTGGCTGGGATCTGAGTGCGGCGAGGGTTTTCCCGGTGATCGAGGGACAGTTCTCGACTTTCGGCAGCCACGGATAGGACCATTGGATGCGGGGAAAACCGATTTTCTGAAAGCGATCAACGGAGCTGATCGTGATTCGGCGGAGTTTGGGCAGTCTGGCGAGGTGTTGGGCGCCGGAGTCATCGATGCTGGTCTCGTGAATCTCGAGGGACTCGAGATCCGAGAGGCTAGGCAGGAGTGCGGCATGTTCGTTGGTGACCTTGGGTCCCCAGAGGCCGGCATGGAAAACCGTTGGGGGATTAGCGCCCTTCCAGCGGAGGAAAGTGAGGGAGCTCGGGTGTCCCTCGTAAAACCCTGCGTCGGTGAGCTTTTTCATTTCAGCGGTTTGCTCGCCTTGAGCCTGCGGCGGCCCGAAACGTGAGGTGTCAGTGAGGGGAACTTCCTTCTTTGTGGAAGCGGCAGGAACCTCAGTTGCAGCGAGCGGCGGCAGGGAGATCCGCAGAAGGACGGCGAGGAGAACGAGGGGGCGGACCATATCAGGGGGCGGGAAATAGGAGCGTCGAAAAATCAGGGAGCAGGGGGCTCAGGCGAGGATAGAGTCGAGGGGGCCGGTGCTGTCGCCGTGTTTGTCGACCTGGACCCCGCTGCGCTGGAGGAGGGTGAGCCAGAGGTTGCACAGGGGGGTGTTTTTGGGGAGGACGATGTTTTCTCCGAGGCGGATGCCCGCGCCGCGTCCTGCGACGAGGGTGGGGCAATTGTCGAGGAGATGGCCAGTGCGGATGTTGCTCCCGTACACCACGGTGCAGTGATCGAAGAGGGTGGAACCGTCGGCTTCCCGGGCCGATTTGAGCAGGTTGAGAAAATGGGAGAGCAGCTCGCTCTGCGCCTTGTCGCGGCGCACGGATCCGTCAAGGTGCTCGCCCTTGGAGGCGATGTAGTGGCTGATTCCGTGCCCGGTCACCTTGACTCCGATACTTCTGAGCAGGGTTTCAACGGGCTGCCGGTAGGTCATGACGCGGGTGCAGTCGGTTTGCATTGCCGCGACCATCAGCGCGTAGGTCATTTTGATTTCCTCAAACCCTTCCAGACTGGCTTCGGGTTGGGCGAGCGGGGCTTTGGGAGGCTGCACGCCGAGCCATTTTTTTTCTTTGCCGAGCCGGGTCTCGATGTTCCGGATGCTCTCGAAGTATTCGCCCAGTTTCGCGTTGTCGTCTTTGCCCAGTTGCCCCTGGAGCTGGCGTGCGTTTTCGAGCACCGTGTCCAAAACGCTCTGCCCCTTGGCAAGCATGGCCTGCTGTTTTTCGAGGGGGGTGTTGGTTTGGGAAAAGAGGCGCTTAAAGAGGGCTACCGGACCAGACTCGCCTCCGAGCGGTTTGCCGCTGGCATCCCACGCCATGGGACCGCCGTGGCCATCTCCCCCAATTTCGCGCTCAGTTTGATTGGAATTGATCTGGAGCGAGTTGAAGCGGGTTTCGAGCCCGAACTGGGCGGCGGCGACTTGATCGGCAGAAATGGAGTTGAATGCAGTGAGCCCCATTGCATGGCGGTCGGCTCCGGTCAGCCAGCGGCTGCTGCCGTCGTGGCCTTCATCCGAGTTCCGGTTCCAAAGGCCTTGCAGGATGGAGAAGTCTTTCTTGTGCGCGGCGAGCGGCTGGAGGGCCTCGGGAAGGGTGTAGTCCGCTCCCGGAGTGCGGATGTCCGGGTACCAGATCTCCTCGGTGACGCCCCAGCCGAAGCTCATGAAGATCATGCGCTTGGGAGGAGGGGGCGCAACGGGGGCCGCGGAGGCGAAGCGGCGGAAACCCAGAGATTCGAGGAAGGGCAGAGCGATGAGCGCGGTGGAGGAGCGCAGGAAATGGCGGCGGGTGTTCATGGCGGGTGGCGGGAGAGGTGTGTGGCGGTTTACTTGCGTTGGAAGGCTTGGCTGCTCACGAGGGCGTGGATGAATTCCCGCATCCCGAAGTTGCGGGACTCGGCGCGCCGGAGGATTTCGTCGAGTAGGGGTTCGTCGCTGAAGCCGCAGGCGCGGCCCAAGCCGTATTCGAGGAGAGCCGAGGCGAACCCCCGGGCAAAGGGGGTGACCTGTGAGGCGATGTGATCGCGCAGCGCGAAGTAATCGTCAAAAGCGGGGCCTTTGTGGAGGACGCCCGAGGGATCGATCTTCCAGGTTTTCTTGGCGTTCGGGACGGGTTTACCCTTGTCGTCTAGGACCTGGAAGGTGTCCTCGGTGCGCCAGAGGCCGGCGGCGTCGAAGTTCTCGAGGCCGAATCCGATGGGATCGATTTTGCGGTGGCAGCTGGCGCATTGGGGGAACTCCTGGTGGGCCTGTGAGCGCTCGCGGGTAGTGAGGAGTTTTCCTGCAAGACGGGCGAGCTGGGGGACGTTCGCGGGCGCGGGCGGCGGCGGGGCGTTGAGGACTTTGCGAAGGACCCAAGCGCCGCGCTCGACGGGGTTAGTTTTTTCGCCATTGCCACCCATGGCAAGGATTGCCGCCATGCCCAGCAGGCCGCCGCGGGGCGAGTCGGGTGGAAGTGGGATTTTCTGGAAGTGATCGCCGTGGACGTCCGGGAGTTCGTAGAAATCCGCGAGGACCTTGTTGGCAAGGACGTAGTCGGCTTTGAGCAGGTGGCGAATGCTTCCATTGTGTTGGAGGAGGTACGCGAAGGACTCGGTGATTTCCTCGCGGGCAGCGAGTTTGACGGAGGCGTCGAATTTTGGGTGGAGCCGTGGGTTAAACTCGAAGAAGTCAAGGCGGTCGAGGGAGAGCCACTGTTCAAGAAAAGGCTTGAGGAAATCCGTTGAGCGCGGGTCGTCCAGGAGGCGTTCCGTTTGGGCTCGGAGGGTGTCAGGTCGGAGAAGCGCATCGCTTTTGCCGAGCTGCTGGAGGGTGGCGTCGGGAGGCGCGCCCCAGAGGAAATAGGAGAGGCGCGTGGCGAGTTCCGGGCCGGAGAGGGCCTTGGGTTGGGGCCCTGGATTGGGTTCCGCCAGGTAGAGGAACATGGGTGAGGAAAGGACGATGGAGAGGGTGTCTTTGAGCGCGGCGGTGTGGGTTTCGCCCTCGTTTCGGGAGTTCTGGTAGTAGGCGGTGAGCCGATCGACGTATTTGCCGGTCGGCGCGGCCCCGCGGAAGGCGACGGTGGCAAACCGCTCGAGGGCGGCCCGCAATTCCGGAGTGGCGAGAGTGATGGGAAGCTCGTCGCCCCGGGGGGGGCGTCTCCCCTGTGGAGTGAGCGGAGCGAGACCGTGGGGAATCCTCAGGGCGGCGAATCCGGAGGGCAGTGGGGCGTTGGATTGGGGAATGCGTTCGATTTCCATCCAATCCACCCAGAGGGCATACTCGGGACCATAGCCGTTTCGGCTCTTTTCTGTTCCAAAGAGGGTTTGTGCGACCGGGTTGAAAACGGGGGCGATGCCAAAGCCTTTGCCCCGCTCGCGCACCCAAATTTGACCGTCTGTTGTGGTGCTTTGGTTCCGAGCAATGCTCAGCAGGACCTCGAGGATCTGTGGGCTCTCGGTACTACCTTTCACCTGATGGGTGCTGAGGACTTTGCCATTGCGGACATTCGTTCCGAACTCCAAGAAGCAGCGGTCTGGGGTGGCGTGCTGTGTGGTGCCGATGCAGATGCGGACCCGGTATTCGCCGGGCGGCCAGCCGTGAGGAATGCTAAAGGAGAGGGTGGAGTTGAGCTCCTGCACCCAAGTTCCCAGATATGCCCGCCGGTCGAGATCGGGTAGGGAGCAGTAATGTTCTTGGGAGGGCAGCAGGTAGGCATTCAGCCAGCGATCGGCGAGCAAGCCCGTGTCAACCGGAAGTGTAACGCCGGGGGGGAACTCTAAAAAATCCTTGGGAGAGGGCGCACCTGGGATTTCGTCCCAGCGGGCGCGGAAACGCTGGTCGGTTTTTTCTGTGGCGCGGATCTTGGCGGCGATTTCGGTGTTTTCGGGCCGAGCAGCGGCGGCGTCCACGGCGGCGGCCCATTTTGTGGCAGCTTCTTTGCGTTTCCGGGCGAGTGCGGTCTCCTCCTTGATCTTTTCATTCACGGTTTCCGCCTCGAAGCGGAAGGTCCCGGCGAAAGGCGCGGCTGCCTGAAGTTCAAATGCCTCATCCAGGACCTCGCGGCTGACGGTGCGGTACTGCTCGAACTGGTTCTGCGACATGAAGAGGGCGGCACCCGCTGTGTCAAAGTGGCCGGAGCCTGTGTCTGCGGGGAGTTTGCTTACGTTGGCTTTGACGCCGAGAATTTCGCGAAGGGTGTTGGCATATTCGCGCCGGTTGAGGCGGCGCATGGAGATCGCGCCGTGGCTGTCCGCGAGGGTTTTGCGGGCGGTGACCATCGCGTTGGCGAGGTCCTCGAGGAGGTCGGTCTTGGGCTGGTCAGGCAGCTGTTTTTCGCCCTCAGGTGGCATTTCGCCGGCATTGAGCTGCGCGAGGACCTTTTGCCAGCGGTCGGCATCCTGTGCGGAGGTGATGCGGGAGGGAAGGGTGTCGACGCGGAAATGGCCCTTTTGTTTCTTTTCGTTATGGCACTCGGCGCAGTGTTTTTTGAGGAGATCGAGGTGGCGGGAATCCAGGCTCGGCTGCGGCGAGAGTGGTGCGGTGTTTGCAACAGCCTGGAGGCCAAAGACGAAAAGGAGCAGGGCGCTTGGAATCGCGATCTGGAGCGAGAGCGTGCGCATGGACGTAGGAGTCAGGGGAGCGGCGTTTCAGCGGCGGCCGAGGGAAATCTGGAGGTCGTCCATGTACTTGCCTTGGAATTGGACGATCTCCTTGCGGTCTTTTGGTTCGGGCGCGGCAAGGTTGAAACTCACGAGGGCAAAGTCGGCATCCGGCGGCAGGCGGAGTTCCGTGGAGACTTTCTGCCAGGTGCGAGGGTTCGCATCGATTTTGGGGCTTCGACCGATGGCAGCAGCAAGGCTCCGGTGGTAGAGCTTAGATGCATCCTGAAGGCTTCCGTTGGAGACGAATTCGGCGGTGACGGCGTTGATGCACACGGAGCAATCGTGGGCTTCGGGAGCAGAGTGTGCTGTGGAGTTGAAGCTGAAGGATGCGCGGATCTCCAAAGACCCCGAAGCCGACTGGTTGCGGTACGGACGGAGGTCCACGAGGTGCCAGACGTTGCCGACGCGGCTGTGCTCAGAATGAATTTTCCCCTCGTGGTCGGCGCGTTGGATGTGGAGCATTCGAGATCCGGAGGTCGGTGTGATGCCGTCTTGGGCTGGAACAACCTGGGTGTAATCGCCGCTCCAAATCCCAGGGGTTTTAGGGATGCCCAGAGGAGGAGGGGATGCTTGGTCTAACAAGGCCAGTCGCGTTTCGAAGATTGGTTTGTTGCGGAGGGGAAAAGACGCCCCTGAAACTAAACTCGCACTGAGGAGTCCGATCACGAGGCCTGCAGCCGCCGCCCAAACCCGCTGGGAAATCAGGGACCGCCATGTCCACTGGGAGCGGTGCATACTCGGATCCGCGTTTTCCGGGGAGAGAAAATGGTTTCGCAATGCGAGGGTCCGATCCTGCATCTCCATGAAAAGTCTCCGATTGATCGGGTCTGATAGAAGGTCCTTCTCGAATGCTTCCATCTCGAGTTCGGAAAGCGCGTTGTCTTGAAAGCGCAGCACGCGTTTCAGAAAAGCGAGTTGTGGATCCGTTGAAGAAGAGTGCTGGTTCATTGGACTTACTTCATTGAACTGGCGCGCATGCATTCTCCCAAGGCTTTGTGGACACGCGCTAGAGCTTGGTAAACACTCTCGACTTTTCGTTGCATCCGAAGTGCGACCTCAGAGCAGGATTGTTCTTCGAAGTACCTCATCCGCAGGAGCATCTGGTTGTTGGGCGTCACTTTTTTTAGGCAACGCTCAAGCGCCTCAACAGTCGATTCCTTTTCCCCGTCGGCCGGCCATTCAGCGGCAAGGGCGTCCAGTGTCTCAGATGAGAGGCCCGAGTACCGGGCCTGAACCCGGCGGATGGTATCGATGGCCCTGTTCCGTGCAGTCGTGCGCGCCCAATGGAAAAGATGGGTTTCAGATTCAAACTCTGCCGCCCGGCCAATGGCTTTCACGCAGGTTTCTTGGAAAATGTCCTCTGCCAGATGAAAGTCGCGCGCAACGGTAACAAGGTAGGACAGGATGGATAGGCGTCGTTCAAAAAGGAGGGATGCGACGTGCTCGGGGGAAAGCATAGGGTGTGTAGCTATAAATACGTGTTCCCCCGTCGTTTCTCGACATGGAGAAACGGAAAAGTTTTGAAAAACCCTGTGGGTGCGTACCCCTTCAGCCGGTCTCGCTGGGAACCTTCAGGTTAGAGACCGCGTGGGGCGATCGCAGCCGATGGGCCCACACGAGGCATATTTCCGCGCAGCGAGCAAAATCCGGGCAGCTTTCTGGGGACAGACCTCAGATTCTGTGAACCGTGGAACTGTGGGGGGCGCCTTTCTGCTGCGTTTTTCGCCGCTTTGGCGGCTGCGAACGCCGCCCTTCAGGCCGTGTCTCGCGCGAAAATGCGGCAAAATCCGTGGTCTGTCCCTGCGTGAACCGTGCGTGGACCGGTGCACCACAGGGACAGACCACGGTTTTTGCTGGCCGGTCGCGTTAGCGGGAAACCGTGGGGACAGAAACCGTGGGGACAGACCACGGATTTTGAAGGGCTGCAGCATTCTGGGGACAGACCTGAGATTCTACTGGGGACAGACCTCAGATTCTGAACCGTGGAACTGGTAGAGTGTCTTTTTGGCGCGTTTTTT
>JBEBAG010000034.1:0-6255 GCA_041159065.1 Verrucomicrobiota bacterium | reverse complement strand
GCAGGAGACGGATTTTCGCTTCGAGGTGGTGTTGACTGACGATCACTCCACGGACGGAACGGACGAGGTGATTCGGGAGACGTTGCGCGATCATCCGCGGGCGGGCTGGGTGCGTTACATCCGCCGGGAGCGCACGCTGGGGATGATCGCCAATGGCCTCGACAATCTCAGGCGGTGCCGGGGCGACTGGATTGCGCTTTGTGAGGGCGATGACGTGTGGACGGATCCAGCCAAACTGAGCCTGCAGCTTGCGGCCCTCGCGGAGCACCCCGGGTGCGATCTGTGCTTCCACCCAGCCTCCGTCTATTTCGGCCGCCAGCGGACCCCCTTGGTGTATGGCTTCCAGGCGCTCCAGACGCGTGTCTTTTCGACGCGGGAGGTGCTTCGCGGCGGGTGCGATTTCTGTCCCACGGCCTCGGTCCTTTTCCGCCGGGAGGTGCTGGCTCGTCTGCCCTCCTTTTATGGGGAGGCCCCGGTTGGGGATTATTTTCTGAAGGTACTCGCCAGTGTGCGGGGGGGAGCCCTGTACCTCGACCGGACCTGCTCCGTCTATCGGCGCAATCTGGAGCAGTCGTGGACCTCCTCGACGCAGAGTCTGGAGCGGAGGGAGCGTTTTTTTGACGAGTTTACACGCTGCCTGCTCCTGTGGGACTCCGAGTGGATGGGGCGCTGGTCGAGGGATTTCGCTCACGAGAGGCAGCGGCAATACCTGGACATCGCATACAACTGCCTTTTGTCCGGAGATGAGGAAAGGTACGGGCGGGTGTACCGGAAATATCGCGCGCAGTCGGGGGTGGGATTGGGAATGGCGTGGCAGCACGCGTTGGGGGCGTGGACGGGTTCGGCAGTGCTGTTCCAGTGGGCGACGCGGTTGTTTTTTGAGCGTCCGGGTCCGTTGCGGCGGGCCTGGAGAAAGGTGAAGGCGTGCTATTACCGGAGTCGGGAGGAGCGGCGTCTGCGTGGGGGGGAGACGGGGTTGCTGGGAGGGTGAGTATGGCGTGTACTTCAAATGCGCAGACGGTGCGTGTCACGGAACCGGCGATGCCGCCTCTGGAGGAGTTTGTGCCCTATCTGGAGCGGATCTGGGAGAGCAAGGTGCTCACCAATGGGGGGCCGTTTCACACGGCCTTGGAGGAGGCGCTCTGCGAGTATCTGGGGGTGCCGTATTTGTGCCTGTTCACCAACGCGACGATTGCGCTGGTGACGGCGCTGCAGGCGCTCCGGATTTCGGGGGAGGTCATCACCACGCCGTACTCGTTCGTGGCCACGGCGCATTCGCTGCTCTGGAACGGGATCCAACCGGTGTTCTGCGACATCAGCGAGCGCAGCCTGAATCTGGATCCCGGGAAGATCGAGGCGGCGATCACGCCTCGAACCACCGCGATCCTTCCCGTGCACTGCTATGGGCATCCGTGCGATGTGGATGGAATCCAGCGGGTGGCGGACGGCCACGGGTTGAAGGTGATTTACGATGCCGCGCACGCGTTTGGAGTCAGGATGCCCACGGGCAGTGTGCTCAAATTCGGGGAGGTGTCGGTGGTGAGTTTCCACGCGACCAAGGTGTTCACGACCTTCGAGGGGGGCGCGGTGATTTGTTCGACTCCGGAAATGAAGCGGCGGCTGGAGCAGTTGCGGAACTTTGGAATCGTGAGCCAGGTGGAGGTGGTGGCGCCGGGCATCAACGGGAAGATGAGCGAGATCTGCGCGGCGTTTGGACTCCTGCAGTTGCAGCGGATGGACTCCCTGCTCGCGGCTCGGGAGCGGATTGACGGCCGCTACCGCGAGGGGCTTCGCGACGTGGAGGGGATCCGGTGTTTGGAGGAGTGCGGCCAGGCGCGTTCGAACTACGCCTATTTTCCGATCCTCGTGGGAGGGAAGTATCCGCTTAGCCGCGATGCGCTGTTTGAGCGCTTGGCGGAACACGAGATTCATGCGCGCCGTTATTTCTACCCGCTCATCACGGAGTTTCCCATGTACCGGAACCTGCCCTCGGCGGCGCGCTCCCGGCTGCCGGTGGCGTTCCGCGCGGCAGAGGAGGTGATGTGTCTTCCGATGTATCCGGATCTTCCGGAATCAGTTCAGGATCAGGTTATTGAGATCGTGAGGGGGGATTTATGATTTGTGCCGTGATGCAGCCGTATTTGTTTCCGTACCTCGGGTACTTCCAGCTGGCCTCCGCGGTGGATCGGTTCGTGTTGTGCGACGACTTTCAGTACACGCGCAAAGGATGGATGAACCGGAACCGATTCCTTCAGAACGGACACGCGACGCTTTTCACGGTCCCGTTGAAGGCGGATGCGCGCGATCGAGACATCCGGGAGCGGGAGGTGGCGGCGGAGTTTGAGGGAGGAGCGCTCCTGAGGCGTTTTCGGGCGGCCTACCTGCGCGCCCCTTTTTTGCGGGAAACGCTCGGGGTTGTGGAGGCGGCCTTGCAGTGTGAGAGCCGGAATCTGTTCGATTTTTTGGAGCACACGGTGCGTGCGGTCTGTTCGCATTTGGGAATCGGGACGCCGCTGGGGAGAACCTCGGATCTGGCGGTGAGTGCGGAGCAGCCGAAGGAGGAACGTTTGCTCGCGCTCTGCCGGAATCTGGGGGCGACGCAGTGCATCAATCCGATTGGCGGGGTGAAGCTCTATGACAAAGAACGATTTGCACGTGACGGGGTCGAGTTGCGTTTTCTGGAGTCACAACCCTTTGTGTATCCGCAGTTCGGGGGGGAGTTTGTTCCGTCCCTTTCGATCGTGGACGTGCTGATGTTCAATTCACTGGAGAGGGTACGCACGGTGCTCCGCACCGGCTACGCATTGGTCTAGGAACTGCCGATGCAATCCACGGGTACGACGGCAGGCAAACGGCGGACGGTGCTGGTGTCGGGGGCCAGCGGGGTGGTGGGGTACGGCATCCTCAAGTCGCTGCGCGGGGCGGCGGGGCGGTTGAGGGTGGTGGGGACGAGCATCTATCTGGATTCGGTTGCGCAGGTCTTTTCGGAGCGGTTTGAGCAGGCGATTCCGACGCAGGACTCGGGCTATCTGGAGTGGCTGTTGGACGTATTGAGACGGCACGAGGTGGATCTGTTGATCCCGGGGATTGAAGCGGATCTGTTTCTGTGGGCGGAGCATCGGACGGTTCTGGAGGCGAGCGGTGCCCGGTTGGCCTTGAATACGCCGGAGTTGATCGGGTTGGCGCGCGACAAATGGGCTTTGGATCGGCGTTTGGTGGAACTGGGGATGGCGTGCCGGATTCCCAGCTTGTTGGAAGGGAATTGGGAGACGTTGAAAGAGGCGTTGGGGGTGCCGTTTCTGCTGAAGCCGCGCCGTGGGTTTGGCGCGCGGGGGATTGTCCGGGTGGGGTGCCGGGAGGAGTTTGATCGGCGGCGTGGGGAGTTGGGGCGGGTGCTCTTGGCGCAGGCTTTGGTGGGGACTGATACGCAGGAGTACACGATTGGATCGTTCGGAGATGGTCAGGGGGGGATGAGGGCGTGGATTACGCTGCGCCGCTCGCTCAATGGGCAGGGATTCACCGAAAAGGCGGAGGTGGCGGACCTAGGGGTGATGGAGGAGCCCGTTCGCGAGCTAACGCGATGCCTCAAGCCCCTAGGCCCCACGAACTTTCAGTTCCGGATTCACGAGGGTCGCCCCATGCTTTTGGAGATCAATCCCCGCATCTCTTCGTCTACGGCGATCCGGGCGGCCTTTGGCTACAACGAGGCGCTCATGGCGGTGGATTTTTTCCTGGATGGAAAACTGCCCGCCCAGCCGACGCTGCGGCAGGGGCGTGCGGTGCGTTACGCGGAGGAGTGCGTGTTCTACGCCTAGCGGGCGGCGAGGGACGGTGCAGGGAGGGGGACGCGCCCGCAGGATGGGAGCGTTCGAGGATTCAGAGCGCGGGAATGGGCTCGGTGGGGGCCGCTGGTGGAAGTGGACTATCTCCGGAACGCCTCCAGATCGATGACGGCGAGGAGGAGGTCTCTGAAGCCTCCTCCCTCTGCAAGCACGCGTTGGGAAGCGGTGCGGAGCGCCTTCCTTTCCGCGTAGTCGGGTAGGCGCCCGGCACCGCAGAGGAACAACTTCTCTGCGAGGCAGGCTGAAAACTGGTCGATGTGCGCGACCAGATACCGTTTGAGGTCTGAGACATCCCTCAGTTCCGTGCCGTCTGCGAGCGTTGCGGAGGCGTTCACTGGGGCGCCTGGTTTGGTGATCGTTTTCCCGCCCTCGCCGGTCGTGTGGATGGGGTAATGGTCCCGCCAGTTCCCAATCGCATCAAAGTTTTCGAGGAGAAAGCCCGGAGGATCGAGCTTGCGGTGGCATCCCGCACAACTTTCTTCCTTGGTGTGGGCGGCCATGAGGTCGCGGATGGTTTTTGCCCCACGAGTGTCCGGGGTGATCGCGGGAACGGATGGCGGCGGAGGTGGGGGAGGATCGCCCAGGATGTTCTCGAGCAGCCACTTTCCTCGGATGACCGGCTGGGTGTCGACCCCGTTGGCTGTGGCCATCATCGTGCCCGCCATGCCGAGTAATCCCCCCCTGCGCCCTCCGCGTGGCAGGCTCACGCGCACCATCGTCCGGTCGTTTTCTCCCTTCTCGGGAACCGGGAGGGAGAGTCCGTAAATTTGGGTGCCGACGATGAAATTTGTGAAGGTGAAGTCAGGGTCGATGAAATCGGTGAGCGGCCGATTTTCCGTGAGGATTTCCGCGCAAAGCATCTCGATTTCCTTGGAGAGCGCTTGCGCGTGCCGGCCGTCGAAGGTCCCGAGGTGGGGGGCGGGAACGATTTGAGGCAAGATGCGCGTTCCGAGCCATTGATCTGAGAAATGCTTTGCGAATGCGCTCGCGAATGCGGGGGAACTCAAGAGTCGCAGCGCTTGGGCGCGGAGTGCTTCGCTCTGTTCGAGGGATCCGTCCTCCGCAGCCTTTTGAAGCGGGGGATCGGGCGGACCGAGGGTGAGAAAGTACGATAGGCGACTGGCGAGATGAGGGAGGGAGAGCCTGCTGCCGGCTTGCGCTTCGCGGTAGAGAAAGTGGGGGGAGACGAGGGCTGCGCGAAGGACGAGGTTGAGTGCCTCCTGAGGGGTACGTCCTTCGGCGAGATGCGCGTGGGCGATGCCCTCATACGCGGTCCGTTCCGCGCCCAGGGCGGGCCTCCGAAAGGCTTTCTGCAGGATCCGCTCCACGCTGTGGGAGAGCCACTGCGGTTCACCTGGCTGACCCGGGAGGGTGCCGAGGAGCGCTTGTTGGTACCTTTTGGCGGCTTGGTCTTCGGGACTCTCAAAGCGCTCCAACGGTCCCTCGATTTCCAGGGCCAAGAGGTCGATGGCCGCCTCCGCTTCAAAGGCGTGGGCGTTCCACGCGGAGACGTAAAACGACGGGTCTTTGGCCATCCAATCCAGGAGGCGGTCTAGCGTCTCCGGCTTGGGCTTTTCGGCGCTGGAGGGAGGGGGACCCGAGAGCGCCTCGAGGATTCCCTTCACGAAGAACTGGTTTTGGATGACATCGTCAGTCTGTGGGCCCAAAGGCCGTGCTTCGTCCCGGATTCTCATCACGGTTTTGCCGTCCTTGTCGGTGCGCTCCTCATGGAAAGACAGCCAGGCGGCGAGGAGACGCGGATTGCCTTCCAATTGCTCGCGAAGTTCGGACTTCGCTTTGCCGAAATTTCCCCGGACCAGATGAGGGCGCCGCGCTTCCACAAACTCGAACTCGATCCTTTTTCCTTCCTGGATGGGAATTTCCGCGACGAGTTCCTCGGGGGAGGTGGACGTGACGGCGACCAGTTGATGCGTCCCTCCCGAGAGAGCCTTGAGGTGGAGCGATTCCCCGGGCTTGGGGTGAACCGCGGCGGCCTTCAGGCGGAGACGATAAGTCGCGGAGACGGGGGCTTGGAAAGAGGCGGGGCCCGAGCGCGTGTCTCGGAGCGCGAACCGCATGGATTCCCCCTTGAGGAGGGTGGTGGCTCCCCCCAAGTCGATTTCCCGAACGGAAAATTCCTTGATTGGAATGGCTTGGCGGCGAGTGGGTGCCGTGCGAGGCAGGCGAAAGATCCGGTCTGCAATCAGTGCGGCACTCTCCGAGTAGGCCTCCAAAAGCGATGGCGAAACCTTGAGGGCCTCGGCCACGTTATCGAAACCGTGGAAACGCGTGTCCTCCGGAAATCCGACGGGAAGTTGGAAGGATCCAAGGAATTGCCGCTGAATGGTATTGAGGTATTCCACGCGGCTCATGCGTCGAAACACCGTGCGCTGGGGCGGGGTCTTTCGCAGCA
>JBEBAG010000033.1:0-10742 GCA_041159065.1 Verrucomicrobiota bacterium | reverse complement strand
CGGCGATCCGAATCACCTCCTCAATCAACGCTCTCATCATCGGCTGAAACGCCACCGGAAACTGGGGAATCAACGCCATCAAGGGAGTCTTGGGAGAAACACGCGCCCGAACCAAAGCCTGTGTCATCAATAGCTCCCTTCGGCCCCGCACTCCCTGAGCAACCTCCACCTGCCGCGCGATGGCATCCACCAGATAAAGCACCCGCTCACTGTCCCGACGAATGATCGCCTTCTGCTGCTCCTCAAAAAGCCCGAGCAGCGCCCCTTGCTCCTGGATCTCAACCCGCAGCGCCGTGACTACCTGCTCGTGAAAGGGCATGGCACTCTTCCCTCCAACACGGGGACGGATGGGTGAAGGCGGCGCCATGAGCTTGATTGCAGGAGATGGAGTGGGTGAGAGCGATTAGCGTTGGAACAAGGCGCTTCGCGTCAAAACGGTCCGCGCCCATCCACGTCGGCGGGGCGACCCCCATCCTGACGCAACTGTGCCTCTATGATGGATCGGATTCCGAGTCCGCCCCCTTTAGTTATTCCATCCGCGAGAGCCTCCGTCAGAAAATACCCGTAAACCTGCCCTGCCTGGCCATGCTCGAGCAGTGACTTCATGGTTTCGCCCAAAATCTGTCGCACCAAAATCGCCTCGAACTGGCGGGCTACCTCCCCAGATTGCGCCTGACTCATTTTCGCGGAGTCCGCTTCAGACGGAGCGATCGCCATTGCGGCAGAAAACTCCGTGGCCCCCGACCCCGACCCGGGTGACTGTGCGGAAATCGCAGGGATGCGCATAGAGAAACTAGTTGAGAATCAGTTCCGCCTGGAGCGCTCCAGCGCGCTTCATCGTTTGAAAGATCGCCATCATGTCGCGCGTTGTCAGCCCCAACGCATTGAGGGCGGAAGCCACCTGCTGGATCGTGGGGGTCTCCTCGACAACCCGAAAAGAGCCCGCCTTCTCATCAACACCGGTCTGCGTACTATTCGTCACCCGAGTGTTGCCAGCCCGCGCAAACGGCCCGGGTTGGCTCACGGACTGCGTCGATGCAACCGTGATCGTGAGCGATCCGTGACTGATCGCCACCGTCGACACCTTCACGTTTGCCGTCGCAATGATGGTTCCCGTCCTTTCGTTAATCACCACTCGGGCCGGAACATCGGGCTCCACCTCAATCACACCCATTCGCGCAATGAAGTTGACCTCGTAACCCTCAAAGTCGTCAGGAACGCAAACACTCACGGTTCCCGAATTTTTGGCCATTGCACTCTGAGGAAACTCCTGGTTGATCGCCTGAGCCATGCGAGCCGCCGAAGTGTAGTCGGGATTGAGCAGCATCAGCTCCACCACCTTGTCTCGAACGAAATGCGCAGGAACCTCCCGCTCCACGAGCGCTCCCCCGCTGATCATTCCCACAGTGGGATGGTTTTTTTGGACCGTCGCCCCCCCCGGACCGCCCTCCCCACCGAGAAACCCCCCGACCGCAATTGCTCCCTGTGCAACCGCATACACGGCCTCATCCGCGCCCAACAGAGGCGTCTGAAGAAGGACCCCTCCTTGAATGGTCTTCGCGTCCGCGATTGAGGATACAGTCACATCGATCCGAGTTCCCGCGCGCGCGAAAGCCGGGATGTCCGCCGTAACCATCACGGCCGCCACGTTATCCGATCGGAGCTGGGCCGTTCCCAAATTAATTCCAAAGCGCATCAACGCGTTCGCCACCGTGCGTACGATTTGGTCCGAAAAGCTGTCCCCCTTGTTCGCTAAGCCAACGACCAAGCCGTAGCCAACCAACTGGTTGTCGCGACCGCCCTCCACCAAAGCCAAATCTTTCACCCGAGCGGCGCTCGCCTCAAACGAGAGCAACATTAGGGAAAGAAACACTGCCAAAAACGTATTCAACATACTCTTGAGTTCTCTGCCTCTCGGTCCTTTTTCCATCGCAATCGCCTTTTCGTTGCCCCTTGCGTCGCACAATCAGAACGGACTGATTTTCTCGTCGAGTCTGAGCAACCATCCCCGCTTCTGAGCCGTGGTGAGCGCTCCCTCCGAAACAATATCGATGCGCGCATCCGCCACCGAACCCGAGGCCACCGTATTCGCCGTAGAAATATCGTAAGGGCGAATGATCCCTCGCAAGGAGGCGAACTGACGCTCCTTGGAGAAGGACACCTGCCGGATGCCCTCGATCACTAAGTTGCCGTTGGGAAGCTTATCGATGACCTGAACCGCCATTCGGGCCGTCAACCGCTGGGAGTTGGTCACGTTCCCCGTGCTGTCGAATGTCGAGTTGCCCCGCCCCGAGGGGGTGGGAAGAACCAAGCCGCTCGTGGGACGGGGGAGCAGGTTGAGGGGAAACTTTGCCAGCGGGTTGTTTGACCCTTGGAGCTTTTCATTCGTACCCGCAATGAACTGCCCGACCAAGTTCGTTCCCAAGCCCTGCGAGGTTCCATCGCTCGTCTTGTCCGTCGTCACGCTCACGGCGTTGGACGACACGTTCGACTCCGTGATGACGATAGTCACAATATCCCCAATTCGACGGGCTATCTTGTCCGAAAACATTCCGCGCTCGTCGGTTACTGCTTCCCTCCAGAGAGACCCCGCGAGACAGGTTCCCCCAGCGCACAGCATCCAAAAGCAGGCGTGAGTCACAGCGGATTTACGAGCGGAGAGCATAGAAAGCATAGAAGTTGTCAGAAACGCCCTAGAAACGAACCTGAACCTGATTTTCGTTGATGACCTGACCCACAAATTCCTTGTTGCTGTCCAAATTTTTGACGCGGATTACCGTTCCTGCAGCCCCACCCTCCAACGCCATGGCGCGCATCCGAATGCTCAACCCCCCTTCTTTCGCCACCGCATCCACAAACTGCCCCTTCCGCACCAAAGACCGCTCCACCAAATCGCGTTTACTCAAGGGACGGCCCTGCTGAACGGTTTGAGCCAGCTCAAAGCCAGAGAGTTCGGTATCCGCCGGAAGGGGCTGCGCAGACTCCTTCAGGAGGTCGACGCGCTGGGGAACGATCACGGCCGGCGAAAGAAGCTGTCCCCGGTCCAAGCGCTGCGAAGCGACCCACACCTCCTGCCATAATTCGGCCCGCACCAGAAGGGGCCATTCCCCCACAATCTTGCCCGCACTCACCCCACGCACAATCAACTGCATGGAACTCGCAAGGCCTCCCGGCGGGATCTGAACACACTCGGCAAAAAAATCCTGCCCAGGAAGCCTCATGGGCGTCCAAGGGCGTGCCAAGCGGACTTTCAGCTCGCCTTTGAACGGAAACCGCTTCGGAAGATCCATCTCAATTGCGGCAGAAAGTTCCGCCTCGGTTAAAATCAAGGAGGCCGGGGCGGAACCACCCTCGCCCAAAACAGCCAAAGATCCCGAGGCGAATGCGGGCCCCTGCCCCGCGGTCTCCGGCTTCCGATTCATCACCCCGGGAACCGGCTCCAGCAACGATTTCAAATCCGCGCACAGGCCCACGCCCCCCCCAATGAGGAGGATCCCCCATAGAACAACCAAAAGCCGCCAATTTCGCGTCATCGCCTTAATGGTTACTCAATGCCAATCGGCGCATCATTATCGTTTCAACTGAGCCAACTGGCCCAGCATTTCGTCGGAAGTGGTAATGGCCTTGGAGTTGATCTCATAGGCGCGCTGCGCCTGGATCATGTTCACCATCTCCTCCACTATATTCACGTTGGAGGTCTCCAGAAAACCCTGAACCAAATTCCCGGCACCCCTCAAACCCGGCGTCGCCGCTTCCGCCACCCCGCTCGAGGCCGTCTCCTCATACAGATTCCCGCCCAAACTGCGCAACCCTGCCGGGTTGGCAAACATCGTCAATGGAAACGTGGCCGTTGCCGCTCTCCCATCCGAGACCCACGAGATCCGGCCAGCCGGCGAGATGCTAATGTTCTGCGCACGACTCAAAGTAGGCGATCCCGCAAGAACCAATCCATCGCTCGTGACGATCCGACCCGCGGAGTCCACCTTGAATGCTCCATCCCGAGTGTAGACATTGACTCCGTCAGCCCGTGTCACCTGGAAGAAACCATCTCCATCAATAGCCACGTCGAGGGTACCCCCAGTCTGCTTCAACTGACCTTGAGTAAACACCTTGGCTGTGGCCACGACGCGCGACCCATTCCCCAACTCGACGCCAGTGGGAAGCACGTTGCCGTTCCCCACGTCGGCGCCCGCCGTACGGGGCTTTTGGTAGAGCAGATCCTGAAACTCAATCTTGCTCCGTTTGAACCCATTCGTGTTGGCGTTCGCCAAATTGTTCGAGATCGTGTTCAGGTTGAGCTGCTGCGCTTCCATTCCGGAAGAACCGGCGTAAAGAGACTGGATCATAGGGGTGTATGGGCAGGGGAAAAGGGTGAGGAAACGGGAGAGCTAACAAACGGTCGAAACCTTGAAAGTGCTCGAGGCAATTTGCGTGGGGATCAGAAGACGCTCAGCGGAAAGAGCAAAAGGATCACGGGGCAAGAGGTGCTTATTATCACGGACCCCTCGATCACGCGAGAGCAACCGAAAAGCGACGCTTGGCACTTCAGAACACATCACCAAAATACGGGTTGCATAAGCTCCGCTTACTCCAACCTAGCTGACGGTCGCCCCAAGACCCTGAATGGCTTTCCCAAGATTATCATCTTCAACATCCACAACCTTCCGAGCCATCTCATACGCGCGCCCAATGTTGATCATACTGACCATCTCCTGCATCGGAGCTACGTTGCTCGATTCCACCACCATCTGAACCAGCGTCGGCTTGTCCGATGGACGCGCCGCATCGCCCTCTGCAGGGGCAAGCAGTCCATCCCCAATCCTTCGCATCTCTCCGGGACGATTGAACTGGAAAACCGTCAGCTTAGAAATGATCTGATTCCCCTGAATCAGAGAGCCTTGCGGGTTCAAGGAAATGGTGCCGCCCTCCTGCCGAAACTTGATCTGACCATTCCCCCCGTCCACCTCGAAACCTTCCTGAGTCACCAAGGTCCGGCCGTTACTCATCCGAAAATTCCCGTTTCGGGTATATCCGATCGTCCCATCGGGCTTCTGGACCCTAAAGAAACCCGGGCCCTCGATCGCGAAGTTCGTGCTCACCCCCGTGTGAACCATGTTTCCCGGCAGCATGTTCATTGAAGTCTGCGCCTCCGGAACCACCCCCTTCTCCTCCTTCTGTGATCGACCGTCCGATCCTCTCACGCGCATCAGGCCCGACATCAATCCTTTAAAGCTCACATCGGTCTTCCGATATCCGTTCACGGAGGCGGAGGCGAGATTCTGGGTCACCGCCTGCTGCCAGCGCTCGTACGCCGCCATCGCGGAAGCTCCCTTGTAAATGCCGACATTCATTTCACCTTGAGCGGAGCAGGGGCCATGCCACCAGAACCCGGCTCCTCCACGCCGGAAACCGGACGCCTCCGCCCGCGGCGGCTCGTCATTTTGAACAAATCCCGCTAGGGTGTCTGTCCTAAGCACCAAAACGTGGCGCAATGAATCCGACCGTCCTCACCTCGCTGACCCTGATTGCCCTCCTCCTCCCCTCTCCCCAACTCCACGCCCGGGAGCGCTTCGCCGTGGGCGTAGGCATTGGCGGGATCGGCGTCTCCGCATTCTCTGGCCCCGCTCGGGGGATGGACTGTCGCCCGAGCTTCCCTCGGTACTCTCGCGCCCCCCGCTGGAGCGCCCCCTACCACTACGGCGCCTCTCCTTTCTGCACCCCGATCTGTCCACCGGTCTACTATCCCTCCGTCTACACGGCCCGCACCTACACGTACTTCACGCCCCCTGCGACCGTGGTCTACCCCCTGCCGCAGCCTCTCCCCGTATACTCCGCCCCCTCCCTCGCAAGCTCCGCAAGCTACTCCCAGAGCGCGCCCATGGTCCCCTTGGCAGAAGCGACCGGACTCGCCCTTCCGGAGAACCAGGTGGCGCAAGTCCAAGCCGCCCTGCAACAGCGCAAGTACTACCACGGCCGCGTGGACGGCATCTTCGGCCCGGCCACCGAGGCGGCCATCCGAGCCTACCAGCTCGATCGCTCCCTGAGGGTGACCGGTAAAATCGACGCGACCCTCCTCTCCGACCTCGGTTTGTGAGCGGCCTCCTCCGCCGCCCCGTGCCGAGCCCGCGCTCCTCGGAAACGCTGCTCCGAGACGTCTCCCGGTCCTTCTACCTCTCCCTGCGTTTCCTGCCCGGACCCGTCCGATCTCCCCTCGGGCTGACCTATCTCCTCGCGCGCGCCAGCGATACCCTCGCCGACACCAGCCTGCTCCCAGTCCCGGAGCGCATCCTCGCCCTCAACCGGCTCGAAACCGCCATCCATGCCCCCGAGCCGGACGCCCTGCCCGACTTCGCCCATATCCGGGTGCCACATCCCGGCGAGCAGCGTCTTCTCCTGAACACCTCAGCCATTCTTGCCGCATTTCACGCCCAGCCTTCCGCGGTATGCGAAGCGCAGCGCACGGTGCTTTCGATCATCTTTGCCGGCCAGCGTCAGGACCTCCTGACCTTCGACCTCGCCTCCGCGGAGGCGCCGGTCGCCCTCCCCTCCCCCGAGGCGCTGACCCGATACACCTACGCCGTCGCCGGTTGTGTCGGTGAATTCTGGACCCGCCTCTGCGCGCTCCGCCTGTCCCGGTTTGCGCGCGCCCCCCTCCACACACTCCTTGAACACGGACGCCTGTTCGGTCAGGGCCTCCAGTTGGTCAACATCCTGCGGGACCTTCCCGAGGATCTCCGCTCCGGCCGTTGCTACCTCCCCGCCGATCAACTCGCCCAAATCGGACTCTCTCCCGCCGAGCTCCGCTCCAACCCAACCGCCGCCCGCCCCCTCTTCCTTCACTGGCTGGATACCGCCCAATCCTGGCTCTCCCACGGCGCACACTATGAAGCCGGCATCCGCGGACTGCGACTCCGCTTCAGCGTCAGCCTCCCCAGGCTCCTGGGCGTTCGCACTCTCCGCGCCCTTCGCCTCGCCCCCCCGCTCGAAACAGAGCATCGCGTGAAAGTCTCCCGGAAAGAGGTCCTCCATTCAGCACTCCTGGCCCTGGGACGCTCCGCCATTCCGCGTGCCTAAGGCTCCCCGTGCCCCGGACGAAAATCCCCCCCCCTCAACCCCCGAGCTTGCCATGACGCGCACGGATTCCGACAGTCGCCGGCTGTCCTATGTCCGAGCTTTCCAAGAACTACGAGCCCCAGTCCGTTGAGGAAAAATGGTATGCCCAGTGGCAATCCGCAGAGCGCTTTCATGCGCGCCCGGAACGGGTCTGCGAAAAACGCCCCGCCTACTCCATCGTCATCCCGCCCCCCAACGTCACCGGAGTCCTCACCCTCGGGCACGTCCTGAACAACACCATTCAGGACATCCTCGCGCGCCGCGCCCGGATGCAGGGCCGGGAAGTCCTCTGGCTGCCCGGCACCGATCACGCCGGAATCGCCACCCAAACCGTGGTCGAACGCACCCTCAAAAAACAGGGCGCCATCCGCCATCGGGACGACCTCGGCCGCGAAAAGTTCCTCGAGAAAGTCTGGGAGTGGAAGGAGAAGCACGGCGGCATCATCATCCAGCAACTCCGCAAACTCGGCGCGTCCTGCGACTGGTCCCGCGAGCGCTTCACCATGGATCCCGAGTACTCGGAATGCGTCCAGCGCGTGTTCGTGGACCTCTTTTCCAAGGGCCTCATCTATCGTGGGAAACGCATGGTCAACTGGTGCCCGGTCTCTCGCACCGCGCTTTCCGATGAGGAGGTCGTGATGAAGGAGCAGAACGGCTCCCTCACGCACTTCAAAGTCGAGGTCGCCGAGCGCCCGGGCACCTTTCTCACCATCGCCACCACCCGACCGGAAACCATCCCCGGCGACTCCGCCATCGCGGTCAATCCGAACGACCCCCGCTACACGGACTTCATCGGACTGCACGCGGTGCGCCCCCTCCCCAGCGAGCTGCCCCGCGAGCAGCGCCTCATTCCCATTATCGCCGATGCGCACGTCGAATTCGGCTTCGGCACCGGCGTCCTCAAGGTCACCCCCGCCCACGATAAGGCGGACTTCGAAATCGGCCTCCGCCACCATTTGCCCGCCATCGACATCATGCACCCCGATGGCACCATGAATCCACTCGCCGGCGTTGACCTCGCCGGAAAAGACCGCTTCGAAGCGCGTTCTCTCGCCATCGAAAAACTCCGCGCCCTCGGACTCCTCGAAAAGGAAGAACCCCACCGCAATAACGTGGGATTCTCCGAGCGCGCCGATGTCCCCATCGAACCTCGCCTCAGCCAGCAGTGGTTCCTCAAGTATCCCTCCGTCCAAGCCTCCCGGGAAGTCGTGCGGTCCGGACAAATGCGCTTTCACCCCGAACGCTGGGCCAAGGTCTACGATCACTGGATGGAAAACCTCCAGGACTGGTGCATCTCCCGCCAACTCTGGTGGGGGCACCGCATTCCCGTCTGGTACTTCCGGGGAACCGGGTTGGACGCTGCGCGCGCCTCGCTCGGGGCCTCCGTTCCGGACCACGCTCTCCGCGTGCTCGAGGATGGCTCCATCGCCTACTGCGGACTCCAGGCCCCCGCCGAGACATCGCTCTGGGAACAGGACTCCGACGTGCTCGACACCTGGTTCTCCTCCTGGCTCTGGCCCTTCGCCACGATGGGCTGGCCGGAATCCACCCCCACCCTCAAGGCCTTCTATCCGACCACCGATCTCGTCACCGGCCCTGACATCATCTTCTTCTGGGTCGCCCGCATGATCATGGCCGGCTTCGAATACCTCGGCGAACTTCCCTTTAAGAACGTCTATTTCACCGGCATCATCCGAGACAAACAGGGACGCAAAATGTCCAAGTCCCTCGGCAATTCGCCCGACCCCCTGGACCTCATCTCCAAATTCGGAGCCGACGCCCTCCGCTTCGGAGTCATGCGCAGCGCTCCCCTGGGGCAGGACGTCCTTTTCGACGAGAAGAATGTCGAGCTCGGGCGCAACTTCTGCACGAAACTCTGGAACGCCTGCCGCTTCCGTCAAATGCAGGGAGGCTCCGTCGAGGGAGAAATCCAAAGCAACCTGCTTTCCACCGAGGACAAATGGATCCTCCTCCGCCTCGACAAGACCATCGAAGAAGTCTCCAAGTCCCTCGACGAGTACCGCTTCTCAGACGCCGCCCAGGCGCTCTATCGCTTCTTCTGGAGCGAATACTGCGACTGGTATGTGGAGGCGTCCAAAGCAGCCCTCTCGGGCACAGACACCGCGAGACGCGACAACACGCTCGCCGTCATGGACTTCGTCCTCGCCCATACCCTGCGACTCTTTCACCCCTTCATCCCGTTCATCACCGAAGAACTCTGGCACGGCCTCGGTTTCCACGAGGACCTTCCCCCCGATCAGGGCGGAGATACCCTCATGTCCGCGCCGTGGCCTCGGAATCTCGGCCCCGATTTCCACGCGCACTATGGCCTTCTTCCCGAGGATGAAACGCGCGCCAACGCGAAATTCGACGTGGTACTTGCAGGCCGCGGACTGCGTCGGGACTTCCAACTGCCCTCCAACAAAAAGCTCTCGTTCGTCCTCAAGCCGCAGAGCCCCCTGTCGGCAGAGGAGGTCCAAGTCATCCAGCTCCTGCTGAATGCGGAGCAGCTCCAGGTCGCCACGGCCGACTGGATCGCGCCTAAAGGGACTCCCTCGGCACTCACCCCCTTCGGACCGCTCTTCCTCCCTCTCGAGGGCGTCGTGGATATGGCCGCCGAGCGCGAACGCATTGGCAAGGAGATCGCCAAAATCGAACAGGAACTGGTCAAGGTTCGCGCGAAGCTTTCCAGCGAAACCTTCGTCCAGGGGGCTCCAGCCCAAGTGGTTGCGGAACACCGCCAACGTGAGTCCGATTGGCTTCAGAAACTGGGCGAACTGCAGCGCCTGCGCGAGGCTCTCTCCTGACCCCGTCCACAAAAGCACACTCACCCGGCAATCCCTCGAACCTCCTTCGCCCACTTCAAGCCATGTCGATGATCCTCAATCTCATTGAGAACAACCGACAGTGGGCGGAGGAAACCCGATCCAAGGACCCCGAGTTCTTCACCACCCTCGCCAAGCAACAGGCACCGGAATACCTCTGGATTGGCTGCTCCGACAGCCGCGTGCCCGCGAACCAGATCGTCGGGCTCCTCCCTGGTCAGGTATTCGTCCATCGCAACGTCGCCAATGTCGTCGTGCACACGGATCTCAACTGCCTCTCCGTCATGCAGTACGCGATTGACGTGCTCAAGGTGCGCCACATCCTGGTGGTCGGACACTACGGCTGCGGGGGAGTCGTCACCGCCCTCAAAGGCTGGCGCTTTGGCCTCATCGACAACTGGTTGCGCCATGTGCAGGACGTCCGCCAGAAGCACGCGCAACTCCTCGAACGTTTCTCCTCCGAGGAGTCCCAAGCGCATCACCTCTCGGAACTCAACGTCATCGAACAGGTCCTGCATGTGTGCGAATCCACCATCGTGCAGGATGCCTGGCTCCAAGGACAGGACCTCACTATTCACGGACTCGTCTACTCCCTTGAGGACGGCCTCCTCCGCGAGCTCGGACTCAACGTCGACTGCCTCGCCTCCCTCGAACCCGCTTACTCCGCCGCCATCCAGCGCATCCGGGACTGCGCCTAGTTTCGCGCCACGCGCTTCTCGGTGCGAACCCGAAGCAGGATTACGGGCGAGGATCCGCCGCCCTCCATGCGGAAGGAAAACAACCGGTCGGTCTCGGGAACCCCGG
>JBEBAG010000032.1:0-7074 GCA_041159065.1 Verrucomicrobiota bacterium | reverse complement strand
CCCTTTCGCGGGATGTGCCCCCAAGGCCGGCCGGCTCCCCGCTCCCCACCAAGGCGCCCTGCAACAGAATCGCTCCCTACGACTCCCCCCGCGTCCCTCGGTTCAAAATCACGCAAATCGTGAACCCCCACAGGAATTTGGGAGCCGAGGTGCAGAGGGTCCGCAGCGACTTCGCGGCACCTGAAACTCCGGCGACACTCCCCTTATCGGCCGAAAAGCCCGCCACGCGCTTCACGTTTTCGGCCTCGTTCCGATGCTCCGAGGTCAGTGCACCGCCCGTTCCCCCCTCCGACTCCATTCCAAACGCCTCCGAGTTTGAGCTTCCGACTCCGCAGCGTGAATCCGGTTCACTTGTGCCGCCCAGCGCGAGGGAGAGCGCCTCCACGTGTCCCCCTCCAGCCTGCACCGGTGGCTCCGCTTGGTGCGCTTCCTCCCCCATCTTTGCGGAAGAGTCGCTTCAGGAGGCGGGACGGGGTTTGGCAGCCCTTGCCTCAAACCATGCGTAGAGGACAGGCAGAACCAAAAGGGTCAGGATCGTCGAGCTGAGGATGCCGCCGATGACCACCGTGGCGAGGGGACGCTGGACTTCGGCACCCGACCCGTGGGCGAGAGCCATGGGCACAAAGCCCAGAGCGGCGACCAGGGCCGTCATGAGCACCGGACGCAGACGGGTGCCGACGCCGCGGAGAACGGCCTCCTCGAGCGCAACGCCTTCTTCGCGGAGCTCGTTGAAGTAATTCACGAGCACGAGTCCGTTCAGAACGGCAACGCCGCTGAGGGCGATGAAGCCGACAGCCGCGGTGATACTGAAAGGCATGTGGCGAATCCACAGGGCCAGAACCCCGCCGGTCAGCGCCAGAGGGATGCCGGTGGCAACCAGGAGGGTTTGGCGCAGGCTGTTGAATGCAAAAAAGATCAGCGCCAGGATGAGTACCAGAGCCGAGGGGACCACGACGGCAAGCCGGCTCCGGGCTTCCTGTAAGTTTTCAAAGCTGCCGCCAAACTCAAAGCTGTAGCCCTCCGGAAAGTGAACCTCCTTCCGGATTTGTTGCGTTGCCTCCTGAACGAAACCCTCCATGTCTCTGTCCTTGGCGATGGAGATAAGCAGAGCGGCTCGGCGTTGCGTGCGGGCATGGCGAATGGGCTCGACGGTTTTCTCCACGTGGAGATCGACAACCTGGCCGAGCTGCATCATGCCGTTTTCACCCACCCGGAGGGGGATGGAGCGGATCATGTCGTCACGGTTTCGGAAGTGCTCAGGGAGCCGAACCACGACATCGCGAGTTCGGTTACCCTCCACGATTTGGCCGACGACGTCGCCGCCGAGGGCCGCGGAGACGGCGCGGTTCACCTCGGCCAGGGGCAGGTTGTATTTAGAGAGCACCTCGCGTTTGGGCGTGAGGACGAGGGAGCTGGTGCGGCCGTCGGTTTCGAGTTCCGCGGAGCCTCCGGGGATTCGATTGAGAATGTCCCGGATTTTCGCGGCGAGAGACTCGAGGGTTTCGAAATCAGACCCGTAGAGGATGAGGGAAAGTTCGGCTTTGGTGCCCTCCATCATTTCGTTGAAGCGGGTCTCGATGGGTTGGCCGAATTCGACGGTGGTCTCGGGGTTGATTTGCGTGAGCTCGGTTTCGATGGCCTTGCACAGTTCCTCCTTGGAGGCCGGAAGTCCTGGACCCTTGGGCCATTCAGAGAGGGGTTTGTAAAAAACGTAGAAATCCGTTTCGTTCGGCGGCATGGGGTCCGTTGCGACCTCGCTCGTGCCGCTGCGGGAAAAAAAACGGGTCACTTGAGGGAACTTTGCGCGGACGCGTCGGCCCAGCTCGAGATCCTGGCGAAGGCTCTCGTCGAGGCTCATCCCCACCTTGCGGTAGGCCATTCCGGCGATGGATCCCTCATCGAGTTTGGGGACGAATTCGGCGCCGAGCTGAGTGAAACGGTGGGCGCAGAAGCCAAACAGCAGCACGGCCAAGGCGACCACCAGAGGACGCATCCGGAGTGCTCGCGCGAGGATGGGCTGCACCACCTGATGCAGCGCGAGGACGAGGCGGTTCTCCTTCTCCTCCACCTTGCCGCGAAGCAGAAGGCTGCAAAGAACCGGCATCAGCGTCAGCGCCAGAATCAAGGCCCCGACCAAAGCAAAGATCACGGTCACCGCCATGGGGCGAAACATTTTCCCTTCCACACCGCTCAGGGCAAGGATCGGAAGATAGACGATGGTGATGATGAGGACCCCAAAGAACATGGGACGCGCCACCTGACGGCTGGCGGCAAGAACCTCGCGTGCACGCTCTTCCTCAGTTAGAACCCGTCCGAGATGATGCTGTCGCTCACCGATTCTGCGGACGATGTTTTCAACCATGACCACCGCGCCATCGATGATGAGTCCGAAATCGACGGCTCCAAGGCTCATGAGGTTCCCCGACCAGCCGCCCTGCACCATTCCAGTGATGGCGAAGAGAAAGGACAAGGGGATGGCGGCGGCGACAATCAACGCGGCGCGCCAGTTCCCCAAGAGAAGCAGAAGCACGGCGACCACAAAGACGGCTCCCTCGGCGAGGTTTTTGGCGACCGTATGGATGGTGGACTGGACGAGGTCTGATCGGTCATAGACGACGGTGAGGTCCATCCCCGGGGGTAATTTTTCGCGCAGTTCTTGGAGGCGCGGGGCGACTCGGCTGCAGACCGTGCGGGCGTTTTGTTCGAGAAGCATCATCACGGTTCCGAGCACAACCTCCTCGCCGTCCATGGTTGCGGCTCCGCCCCGAAACGGGGTCCCCCAGCGCACGGAGGCGACGTCTCCGACGGTGATGGGGTGCACGTTGGCTCCGAACTTGATTGGCAGCGCCGCAATTTCCTCGGCGGAACTTACGCGACCGACGCTGCGGATGGTGAGCTGTTCGCCGTTGCGCTGGATGACGCCGCCGCCGGCATTTTCAACGTTGCCGCGGAGTATTTGCGCGAGATCGCTGACGGTGAGGTTGGAGGACTGGAGCTTGGCGGGGTCCGGCTCCACGGCAAGGATTCGGCGGTGTCCGCCGTTGTTGTTGATTTCCGCGACGCCCTGGACAGTTCGGAGGGCGGGTTTCACCAGGTATTCGTGTGTTTCCCAGAGACGCATCAGCGACTCTTGGAAATCGGCCGGCCGCTCTTTGGCGCCCGGCTTCCAGTGGAGGGTGTAGTAGAAGATCTCGCCGAGGCCGGTGGAAACCGGGGCAAGGCTCAGCGAGCTGCCAGGAGGGAGTTCCTGGATTAGGGACGTGAGCCGCTCGGAGACCAGTTGTCGGGCGCGGAAAATATCGGTGCCGTTTTCAAAGGAAACGGTGACTTGGCTGAGGCCAAATTTCGTGAGGGAGCGGGAGTCCGTGACGCCCGGCATCCCGGCCAGAGCCATTTCGATAGGACGCGTGATGGCGCGTTCGGACTCCTCTGGCGCAAGCGCTGCGACAGCGACATTGACCTGAACCTGAGGGCCGGTGAGGTCGGGAACCGCGTCGATGGGAAGATGGAGGAGGGAAGCGATGCCGCCTACGAGGAGCGCGAGGGCACCGAGGAGGACGAGCAGTCGTTGGCGGAGGGAGGAGGAAAGGAGCGAATCGAGCATGGCATTCCAGCCGGGAGGGGCTAGCGAGGGAGGGGGCAACCGGTGAGTTGCTCGAGGGCAAGGCGTGCCTCGAGCGCTCCGAGCTGGCTGGTGAGGACGGACTGAACCGATTCAAGGTATTGGCGCTGGAGTTCGATGTACGTGGCGAGAGGGAGTGCGCCGAGTCGGTAGTGTTCATCGGCTTCGGCGGCGACTTTACGAAATTCCTCCAGGCTATTGGCAGGCCACTTGGCCAGCTCGAGAACGTGGATGCGGTAGTGGCTCTCTTGGGAAGCGACATCGCGCTCGAGCTGCGAGAGCTGCGAATTGAGCATCACCTCGGCCTGGGTTTTGCGGCTGCGTGCCGTCTCTTTCTGGCCGGCATTGCGGTCCCAGAGCGGCAGCGGGATGGAGACCCCGATGCCCATCTGCGTTTCCCGCGTGAGGTTGGTTTGGCGCTGCACGTAAGGCTGTACGGTGATGGACGGCCAGTTCTGTTGGTCCGCAAGGGCCACCTCAAACCCCTGCTGTTCGACTTCGAGCATACGACTCCGAAGCTCAAAATTTTTGGAACGCGCGGTCGCCAGAAGTTGTTCGAGCGGCGGGGGCGGGGTCAGCGCCAGCTTCTCGCGGACGATTTCGATCGGATGCCCCGGTTTCTCTCCCAGGATCCGGTTGAGTTCGAATTTGGCCGAATCCAACTCGTTCTGAGCGCGGGAATGCTCCGCGCCGAGGGTCATCGCATTCGCTTGGAGAATCCTCATCTCCATGCGGGGAGCCACCCCCGCAGGATCTCGCTGGAGCATGACACTCGAGAGTTCCTCCACTCGATGGGCCACCTCGTGGGCGACGCGCGCTTTTTCCTGCGCGGCCAGGAATTGCCAGGCACGTGTTTCCACCTGCGAGGCCACCGTGCGCTGAAACTGGCTCAACCCCAGTTGAGCGATATCGAGTTTCTTCTGAGCAATCGCGCGGCGGAGCGCCATCCGGCCAGGCCACTCGATGGTTTGGGTCAACGTCACCGACCATGTCGGACCATCGCTGACGGTCCCCGCGGCGAGATCGCGAACCCGCCAGTTCCCGACGCCAGTCTGAAGGTCGGGATTCTTGGCAGCCGCGGCCGTTTTTTGCCCCCCCTTGGCTGCCTGCACTTCCGCCTCGTAGAAGCGCAGCTCGGGATGGCGGGAGACGGCTTTTTCAACCAGGACGGAAACGGTGACGGGCTCTGCGGAGCACACGGTCGCCGTCAAAAGGCAGGCGATCCAAAAAGAGAGAGGGCGCATAGGGGAAGGGTGGAGAAGAAATGGGGTAGCAGAGTCGCTGGCGGCCACCAGCGTTTAGATGACTCTGCGGGACTCGAATTTCTGAGCGAGAAAAGCCGAGGGATGCGCGCTTTCGGAGCACGCGGCCCTCGCCCCCCAAAAGGACCGATCCCGCCCATGGGTTCAGCCTTCTGAAATCCCTTTTTTGCAAACGAAACCTTTCCTTGGCTTCCACGCACAATCCGTTTCTCCCTTTGCCTTGCTTCACGCTCATCCCCCCCTAAGAACCACCCCCGCCCCGGATCTCCTCCGAGCATCCCCCCCCGTTTCACCCATGCCGCCCTTTATGAAAAAAGCGCTCCCCTTACTCGCCCTCTGCGCCGGCTTTCATGCCTCCACGCTCCACGCAGAATCGACCATCCTTCAGGCCTTTGAGGGGGACGGCTTTGACACATGGCAAACCACGGGTGCGGCGTTCGGCCTCGCTCCCCTGTCCGGAAAAGACGCCGTGACCTCGGGGGAACTCCGCAACTACGCGGGCCACGCCGCCGCCAGCTCCGGACACGAAGGGGATGCCGCCACGGGAACCCTCACCTCGCCCGAGATCGTGCTCAGCAAGCCGTACCTCGGGTTTCTCGTGGCAGGAGGAAACCACCCGGGCAAAACGGCCGTGCAACTCCTCGTCGACGGCACCGTCGTGCAGGAAGCCAACGGGCAAAACGATCTCGTGATGCGTCCCGTGATTTGGAACGTGTCCGCATGGAAGGGCCGGAAGGCGCGCATTCGCATCCTCGATGACTCCGTGGGAAGCTGGGGGATCATTGCCGCCGACCACTTCCTCCTGTCCGACGAACCCACCCCTCCCTTTCCAAAGTCCGACGCGTCCCCCCGAAACAAAAAGTCGGCTGAGGACGCCCTCCAACGGGTGGAAGGCGAGCCAAGCGCCGCCGTGGTTCCGGGCCTGCGCTGGGTGGTGAGCGGCTCCCATGCGGACGCCGGCGTCACCTCCCCCACGGCCATAGCCTTCGGCAACGATGGAAGCCTGTTTGTCGCCGAAACCCACCGGTTCCGTTTCGGCGTCGAAGACGACCGGTCCAACCTCTACTGGTACCATGATGACTTGGCCTCCAAGACCGTGGCGGACCGCATGGCGCTGCACGAGAAATGGTTCACCAAGCGGTCTCGCGATTGGATGACGGCGAAGTCGGAGCGGATCCTGCGGCTTTCCGGGGAAAATCCCGCGGGCGTCTTTTCCAAGTCGAGCGTCTTTGCCGAGCAGTTCAATGACGTGCTCGACGGCACCGCGGCCGGAATCCTCGCCTGGGACAGCACGGTGTACCTTGCCTGCATCCCAAAGCTTTGGATGCTCCAGACGCCCTCCTCCGGAGAAGCCTCCCCGCAGCGTAAGGTGATCGAGGAGGGGTTTGGCGTGCGCGTCTCCCTCTCCGGACATGACATGAACGGGTTTGTGCTCGGCTACGACGGCCGTCTCTGGGGGACCATCGGCGACCGGGGATTCCACGTCACCACCAAGGAGGGGCGCACCTACCCTTTCTCCAACCAGGGCGCCGTCTTCCGCTTCGAACCCGATGGATCGCGCTTTGAGGTCGTCCACACCGGACTGCGCAACCCCAAGGAACTCGCCTTTGACGAGTGGGGCAACGGGATCTCCGTCGACAACAACTCGGACCAAGGCGACCGCGCCCGCATCGTATACGTGGTGGAGGGAGCCGATTCCGGGTGGGAAATGGAACACCAGGCGATGCACACGTTTCACCGTGAAATCGGCATCGAGAAACGTCCGCCCTCTCGCTGGATGAACGAACGCGCATGGGATCTCCAGAATCCGGAGCAACCCGCCTTCCTCATCCCCCCGGCAGCCCATCTCACCTCAGGCCCCTCCGGGCTCACCTACCATCCAGGCGCGGGATTTCTGGGATCCGAGGCGGGCCGGTTTCACATCTGCGATTACCGAGGGTCCGGGGGCGCCTCGGGCATTTGGTCGTTCCGGATGGAACCGGAGGGAGCCGGAATGAAAATGACCGAGTCGCACAAACTGCTCTGGGGCGTCGCAGCGACCGATGTGGAATACGACTGGAAGGGCCGCCTCGTCGTCTCCGATTTCATCACGGGATGGTCCTCTCATGAGGACGGGCGCGTGATCACCCTCACGGCGGAGGCCCCCTTTCAAGCGGAGGCCGCCGCGAGCGTGGCGCCGCTCATCCAGGA
>JBEBAG010000031.1:0-3694 GCA_041159065.1 Verrucomicrobiota bacterium | reverse complement strand
GCGGGGCCCCCTTCCGTTTCTGCCCCGCTCCCCCACCCCGCCCCGCTCCCCCACCCCTTGCCACTCTCCAAACACTCCTAGCCCTTATGAAATCCATCGCCTCGCTCCTTCGCTCGCTGAACTCCCGAACCCCCATCGCGCGCATCGGCTTCGCCGCCGCGATTCTCACCCCGGTTTTCTGCCTCTCCGTCAATGCCTTGGAATCCACCCAGGACAAAACCGCCCCGGAAACCAAACCCGCTCCCCCAGGCTCCGGCACCCGGGCCTTGCCGGAGTTGAAGGTGGACAACGCCCCCCTCGCCGCAGGCACCCCCACCTACGCCCCAATCGTCGAGAAAGTCTCCCCCAGCGTGGTCACCATCGACACCTCGCAGCGCATCGTGCGCGGCGGAGACATCCCCGGACATGGCGGCCGCAACCCCTTCCTAGACGACCCCACCCTCCGGCGCTTTTTCGGAATTCCCGAGGACTCCGTTCCCCAAACCCCGCGCGCGCCGCAACCCCGCCGCGAACCCAACGGTTCCGAAGGCCGAAAACGCGAGCAGTCCGCCCCCTTGGGCCTCGGCTCCGGCGTGGTGGTGAGCGCCGACGGCTACATCCTCACCAATAACCACGTCATCGAGGGCGCCGACAAAATCGAGGTCGGTATCGGCAACTCCCCCCGGAAGTACGTGGCCCAGAAAATCGGGGGCGATCCCAGGACCGACATCGCCGTGCTCAAAATTGAAGCCAAGGGCCTCACCCCCATCACCTTTGCCGATAGCGAACACCTCCGCCCCGGAGACATCGTGATCGCCGTAGGAAACCCCTTCGGACTCACCCGCTCCGCAACCATGGGGGTCGTGAGCGCCGTGGGCCGTCGCGACCGCCAGGTGTCCCAAGTGGCCGACCTCGGCGACTTCATCCAAACCGATGCCGCCATCAACATGGGCAACTCGGGCGGTGCGCTGGTCGACTACCAGGGGCGCCTGGTCGGAATCAATACGGCGATCTTCAGCCGCAGCGGAGGCAATCAGGGCATCGGTTTTTCCGTGCCCTCGAATACCGCTCGCAGCGTCATGGAAAGCCTCATCAAACACGGGCGCGTTTTGCGCGGCTTTCTGGGCATTGGTCTCCAGGACCTGACGGAATCCTTGGAAAAGAAGCTCAACGTGGACGCCGGAGTCGGCTCGCTCATCATCGAAGTCCAACCCAACAGTCCGGCCGAAAAATCGGGCCTGCGTACCTACGACGTCGTCACCGCCGTCAATGGGAAAAAAGTGGAGGGAACTCAAGAGCTGCGCCTCCGCATCGCAGGAATGCTCCCGGGCTCCAAAGTGACACTCCAAGTGGTCCGGGACCGCAAGCCCCTCGACCTCGCGGTGCAGCTCGGGGAAAAGCCTGAAAAGGAGAGCATCGCCAAGGTCGAACCCCAAGAGGAAGACCCCGATGTGCTCGACGGCGTCACGGTAGCCGATCTGGACGAGGCGGCCCGGCGCAAATTCAATATCCCCGAGCAAATCAACGGAGCGCTGGTCTCCGCCGTCGAAGGCGACTCCATCGCCGCCTCCGAAGGCATCCGTCCAGGAGACGTGATCCAGGAAGTCGAAAGGCGCCCGGTACGCAATGCGGAAGACGCTGTGAAAATGAGCGAAGAGCTGAAAAAGGAAAAACAGGTGATCGTGCGGGTATACGGACGCGGTGGCAGTCGTGTGGTAACCCTCGAGAGCAAGCCTTAGAGTTGCTGACCTGCTGGGACTCCTCTTCGGAGGGGTTCTGGTGGGGGAGACCGTCTATCCCCGCGTAAAAACAGAAACAATCACGCGGCACATCGCGTCCCGGTCCGCGACACCCGCACCCGAGGCTCCGCCTCCTCGATCCAGAGGAGAAGCGGAGCCTCTCCGTTTTCCCCTTCGAGCAAGCTCTGCCCCACCATCCGCACAAAACCTCACCCCCTTTCCCCGAAGGAGCCTGCCCTTCGTGGGCCGCCCCGGGGTGGCAACTCCCCGAGGCGCTGATCGGAAACGATGAAAAGGGTCCAGAGCAGACGCTCTGGGAGCGACGAGAGCCCTCCTCGAAACCTCCGAGGAAAGCTCTTGCCTGGAAATACTTACAAGGTTTTAAGAAACTTTTTCAGATCGTTTAACGTGGGGCTCTTGGCATTGCGCACATAGAAGCCCGACGTGGCCACCCCGATCTGAAGGCTCTCCTCCAAGCTGAGCTTGAGAATACATCCGAGGGAAAAGCCGGCATTAAAATGATCTCCGGCTCCGGTGGTGATCTTCGGCTTGGCCGTGAACGGTCCCTCAACACATGCAGACCCCTGCGCGTCAGCGGCGGCAGCAAAATGCGTGGGGTGGATCACCACCTTGTCGATCTTGAGCAGCTCGCGAATTGCCACGGCATGCTGACGCACCGCGTCATGCGTTTCCGTTGGGGCCCGCAATCCCAGCACCTCGCCCACCTGCTGGCTTTCGCTGAAGTTCATTCCCAAAACCACGCGGAAGTGCTTCTCGAACTTGGCGATCTGCTTGAGCGCCTCGGCAATATCTTCGCGCGACCGCTTGGCCGGATCGGCGAGATCGAAAAACAAGGTGCGTCTTTCCCCCTTGAGCTTGGGGGCAATCACGGACGCGACCTTCTGAAAGATCCCTTTCATCTGGGTCAACATCGTCCAGTTCACCATGGCGATGAAGCTGCTCTGCGCGAAAATCTTAACCAGCTTTGCCTCCGGAATCTGCGCAATCAGGTTCGCCCAGTTCACCTCCTTCAGACTCTCGTGCTTTCCAAACATGAGCTTCCCGTCATCGAACTCGATCGCATCCGTGTATCCGGGTTCCGCCACCGAAAAGACCGAGGCCTTCTTGGCAAACTCAGCGAACACCGGATGCACTGCGGGATACCCGAGGTTTCCGATATAGGTCACCTCCGTGCTGTAGGCCCCCAGGGCGTTCGCCATGATTGGACCGTTCCCGCCCAGCTTCCGCATCTGAACCACCATTTCCATGTTCGCGCTCCGGCCGGCGGCTTCCGCGATTTTCTCGGAGAACTCCGTCATCCGCTCCACACGGGTGTACTTGGACGCCGATTCCCGGGTCTTCACCACGTGCAAAATTGTATCCACAAACCCATCGAAACCAACCAGTACCTTCGTTTGCTTGAGACGGTCCGCAGCCGTTTTCAGAGAGTCCACCACTTGAAGAGGAAGAGAGCGCGTATTTGGCATGGGCGCCACTAACCATGGCGGTGCTCGAAAGTCCAACCAAGTCCACCACCCCGGCAAACGCCCCTTCTCCAGAGCGAAAACCTTCTGCATGCATGGGATTGACTCCCTCGCCCTGATGCAGGATGCTCCAACCTCGGCTTCGCAATCGGCGGGGTAGCCAAGTGGTAAGGCCGAGGTCTGCAAAACCTCCATTCGCGGGTTCGATTCCCGCCCCCGCCTCTCTTCCTCATCTCGTTGCACTTACGGATGAATTCGGGTCTACGCCAAATTTTGGGGAGGGTTGGGGTGATTTTGGGATGAGGGGAGGTTTGGGGGGAGAGGCGATCAGCCGCAGGTTGCGAGGACGCGCAGGCGGTAGTTTGCGAAACTTCTGAAGCCGTAGGCGCGGCGTTGGATGAGCTTCATGGTGCGGTGGAAGCCTTCGGTGATCCCGTTGTTGCGGGTAAAGCGCCACATGCGGGCGATCTCCTCCTTCCAGCTCGTGAGGGT
>JBEBAG010000030.1:0-3022 GCA_041159065.1 Verrucomicrobiota bacterium | reverse complement strand
CCATTTGGCGGGGGCGGGATGGGGGGGATGGGAGGGGTGCGGGAGGAACCCAAGGATCTGGATGCGGATGTCTCGGTCAGCGTGGAGGAGGTTTTCTCCGGCACGAAAAAGCGGGTTTCGGTTCGGCGGAGTGGACGGACATCCGCCGCCGAGACTTTGGAGGTGAACATTCCCCGGGGGGTTTGGCCGGGACAGAGGGTTCGGGTGGCAGGCAAGGGGCGGCATGGGGGAGACCTGATGTTGCGCGTGGTGGTGGCGCCGCATCCGCGTTACCTGGTGGAGGGGAGTGATTTGGTGTTGCGGCTGGAGGTGGCGCCATCGAAGGCGGTTCTTGGGGGGGAGGTGGAGGTGAGCACGCCCGAGGGATCCGTGCGGCTGAAGGTCCCGGCTGGGAGTCAGCCGGGGCGGCGTTTTCGGCTTCGACACCGGGGATTGCCCGCGCAGGGCAGGGAGCGAGGGGATTTTTATGTGCAACTGGAGGTGCGTTTGCCGGAGCACCTGAGCGAGGAGGCGCGGGCGGCGTGGGAGCGCCTGGCGGCGTTGGGGGGGTAGGGAGTCGGAAGAGGCGGGAACGGGGGGCGCGAGCGGGAGCGAGAGGGACGGTGGTTACTTTGGCAAACATTCCAACTTGATGAATATGAATATGCGTTTCTTGCGAGGGTTGGGGGTGTTCGGCCTTTTGTGGGGGGTGTTTTTGCTTGGCCGGGGGAGGGCGGATGAAGGCTTGGCTGGTCACTCCCTCTACGGAGAAGCATTCAACGAGGGACCGCGGCAGGCCGCCGCCCTTTTGGAACCGGAGGAGGTGGGGCGGGTGGATTTTGCCGTGAGCACGGTTTCTCCGAAGGCGCAGCGCTTCTTTAACCAAGGGGTGGCGCAGTTGCACAGTTTTTGGTTCTACGAGGCGGAGCGGTCTTTCCGGCAGGCTTTGCAGGGGGATCCGACCTGTGCGATGGCCTACTGGGGGTTGGCAATGGCCAACCGGAACCACCCGAAGCGGGCCCGGGAGTTCCTGGAGAAGGTGGAGCCCTTGCGCTTCAAACTGAGTGAGAAGGAGAAGCGATGGGTGGACGCGTTCCGGCCGTTTTTCGCGAAGGACGGCCCTCCGTCGCAGGACGCCCGCCGGGCGCTTTCGGAGGCCTTGGAGGCGATGGCTTTCGATTTTCCTGAGGACGCCGAGATCAAGGTGTGGGTGGTGTTGCAGGCGTGGGAGAATTCGAATCATGGCGTTGCGATAGGCAGTCGGGAGGGGTTGGACGCCCTGCTGCGGGAGGTGCTGGCGGAGCAGAGGTGGCATCCCGGCGCGCATCACCTGCGGATTCACCTTTGGAATGGGGTGGACGATCGGCGGGCGCTGCGCTCGGCGGTGGTGTGCGGTCAGACCGGGCCCTTGGTGGCGCATCTGTGGCACATGCCGGGACACACCTTCAGCCGGCTCAAGCGCTACGAGGACGCGGCATGGCAACAGGAGGCCTCGGCGCGCGCCGATCATGCGTGGACGATCAGCCATCACCTGCTTCCGGACGAGATCCATAACTACGCCCATAACAACGACTGGCTGGTGGGTAATCTGGGTTTTGTGGGGAGGGTGCGTGAGGCTTTGGTGCTTGCGCGCAATATGATGAGCCTCCCGCAGTTGGCTCCACAGACTCCGGTGATCGGAAGCAGTCGTCCGCTGGAGGGACGCTCCAGCTACCGTCTCGGGGCGCGCCGTTTGGTGCAGCTGTTGGGCGAGTACGAGCAGTGGGGGGAGGTGGAGGCGCTCTCCGGAACCTCGTATCTTGCCGAGCGGGAAGATTTCGTGGAGGAGGCCGCGCGGCTGGAGTTGAGGGTGGAGGCGGCGGTGGGCCGAGGGAAGGGCAAGGAGGCTCGGGAGTGGTTGGCGAGACTGGAGGCGCTGGGGCCGAGGGTGAAGGCGGAGCGTTTTGAGGCGGCGGACCGCGAGGAGGCGGCGGCGAAAAAGGAGAGCAAGGCGGAGGCGGAGGTGAGCAAACGGGTGCACGCGGTTTTGAAGGAGAAGCTGTCCCGGGTGCAGGGAGTGGAGGCCCGCGTGGCGGCGGGCCGAATGATGGTGCTGCTCGCGGAGGGCCTGGTGAACGAGGCTGCCGTCGAGTTGCAGTCGGCCAAGGAGTTGTCTTTGGCGCGCAAGGCCCTTTATCAATGGAGGCTGGGGGATCAGGAGGCCGCGTTGAAAACGGCCCGGGAGGCGGTGGAGAAAGGGGCAGGGGAGTTGCTTCCCCAAGCGCGCGAAGTGGAGCTTCTGTGGTTGGCCCAGAGACGCGGCGAGGCTTTGGCCGCTTGGTCAAAACTCGAAAAGCTCGCATTTTCTGCGGATGCGGATTTGCCCGTGTTGCAGCGGGTGGCTGCGGTGAAGGAAGCCGCCGTGGCGGAAGCCGGATCCACTGGGCCGGTGCAGGGGCCGGTGCAGGGGCGTCCGGAGGTGGGGGTGCGTCCTGATTTGGATGCGATCGGACCGTTCCGGTGGACTCCTCCGCAGGCTGCGGGCTGGAGTTTGAGCGCGGGAGGCGAGGAGCGGCACGGGTTGGAGGACTGGAAGGGGAGGCCCGTATTGCTGATGTTTTACCTCGGCAGCGGTTGCATTCATTGCATCGAGCAACTCAATCAGTTTGCGCCCCTCACGGCGGAGTATGCGAAGGCGGGGATTGGCATGGTGGCGGTGAGCACGGATGGGCCGGAGAAGCTGCACAAGACCATGGAGAAGGCGAAGTCCGGAGGGGGCTTTCCCTTTCTGGTGTTAGCCGACCCGGCGTTGGAGGCGTTCAAGGCGTACCGGGCCTACGATGATTTCGAGCAGAAGCCCCTGCACGGTTTGTTCTTGATCGACGGAGGCGGGCGCGTTCGCTGGCAAAACATCTCCTACCAGCCCTTCACGCAGCCGGAGTGGCTGCTCAAAGAGGCTCGGCGTCTTTTGGAGCTCCCGGATTAGAGGGGAGGGCGTGTGTGGGAGGGGACGGCCTTTGCCAGCTGGACGAGAGGGCTGGACGAGAGGGCTGGGGCTGCGCCA
>JBEBAG010000029.1:0-6860 GCA_041159065.1 Verrucomicrobiota bacterium | reverse complement strand
CGAGGTCAGCACCGTATCCCTCAGTCCGGCGCTCCCGTCCGCCAGATAGGCGGTGGTGTAGGCATCCGGGACGCTTGGAATTCGGAGCGAGGGCAGCTCATCGGTCTTGTCCCGATCCCATAGGCGCCAGCGGCCAAGCAAGTACGCCCCAGTCAACACCAATGCGTAAAAGCACAGGAAGAGCGGCCCCGGCATGTCCGCGACGGGGTTGTGAAAAAACCAGTTCATGCCACTTCCGGGGAAGAGACCAAGCCCAGGGCAGCCTCCACGCTCTGCGCAAATGCGCGGTAAAGGTCCCGGATATTTCCCTGCGGCGCCTTCCCGTTCTTGAGATCCAGAAACGCACGCAACCGCTCCTCGGAAAATCCCTGCCCACCGGCTAGACGCACCACAGCGCCGAGATCCTCCGAACGCACCCCCGTTTTCAGTTCCAGAAGAACCCCCAGATTTAAAAGGAGCGCCGTCACCGAGCGCTTCAGCATGGCCTCCAGCCCCTCGGGTCGCCCCCGCAGTTCCACATACGTCTGGCGCAGACGCAGATGCAGATTCACCAGCTCCCGCTTCGCCTGCCGCTCCAAGCGTTCCTTGGAAATCGCCATGCGCCCGCAGAGGTCCTCCCCAAAAAGCACCACGTGATGGCGCTGAATATCCTGGAACTTGGTCGAGAACACCTCTGCGGAATCCGACAAATCCTCCTCCGCCAACGTCATCACCCGCAGGCGCGCAAACCCAGCGCTCCAAAGCACCGCCTCGGAGATTGAATCGAGGCGCTCCAAGGTCACATGGTCCAGAACCACCAGGACATTCAGATCCGACACACCGTCCTGAAAATGGCCCTTGGCGCTCCCCCCGTAGAGCAGCACCGACACCAAGCCGGCCTCAAGCGCTTCCTTCAAACGCGAAACAAACCCCCGCAGTCCTTCCTGAACGGGGCCAGGCACGGTTTCAGAGAAAAGACTTTCCATAGGCGATCCCCATTTGGGAGCGCCTCCCCGCGGAGTCAATCCCGCCGAGCACCCTGCCCCTGCGCTCCGGACTCTCCCAAACCGGTGCCTCCGGAAAAAACTTTCCCAGCCGTGAAAGTCACTCTTCCTCCCCGCTCCACCCAAAGCGTCTCAATCCCCTCCCGGTGCGCCATCTCCACCGAACGGGGAAGCCCCGAGGCCAAAACCGCCGTGGCCCATCCTTTCGCCTCCAGACACGTGGGCCGAACCACCGAGCACAGCTCCACCCCGCCATCCAGCGGCTCGCCCGTCACCGGAGAAATCAGGTGCGACACCTTTTTCCCCTCTCCCCCCGCGCTGCGGCGGGCTCGGTACAACCCGGAGGTGGCCATCGCCGTATCCTGAAGCTCCACCTGACGCAGGACCCCGCCCTCCTCGCCCGGATTCTCAATCCCCACGCTCCACTTGCCCGCGGCCAACAGCTCTCCACCCAGCTCCACCAGGAATTCGCGGCATCCCAACCGCCGCAAGATCTCGCCCACCCGGTCCACGGCGTAGCCCTGAAGCAAGGACAGGATGATCTGCATTTTCGGATGTCCCTTGCGCAGCGAAGCCCCATCCGAGCCCACCCGCAACTTTCTCCACCCCACCCGCTGCAGCAACTCGAGGATCTCCCCCCGACTCGGCGGAGAGCCCCCTCCCCCCGATGGCCCATACCCCCACGCCGAAACCAGCGGGGCCACGGTGATGTCATAAGCCCCCTCCGAGGCGGCACTCAGCTTGAGCGCAAAGCGGACCAAATTTCCCAACTCCTCCGGCACCGCAATCGGCTCCAGGCTCTCCTCCCGGTTGAAGCGGCTCGTCGCGGAATTCTCCCGCCACGGGGAAAGGGTCGATTCGATCCGCTCCATTTCCTCCGCAATCTGGCTACGCACCGCCTCCGCATCCTTCACGCCCCCCCGCACCTTCACGCACCACGTCGTTCCAAACGCGCCCCCTCGCAGCTCGCTCAGCTCCCCTCCCGTCTTGCCCCCAAGCCCCGCCCCCGAACGACCGCCCGAAAACCAACGCCCGCCTCCCCCTCCCACCAGCAGCAGCACCAAAGCGACCCCCAGCACACCCAGAACCAACGTGTCCCGGCGCCCCCATTTTTCCTGACTCGAAGTTGCACGCATCATTTTAAGGAGCGCCCCCGTGGGACACCCGTAGCGACAATAGGCCTGCGGCACAAAAAGCGAAGCGACCAGTCCAAACAACGCCACAAATGCGGAGCCCGCCGCGGCTCCCCGGAGCACCCACGCATCAAAGGGCTCCAGCGCGCTCCAATCCGCCCCCGGAAGCACGACCCCACCCAGGAAGATCCCCCCAAGCAGAACCCCCGGGATCCGGGAAAGGCGCGCATGCCATTGGGGCGGAACCTTCCAGTGCCAACGCTCAAACCCACCCAACCATTCCTGCAACGCGCCGTGCGCACACAAGTGGTGACAGTACACCTGACGCCGACTGGCCCAGGGAACCAGCAGGGCAATCGCCCCTAACAACAGTACCCCGCCCATGCTCCGCCAGTCCGGCCCCACGCGCGCCCAACCGCTCAGCAACGCCAGGGACACAAACTGCCCAAGCCAACAGCCCCTCCCCCCCCCCAGCAATACCAGCCACCCGACCCGCACCCACCGTTTCCCCCGCAAACTACTGAAGCTCATCCCCAACGCCCCCACCACCATCCCCAGGAGCGCCGCATCCCGCCCCCGATGCTTCCATTCCCGCCAACTAGCCGACCCCCCCTCCGCCTTCGGCCCCGCCCTTCCCTGTACCCGCCCCGACTCCTGGCTGAGCCGTCGCTTCACCCCTTCCGCCATCGCAAAACTCGTCTGCGTCGCCCCCGCCACCCCCTCGATCTTCTCCGCCTCAAATTTCAGTCCCGCCCACTGACTCACCCCATATCGCGCCAACAACTTCGCATATTCCCCGTCCTCCCGAACCCGATCCACGTACTCCTCCGTGTCATACGACTTCCGAATCCGAATGCCCGTAATCCGCTCCCGGTCCGTCGCCACTCCCACCAGACACTCCGTCGGCCCAGCATAACCGGACACATCATCCGATTCCGGGGAAGTCCTGAGCACATATCCCAGCGTTTCCCCCGAGCCGCCCAAAGCCTCCACCCACCCCTTGCGAACCGAATCCTCCCGCATCCCCCCCGCCGCCGGGAAAAGCGCCTGCACCTCCGCCACACTCAAGGGCTCGGGAAAACGGAGCGAGACGCGCTGCCCAGACAAACGCGCCACCACCGATTCCGCCATCGCCAGACTCGTGAGCGTCGATCCCGCCAAAGCCTCCACCTTGGGCGGCGTCCCGCTCCCAGCCCGCCACCCCACAAAACTTTCCCAAAAAGGACGATGCTCGCGAAGCGCTTCCACATGGGAGGCCGTATCGCCGCTTGAGAGCAGGCGAACGCCCACCACCTCGTCGCGCGCCCCCAGAAACAAGCGCAGATTGTTGGGGCCCGAGTAGCCCACGATCGCGTTGGTCTGGGGGGCGGTCGTCACCACTCGCCCCAGCACGCCCCCACCCTCCTCCAAAACGACCTCCCCCGCATCCCCCGCAGCCTGCAACCGGTGCGCCCCGGGAAAGTACGACCGAACCTCCGACAAAGACGTCGCCCCCGGAGGCGGTGCAGGGGGCGGGGCCGCCCAACGAAGCAACCCCGCCGCAAGCCCCAGCGCCACCAGCCGCCAGAGGCGAACCGCCACCGCCTTGGTACGCTCAAGGCTCATTGCCCCTCCGGAAATCCGCCTCCCTGACCCCGGCTCCCCTAGGGAACCGCCACTACCTGAACGGCGTCTGCGTGCACCGCGGCATCCGCGCCCTCGGAGCGCAGCACCACCGCGTTCACTTTGCCCGCCTCGAACGCAAATTTTCCAATCGAGTACGCGCCTTGGGGACCCGCCGGCTCCCGCTGGTTGAGCCGCACATTCACGGGCTCCTGAGCGGGCCGCTCCAGAACGCAGGGCGCATTGCTCGCCCGCTTCTCATCCGGAGCCCAGTAAACCCACACCTCGTAGTTCCCGTTCTTGGGAACGCTAAACTCATACCGCGCCACCGCCTTGGCCGAGGGCGCAGCCGTCACATACCCCCCGCCCACTTGGGGAAACAGCACGCTCGAGGAGGCCCATTTCCCCTCCAGCTTGGCCTGCGAATCGTCCACCACAACCCCGGGGAGCCGCACCGGGACGCCCTCGGCCGCGGAGTAAAGCGTCGAGGCGTAGGCGGGCAGGCTCCGGTTGGTCCGGTGCACCGGCAGCTTCCGGAAATCCTCAATGCTCAGGTCGGGATGCAACTCACCCGTGAGACTGTCCCGACGCGTCGCCCCGGGCTGTTTGACCAACTCCGTCAGCTCCGGCAAATGCTTCTCGTAAACGCCCCGCGGATCGGTCTTGTGCAGGACCGCCAGATAGGCCGCCTTGCCGACCACCTCCCCCATCATCCCGCAAGTCCGCATCACCCGAACCGTTCCGAGCGCCTGGTGTGTCACGCTGATATTACGCCCCGCCATGAACAGGTTGGGCACGTTCTTGGAATAAAAACAGCGGTAGGGAACCGGATAGCCGTTCTTGCGATCCACATGCTTCCCGAACTCCGCGCGCGATATGAACGGGTTGTCCGGCGTCTTCTTTGCGTACTGCTCCCGCGGATAGTGCAAATCAATGTCCCAGGTCGTGGGCACAAACCCATCCGCGTATTCTTTGCCCTCCGCAATATCCTCCTGGGTCAAAATCACATCTCCCTCCAGACGACGCGATTCCCGCGGTCCGCCCACGTGGGAGACCCATTTGAGCGCCGCGTTCGCATGCTCCTCCTTGGTCTTCAACGCGCTAAACGCCCCGTACAGCGCGCGGAAATTCCAGTCCCGGATCCGCTCCAAATCCTCAATGGGATGCTTGTCAAAGCCCGACTCCCAGAACCATTCCCCCTTCATGAACGGTTTGCCCTCGATTTGACTCTTGCTCTTCACCAAGGGCGGAAAATCCCCCGGCTCCAACGCCAGCGCCCAAGGCGTCGCAGGCCAGGCCTGCGGCGTGTCCTCCTGCTGGTAGAACCACATGTTGGAGGTCCCCATGTGCCCCTTTTCCTCCATCGAAAACTTCGCGCCAGCCAAAGCCCCCACCGTCCCGTGCCCCGTGCAATCCACGAAAAACTTCCCGCGAAACTCGCGTTCGCGACCCGTCTTCACATCCAGCGCGATCACCGACTGCATGCGCCCGTCGCGCCGATCCGTCACCGCTCCGTGGACGAAATGCCCAAGGTAGAGCGTGAGGTTCTTCTCCTTGCGGCAGACCTTTTCCTTCAGCTCATCCACGAAATCCTTCGCGGCCCCGGGGCTGTCCGGCGCGCGATCCGCAAACTCCTCCACAATCTCCCCCACGTGCGGATACTTGCCGCGCATCGTGCCGCCCATCGCCCACACGCCAATCTCGCTGCTTCCGTTGCCGCCCAGCACGAACCGATCCTGAATCAGAGCGACCTTCAGCGACTGGCGCGCCGCAGAAATCGCCGCCCCCAGACCGGCATACCCGCCGCCGCACACCACCAAATCAAACTCCCCGGCGTCCTCCGGCTTCCCCCCGGGATTGAGCCACGCCTTGCGCGCCTGCGCCAAGGCCGCCCCGTCGGGAGGCGTGTACCCGGCGTCCTTGCTCAGAAGGATCGCGTCGCATCGCCCCTCGAATCCGGTGAGGTCATGCAGCGCGAGACTCACCTCGCCCGCAGGCAAATCCACGCTTCCCCCGGACTGCCAGTGCCACTCCGCCCCCTGCGTCCCAAACTCCACCGCCAAGGGCTTGCCGTTCACCAACAGCTGAAACCGTCCCGGCGTACCCGAAGCCTTCCACGGAGCCACCCAGTCCTTCGTCCGCACCCATACCCGGTAGTTTCCGGCGCTTGGGACGGTGATTTTGTGCGTGGCATCGGCCACCGGTTTCCCAAGGCCATGGGCCAGCAGGTAGGGAGAGCCCACAATTTGGGTGAAGGAGGTGTCCAAAGCCCAGCCGCCATGCGACTGGAAGGACTCCGCCTCCACAAAAAGCGGCAGGGAAGACTCGGCCGCGTTCAAAGCCGTCAAAGGGGCTGAAGCCAGCACACACAACAGGGGGAGGATGGATTTCATAAACAGGGTTGCAGGCAGTTGTTTCGGCGCCCCAAAGGCAGCACACGAATTTTGCCAAAATTTCGAAAAGCAATCTCTCTGCCACGGCAGGCGCTCCCGGAATCCCGCGCCTCCTTGGCGCTCCCCTCCCGTTCTGCTACCAACCACAACCTCCCCCCATTCTCAGCCTCCCAAACCCATGCGTATCCCCCTGCTTCTCTGTCTTTTCAGCCTTCTCCTGGCCTCCCGCCCCGTTTCCGCCGCCCCGGATTATTTTCCGCCGCCGGACCCCGAAGGCGGCTGGCGCACCCTTTCCGATCCGGAGTCGATCCGCAAAGTTGCAGGACTGGACCTTGCCCGCTTGGACCAGGCTTTCGAGGGAGTCCTCCGCGCCTCCAATCCCAACGGGGGCCTGCTCGTGGTGCGCAACGGGTATCTCGTCTACGAAAAATACTTCGGCAAAGCCCGCCGCAACGCCCATCCCGACATGGCTTCCACCGGCAAAGCCTACACCAGCATCGCCTGCGGCATCATGCTGAACGAATTCCGCGCCCAATTCCCCAATGGCCTGAACCAGAAGGTCTACACCGAGACTTTTCTCCCAGAGGCATTCCCCCTCGACGACCCCCGCAAAGCCGACATCACCCTCGGCCAACTCCTTTGCATGACCTCCGGCCACCACGGCGAAGGCGCCACTCCCCGCGGCATCAAATCCGAGATCCTCAACCTCCCTCCAGTCAAAGGACAGGATGTGCGGGACGTGGACCAGT
>JBEBAG010000028.1:0-9193 GCA_041159065.1 Verrucomicrobiota bacterium | reverse complement strand
GGATCCGCGGGTCGCTCTCAGCGGTGCCGCGGACGGTGATTCCGTGGGTGGGGCAGGATTGGGGCAAGCCGGCGGACGTTCGGGACGCCCCGCTGAGGGACATCCGGCGGGACGTCCGGTGAAGGGATACTTTCGCGGTCCGGAACATTCGCCGGTGGCTTTCAGGACGGACGGGATGCTTCGGGAGGCCGGAGTGCGCCGTCCGCCGAAAGGGTGGCTCGGGGTCGGATTGTGGGAGGCTTGGTGCTACTGGGGGGAGGGATTGAGCCCTGGGCTGTCGCCGGCGCCTCCTCCGGTGCGCAAGTGTGTTATTCGCAGGGCGGCCCCGGGTGCGGAGGGGGGGGCAGGGGAGACGGAGGAGCCCTCGGATTCCCCTGTGGCGCTGGTGCTTGGATACTTGAAAGGTGCTTTTGGGGAGCGCGCCATTTCCTTGGGAGGCGGGGAGTACCAGTTTGAGCGCCGGGATGAGTACGATGGAGAGTGGTCGTGGCGAACGGTGCGGGTAGGACGCGGGAGCGACGGGAGCGGGGTTCGAGTGCAGTGGTGGTGCAACGATGATTGGGGAGTCAGCGAGCTGCGGGAGTTCTTCGAGGCGGATTTTTTCTCTCCGGAGGAGACGCTGGCGCTCTACCGCTGGATGGGGAGTGGTGGGGCGCATGAGGGCGAATTTTCACGCAAAAAGCTGGTTGTTGAGGTCTTGGTTTCCGAGGAGGGGATGTACTTCGAGCTCCAGTGGGTTCCGAGATCCGTGATGGAGTGATCTGATCCCCCCGTTTCCGTGCGGGTCCACTCACTCTAGGGTGGTGGGGGCGCGTACGGACTGCGTTCTTGGTGCTTCTCGACGAGGGGAGGGCTTAAGGCCGGTCCGGTTTGCGCGTTCTTTAGGAAGGGTCGAGGGGCGTCATCAGGGTGTTTTGAGAAAAGGCAGTCAGGGTTGGGGAAGGGATGTTCCCTTGGCGCCCATTTGCCGAGGACCGACGGTTGGCCTTCGGGTTCTTCATGGCACTCCCTTCCGATGCGACCCCCCACAATCCAGAACGGCGCTTGATCCGCACGGGCGCTGCTCAAGGGCAGTCGGATCCGGTGTGTGTCGCGTACGTCTCCGTTCCATACCATCTCCCCGCGGGCGCCGGGGAGATGGTTTTCGATCACCTGCGCGTCGCTTTCCTGCTGGGGGTATCCAGACCGTTTCTTCCCTCGAAGATTCCGTAAAAGCCAAGAGGCCGGTAGGGGTTGTCGGTCGACGTTCGGTCCGCTGACTTCAACCTTCGGGATCCACTGCCAGATGCGCTGCTTGGACCAGCCTATCGAGCATTCGTCTTTGAACTGCTTCCAGCGGTGATCTGCGAACGCGACCCGCAACCGGTGGAGGCCGCCGCTCTGCGCCACAGGCCACATATTTTCCGACTGTCAGGTTGGCGATGGAAACCACTCCTCAACGTCCACCTCCACGCGGAGATCATATCCGGCGTTCATCCTTGGCGTGTAGAGAGGCTCTGGCGCATCGAATGAGCGGACCTCCGTGAAAGGGACCTCCATATACCCCTCGTACAGAGAGGCGTAAGTCCTGTCTGTCTTGCGGGCCGCATCGACCTGGCTGGGCTCCAAAATGCTTTCAACCTTCCCGCGTTCCTGCGGCTCGAGCACCCCAGGGCTCGCCAATGTGTGCAAAAAGACCGAGCCAAGGTCTCTCGAAATGTTCGTAACCCAGACACTTCATGACGGCGGCTTTGCGAGTCCGGGCAGGACGCGGCTATTCCCTCCGGAACACCGTGCCGACGGTCAGTCCCGTCTCCTCGCTGGGAATAGTGAAGGGACTCTCTCGGAGTCCCTTTCGAAACGGAATAACCTTCACGTAGGTGTCCTGCCTGGGGGCCAAGGGTTTTGTGTAGAAGGGGGACGAAAGGGGCGGATCGCTGCCGTCCAGTGTGTGCCTGAAGTCTACGTCGCTCGTGCTCTAAATGGGCATCCCGAAGGAGATCTCCGCGGGGTCCGTGAACACATTCTTCCGCGGCGAGATTTGAATCGTGTCGCTGGCCCGATGGATTGGAAGCGTGGTGAATTCACTGCTCGACTTGAGCGTGTACTCGGAGTCTGCCGTTTGGGTGGCGAACGGCTTTCCACGCAGCGTGATCGTTCTCTGAGTCCCTAAGGCGAAGCCGCCCAGTTTGTCGTGGGATTGGGTCGCTCGTAGGCATTCCCCAACGGCACTTGCCGGACCCTCCGTCCGGTGGTTTTTGGATTCCGGACCCGACTGAAACCAACCGGGCATTCCGTTCGCCGTGAGAGTGCGGAATCCGGTGACACCGCCTTCTGATTGGAGTTCCTCGATTTCGCGTAACTCCTTTTTAAATTGCCGGTTCGGTTCGGCGATGGCCTTCCGCGTGGCATGCGGCGTTACAAGCCATTGATTGCCTTGGTCCTGCCACCCGATGCCACCCTTTCGGAGGGAATGCTCGAAGGAGGATCGCTTGTCTGCGCTGGCCCGAATCAGCTCGAGCGCGGGCGCGGTGTTGGGCGTGAGGACATGGTTTCCTTTACGATCAATTTCCCGAACCAAGTCGAAGGTCTGTCCGAGAAAATAGGGGGAGAGATTCGCCAGACTCGGGCACGCGGCGCGGATGCGTTGGTGTTTGGCGTCTCCCTCGACGAGCACGTGTCCTGCATTGGCGAGGTATTCGGCTTCCTGCTGGTAGTTCCCGGGTTTGAGCAGGGCAGGGAAGGTTCAGAATGGGGCATAGTCCGCGCGTTGCGGGTTTGGGTTCTGGATGCGATCGCCCACGACTCAAAGGCCGGAGCTCCGGAGGTGGAGCACATGTCGGTGAGCGCTCACTCCAAGTAGGGAGGTATTGTCGAGGCCGGGCTCACGAAGCCCGATGCCATTCCAATAAGGGCCGTTGTAACACTTGTGGTTCGGGCGCTAGACGGATAGCACCGCGTGCCTTGGCGAGGTCGAAGCGCGCGGAGGGGTGAAGGCGTTCAGGCATCATGTGATGCACGGCCATGCCGCGGAACTCGGTTTTGCCGCCGGTCGGGATCGCGTTGTTTAGGGATTTGGAAGGTTTCCCCTCGATGACGATGGCTTCGGCGTTGAGAAGGCTGCGTCCGTCTTTGATGAGATCGTAGCGGAGGGCGCCCGCGCCGAAGATTGGGTTGAAATTGGCGTAACCGTAGGTGGTGACTTTCTGAACACGGATCCGGTCCTTGCGCAGGATCAGGCATTCTGAGTCGTCCCTCCATGGAGCGCGCAGCCCGTACATCCCGCCATGGGGGAGGGAATCGGAGGTGCGATCGGCGCTCGCACGGTTTGCGTGAGCCATTGGAATCTATAGTAGCCTTCCGGAGAGGCGTTTGTAAGAATGTTTCGGAAGTGTCTGTTTTTGAGATCGCGAAAGAAACGCGTCTGCAGAGCGTGCGATTTGGGCTGGGAGGAGGGCAGTTGCCGGAGCAAATCCATCACGGTCATCCTAAAGAGATCCGAGGCCCGATGTGCGCTGTCCAACGCCTCGATGAGATCGCCATCCAACGTTCGGTTTTGGAGATAATTGCTCATCTCGAGCCGCACGGCTTCTTGGATGAAGAAGTGCATACACCGAAACTCTGGGAGAAGCGCTCCGAGATTAGGTCAAGGCCATCACTTTCTGATGGGAAAACTCTGCTGGATGGGTCTTTTCGCACCGATGACTGGGATGCCAACGGCGGATAGGGTCCGGAAATGCCTGTCCCGGAATGTGTCGAGTTGGCTAGCAAAAGGAGCCGTGGGATCTGACGGCATGTGCGCCTCGAGGTGGCCCGAAGAACTCGGACTTGCCGGTCAGCGAGGGAAGGCGGATGCTTTGGGAACTCATCCGCTCCCCAACCGGGCGCCCTTGGGTGGCCGCGCTTTTCAACCCGAAAAGCTTTCCGTCAGCGACGTGGATTGGAAAGAACGCTGAGGGGGGCGGGGGGCTCGGCTGCGGCACAATTCTCTCAGGAGCCAGCGTTCGAATGAGGTGTTTCGAGTTGAGGGGTTCCCATCCGTTTCCCGAGAGCGGTTGGGTCTGTTTCAACCCGCTGAAAAGGAAGCGCCTTGTTGATTTCTTGGGGGGGCCGCAGGGGAAGCGCTTCCCGAGTGGGGGCTCTGCGTGTCGATCGGTGCAGGCTGAGGCTATCCTTTTTGAGATCCTGTCTTCACTTCGATGACGTCATGGGGGGCACTTTCCTTCTGGCCCGCGGCGGAGACTTGGATGTAGCGCGCATTCTGGCGCAGTTCCGCAAGGGTCCTGGCTCCGAGATAGCCCATGCCACTCTGCAGTCCGCCGGTCAGTTGGAGGAGCACTTGGTCCAGCTTCGGAGAAAGCTCCTTGAGCGCCTCCACGCCCTCGGCGGCCACCTTTCGGGCGGTGTCCTTGGAGGCGTGACCGTAGCGTGCAGCGCTTCCCGCGCTCATCGCGGCGAGGGACCCCATCCCCCGGTACTGTTTGTATAGTTTGCCGTGAATCTCCATCACGCTGCCGGGCGCCTCGGGGCATCCTGCGAGAAGTCCCCCGCAAACCACGGCGTCGGCGAGGGTGAGCGCCTTGACGATATCCCCGGACTTGGTGATTCCCCCGTCGGCAAGGATGGCCACTCCGCGGCGCGCGGCGGCCCGGGACGCGACGTAGAGTGCCGTGAGTTGGGGGATGCCCACGCCGGCGACGATTCGGGTGGTGCAGATGGAGCCCGGCCCTTGCCCCACTTTGATCACATTGGCCCCGCAGTCCACGAGGTAATCGACGCCGGCTCCGCTGGTGATGTTGCCCGCAATGATCGGAAGGTCTTTGAACTCCTGGCGAATCAAACGCACGGCGTCCCCCACACCCTTGGAGTGCCCGTGGGCGGTCGAGATGGCGATGGCGTCGAGGCCCCGCTCCACCAAGGCGGTTACGTGGGACAGCAGGCGGTCCGCATCGATTTCTCCGGAGGATTTGCGGGGACTGGAGACGCTGGCCCCGCAGAGAAGCTGGAACTGACTGTCGCGTGCGGGTTTGAGCTGGGCGTGCTGCTCGAGCCGGATGCGCTCGATATCGGAGAGGGTAAAGAGTCCGCGCAGGCGGTCGTGCTTGTCGACCACGAGCAGTTTGTGGATGCCGATGTGTTCCGAGAAAAACCGGTCGGCCCGTTGGATGGGGTCGCTGCCCAATTCGGAGTCGGGGATGGTGTGGACTTGCCCCCGAGGGGTCATGGCATGCGCGACCTGGGTGGTGGCATAGCGGGGTCGCACGACGTGTCCGGGGAGCAGGCCGAGGAGTCGGTTTTGGTTGTCGACGACGGGGAAAGTGCGGAAGGCGTAGTCCTTTTCCTCGAGGTAGGCGAGGAGGTCCCCGACGGTCTGCTCGGGGGAAGCCTTGATGGGTTCCTGGATGAGGCCGTGGACATTATTTTTGACGCGGCTGACTTGGGAGAGTTGTTCCCGCTCCGGCATGTTGCAGTGAATCAGTCCCAGGCCTCCGCAGCGCGCGAGGGCGATGGCCATTTCGGCCTCGGTGACCGTGTCCATGTCCGCGGAGACGATGGGGATGCCGAGGTGAAGGGTCTCGGTGAGATGGACTTCGAGTTGGGCATCCCGCGGCAGGACCTCCGAGTAGAGGGTGGCGAGGGTGACGTCGTCGTAGGTGAGGGCGAGGGAGGCGCTTTGCGGGAAAAAAGCGTCGGCAGGCTGGTAGAAGAGGCTGTCGAGGGGATGAGGCGAGGCGGCTTCCATAGCGGACCATGATGGAAAAACGGGGGGTGTGCAAAGCAGGAAAAAGGGGGCTTTTCCTTAGCCTTTGCCGGAGGAGGACGGGTTTTTTCCGAGGGATTCCTCAAAAAGCGCCCTCCAATATTCGAGGCGTTCCCTGACGCGCCGTTCGGCGCCGTTTTCGGAGGGGAAGTAGTAGCGGCGTCCCTCCGGCAGATACGCTTGGGGCACGTAGCCGCCCGGAAAATCATGGCTGTAGAGGTAACCCGAGTGACCAAGTTTTTGAGCCCCGGAGTAGTGGCTATCCCGGAGATGGGGGGGGACGGCGAGGGAGAGGCCTTCGTGCACGTCTTTTTTTGCGGCCTGCAGGGCGGTGTAGGCCCGGTTGCTTTTCGGGGCGGTGGCCAGGTAGACGGTGGCGTGGGCCAAGGGAATTTGAGCCTCGGGAAGTCCGACAGACTCCACGGCTTGCTGGCAGGCGACGGCCATGGGGAGTGCCTGGGAATCGGCCATTCCGACGTCTTCGCTGGCCAGGATGACGAGCCGTCGGGCCAGAAAACGGATATCCTCCCCGGCCTCCAGCATCCGGGCGAGCCAGTGGAGAGCGGCATCGGGGTCGCCGCCCCGGATGCTTTTGATCAGGGCGGAGACGGTGTCGTAGTGCTGGTCGCCGTCGCGGTCGTAGACGAGCGCCTTGCGCTGGATGCTTTCTTCGGCCTCGGGAAGGCCGATGTGGATGGTTCCGTCCGCGCTCGGCGGGGTGGAGCGCACGGCCAGTTCCAAGGCGTTGAGGCACTTGCGGGCATCCCCCTCGGCATGGAGGGCGAGGTGCCGGAGGGCGCCAGGATCGGCCTTGCAGGGAAACTGGCCCAAGCCGCGTTCCACGTCGAGGAGGGCCCTTTCCTGGAGCATGACGAGGGTTTCCGGGCTGAGGGCCTCGAGTTGGAAGATCTGGGAGCGGGAGACCAGCGCAGAGGTGAGGACGAAGTAGGGATTGTGAGTCGTGGCGCCCACGAGGCGCACGGCCCCCTTCTCGAGTTCCGGGAGGAGGACATCTTGCTGGGAGCGGCTCAGGCGGTGGATCTCATCAAGAAAAAGCAGGGTTCGGGTGCCGGAGGCTCGGATGCGGTCATTGGCTTGGGTCAGGCAGCGGCGGATATCGGCCACCGCATGTTCGACTCCGCTGAGGGATTCAAAATGGGCTCGCGTGGACTGGGCGAGGAGGCGGGCCAGCGTGGTTTTTCCGGTTCCCGGAGGACCGTAGAGGATGAGCGAGGAGAGGCGATCGGCTTCGATGGCCCGCCGGAGCAGTTTTCCCGGGGCGAGGAGGTGGTTCTGGCCGGCGTACTCCTCAAGCGTGCGCGGCCTCATCCTTTCGCCAAGCGGGGCGGATGGCTGGTCTTGCGAAAATGGGGAGGGGCTCTCGAAAAGGTCGGGCATGGCTCGGGATACGATGGAAGGAGTGGGGAGAGGAATCGAGAGGCATCGGGGCAGGGGGCGAACCCGAGGGGCGGGCTTGGAGCGGAGGGGACCGGCGAGGGAGGACTAGGTGACGGCCGAACCCGAGGGGGAGCGGCAAAACGGGAGGAACAACGGAGTCAAGGGAGGGAAATGAAATGCAAGGCGAGGTGATTGTTGCGGCGGTGGATTTCTCGGGGGTGACGCAGGCGGTGTATGAGGCGGCGGCCGCCCTGGCCACGGGGGGGGCTCGGGTGGTCGTGCTGAATGTGCAGGAGCCGGAGGTGGACTATGTGGGGATGGCCCCTCCGCAGGCGTATGCGAGTGCGGAGGAGTCGGTGGCTCGGGCGGCCGAGGCGGCGCTCCGGGTGGCTCGGGAGTTTTTTGAGCAGCGATCGATCGGTGTGGAGACGGTGCACCGGACGGGAGCCGTCGTGGGGACGATTCTCGCGGAGGCCGGAAGCCGGAAGGCGAAATGGGTTGTGCTGGGATCCCACGGGCATGGCGCTCTGTACAATCTGCTGGTGGGGAGCATCGCAGAGGGGGTGATTCGGGGGGCGGAAGTGCCCGTGGTGTTGGTGCCCGATCGGGGGGCTTCCCGAGGGGGATGGAATGGGGGGAAGCGTGGGGGGGGCTCATGAGCAGGCCGGCTGGAGTGATCGGTGCGGATTGCTCGGCGCAAGGGATGGATGCGCGCGCTGTTCAGGGGGGAGGGGAGGGGGTATATCCCCAGCATGAACATCGGATTCCTTGGATGTGGGAAAATGTCCACCGCCCTTGTGCGGGGGATTTTGAAAGAGGGCGTGGCGCGTGCTGGGGAGGTGTGGTTGAGCGATGCGGTGGAGGCGGCGGCCCGTGCGTTGGCCGGGGAGTCCGGGGCGAATCTGGCGCATTCCAACGGGGATTTAGTGCGGGCCTGTGGGGTGGTGGTGTTGTGTGTGAAGCCCGAGGATGCGTTGCGGGCTTTGGAAGGGGTGTCTGGCGGCCTTGGGGGCAAGCTGGTGATCTCGATTGTGGCGGGGGTGAAGCTTGCTGCGCTGGAGGCAGCCTGTGGTCCGGGGGCGCGGGTGGTGCGCGTGATGCCCAACACTCCTGCGCTGGTGCACCGCGCGGCTTCGGCGTTCGCGCTGGGAAGTCTGGCGACGCCCGAGGATGGCGCTTGGGTGGAGCGACTCTTTGGGGCGGTGGGATTTGTGGGGAGGGTGAAAGAGGGGCTTCTGGATGCGGTGACGGGGCTGAGCGGGAGTGGTCCTGCTTACGCATATCTGATGATCGAGGCGCTTTCCGATGGGGGGGTGCGGATGGGTTTGCCCCGGGATTTGGCGCTGAAGCTTGCGGCGCAAACGCTGGCGGGAGCGGCGGAGATGGTGTTGCAGACGGGGATTCATCCCGCCGTTTTACGGGAGGCGGTGACAAGTCCCGGGGGGACCACGATTGCCGGGTTGGAGGCGATGGAGGTGGCGGGGGTGCGGGCGGGTTTGCTTGGGGCGGTCCGCGCGGCGACGGAACGGGCGAGAGAACTAGGAAGGGAGTAAGGGGTGGGCGCGCGAAATCGCTTGCGAGGAGGAGAGGGACCGAGTGGAGCGCGCGGGGGTGGACGGCGTTCAGGGCTCCGGAGGGGGTGCGGGCGGTCTTGGGGTTGGTTGTGGGGGGGGCTTTCGATTGTAGTGGGGTTGGGTGTGGAGTCCGGGGTGCTCGGGGAAGGGGGGGGGGGGGAACGGGGGGAGTCGGTTTCGGCTTTGGGCGAGGGGGCGGATGCGGCCGGAGCTTTGGAGGAGTGGCAGTCGGGATCTTTGGAAGCGGTGCTGGCGCGGGTGAAGAAGGCGATGGGGAAGCAGGAATGGGGGGTGGCGCGCAGAGGATGGGAGGAGGTGTTGCGTCGGGATGGGAAGCATCCGGGGGCGCTGGTGAATTTGGGATGGCTAGCGCAGCGGGAGCAGCGTTGGGGGGATGCCGAGGGCTAATTGCGGCGGGCGTTGCGCTTGGCGGTGGAGGACGGATCGATAAGGATGGGGATTGGCGTGGCCTGTTTGGAGC
>JBEBAG010000027.1:0-6556 GCA_041159065.1 Verrucomicrobiota bacterium | reverse complement strand
TCGACGGGAGTCGAATTCGGCATCGGGAGTGGGCGAGTTATCCCGCTTCCATGAGGATTGGGGAGCTCTCGTTTGCGATTCAAGGGGTTCGGCGGGTTCGCGGGGCTGGGGAGACGACGCGTTCGGGCGGGGGGCAGCAGCTGAGTTTGGGGTTTGCACCTGAGCAGGGGGGGGGCTTGGCAGGGCTGAGTGCTCGAATGCCCGGGGAGTACACGTTGAAGCGTGAGATTTCCCGCGGAGGAATGGCGCGAATTTTTGAGGGTGAGGATCGTCAGTTGAACCGTACGATTGCGGTGAAGGTGGGCAATGAGATTGCCGGAGCGTTGGATGTGGATCCCGATCGGGACGCCCTTTTTTTTCGGGAGGCTCAGATTCTGGGGCGGTTGGCACACCCGAACATCGTTCCCGTTTACGGTTGTGGGCGGGATGCGATTGGGCGGCCCGTGTATGGGATGAAGTTGGTGAATGGGAGCACCTTGGAGGAGATCTTGGGAGGGTTGCGGCGGGGGGATCCGGAATTGCGCTTTCAGTTTTCGAGGGATCAGTTGCTTACGGTGTTTTTGAAGGTGTGCGATGCGATTCGATTTGCGCATGCGATGGGCATCCTGCACCGCGATTTGAAGCCGGAGAACGTGATGGTGGGGGAGTTTGGGGAGGTGTTGGTGATGGATTGGGGGCTTGCCAAGGTGATGGGGGAACGCGAGGGGGAGGCGGCGGAGCGGGGTGAGACGCGGGGGCGGGCGGGGCTTCGTGATGATCTTGCCGCGACGATGGATGGGGATGTGGTGGGATCGCCCCGCTACATGTCGCCGGAGCAGGCTTCGGGGAGGGTGGCTGATTTGGATGAGCGCACGGACATCTACGCGTTGGGAGGGATTCTTTATGCGATTCTCTCCTACGGTCCCCCGGTGGACGGAGATTCGGTGAACGAGGTGCTGCGTCGGGTGCGTGCCGGGGAGATTACGCCGATCAAAGAGGCGCTGCGCGGGCAGGAGGCGGAGGACTGGGGGCAATCGCGCCCAGGGGCGGTGCCGCCGGCCTTGGAAGCGGTGGCTATGAAAGCGCTCGCTCTGGCCCGCGAGGATCGGTACCAGAGCGTCTCGGAGCTGGTTTCTGAAATTCAGTCTTTCCAGAGTGGATTTGCGACCGAGGCGGAGGGGGCGAAGTTTGGGCGTCAGGTGGTTCTGTTGTTGATGCGGAATCGGAGTGAGGCGATTTTGTTTGGCATTTTGGCTTTGGTGCTAGGGGTGTTCATGCTGCAGCTTGCGGCGAACCGCCAGAGGCTTGCGGACGAGGTGGTGAAGGCGGAGGACACCGCACGGCGGGCCTCGGCGAGCGAGGATTTGGCCAAGGAGAACGAGCAGGTGGCGTTGGGGGAACGGGAGAAACAGCGGGTGGCGGCCGCGGAAGCGCAGATTGCCGTAGCGGAGGCGGCGGAGGAGCGCTTGGACGGAAAGGGGATGGAGGACGCGCTGGCGAAGGTTCCGGAGGATTTGAGGTCTCGGTTTTCGAGTTGGGAGTATATCCACCGGCGGCTGACGGAATCGGATCAAACGATGGAGGCGGGTGCTGGGGGCGCCTTTGTTTCGATTTTGCCGGAGAAAGGGAAGAGTTCCTCGGTTTTGGCACTGCAGAGCCGGGGTCGGATCCGGCGTTACAGTCTGAAGACGGGCGCTTCGAAGGAACTCTTTGACTTGTCCACTGGGTTGGAGGAGACCGACTGGGAGTGGCGTCGTGCGGCGCTCAGTGGCGATGGGGGAACGATGGCGGTGGTGGGAGTTCAGGGCAAGAGCCTGGTGGAAATACACCTGTGGAGGGTGGGGGACTGGCAGTTGTTGGGACGGATTGCGCCGGAGAAGGAGCCGAGGACGGTTTCGCTGAATGAGGACGGGCGTTTTCTGCTGGTCGATCCGAACCGCGTCTGGTCCTTCGGACGCAAGGCGCTCATGCAAATGTGGGAAGTGGCGAGCGGAAAGCTGTCTTGGTCGAGGGAAGCCTCCAACAACTCCTTTGCCCTGTTTGATCCTACGGATTCGGAGGGGAACCGCGTGCTTGGGTTTGAGTGGGATGATGTGGCGGGAAAGCCTTGGTTGCGGGCGTGGGATGGGGCCAGCGGGCGACTTCTGGAGGAGTCTCTGGCGAAGTCGTCCCAAGCGATGGCGGGTTCGGTTTTCTCGGAGTTTTTAACGACGATTGCCCGGGATGAGCTGTCTTTTTACACGGCGCGTTCCAACACGCTCTCCAAGATCCGGAGGAGTGATGGGGAGGTTTCGTTCCAATGGAAGGTGCCGGTGGGCGAGTTGCGTTCCATTCATGTGCTCGAGAAGGGGGTGTTAGCCACGCTGACGCGGTCCTCCGACCGGATGGGGGTCGTGCAGTTCTGGGACGCAGCGCAGGGGAGGCCGATCAAGTCCGGTTTTTTCTCGGCGGAGAAACCTTGGGCGGGATGGAAGGCGGTGGTGCATCCGACCTCCCACGAATTGGTGGTGTATGAGGGCAACCGACTGAAGGTCTGGACGTGCGAGGCTCCTCGTGTGCTGGGGGCGCTCTCGGGGCAGGCTGGGGACTTGTTTGTGGGTTCCGACTTCCTCGGGGATCAATCGAGGGTAATCCGGCTCAAACGCAACAACGTGACCCAGCGTTCGGAATTGGAGTTCTGGGACGCTTCAGGGAAGCGACCGGAGCGTACGGAGACCGATGCGCCGCTTTTTTCGCAGGTGGCTCGGAGTTTGAGCGTTGATCGGGTCTCGGGGCGTTTTTGCCTCCAGTTGTCCGAAGCCGTGCAGTTCTGGGAGTGGGCGCCCGGGGCGGTGCACATGCTGCGCGAATGGAGTTTTAAATCCGCGCCTCGAAACGTTCTGCTTTCGCCGGGAGGGGGGAGGGTTTTGGTGGACCGGGAGGTGTTTGATACGTCGGATGGCCGTCGTGTGAGCGTGCTGGAATCGGAGCATTTCGATTCTCTGGAATTCCCGGAAAGTCAGATTCGTTCGTGGCCGGTGGGGAGGTGGTTGGATGCGGACCGTGTGCTGCAGATCATGATCACGAGGGAGGCTCCGGCCGATGGAAGTAGCCAGAGGCAGGGAAGGGCGTTGGTGGTTTGGGATGTGCGGACCGGACAGGTTGAGCGGCATGTGACGGCCCTGAACGCGCAGACCCTCTCGGTTTCAGTCGACGGTCGGTGGGTGGTCGAGGGAGGACTGGATCGCAAGGCGCGGATTCGGGATGCGCTCACCTTGGAGGTGATGGGCGAGTTTCGCACCCATGACGAGGTGTTGACCTCTGCTGTGTTTCACCCCACGGCTCCCCTTTTCGTCACGGCCTCCGAGGATCGGAGTATTCGCATTTGGAGGCGTGATACGGGAAAAATGGTGGAGGAGCTTGGGCGTTTTCGGGCGGTTCCGGAGAGCCTGACCATTTCAGGGGACGGGCGAATGCTGGGGGTCACGCTCCGGGGCACGCGGATTTTCCAGTTCATGCGGCCGGCTTCCTTCGAATCGTCCTTGCGGTGAGGGGGGAATGGGTGGGGAGCGGGAAGGGAGTACCGGAGGCTTGTTCCCGTGAGGGGGGTGGTGTCTAATGGCGAGGCGGTTTTACCCCTTCCTTATGAGTGACCTCAGCACGGCCTCCTCGAACGCCCCTCAAGTTTCCTTTGAGCGAAGACTCGGCTTGTTGAAGGCGTTGCCGAGTTTTGACGGCTTGGATGCCAACGTTCTGGCGGAGTTGGCGAATGTGATGGGGACGGAGTTCTTTGCTGATGGGCAGGACATTGTGCATGAGAGTTGTTTTGGGGACCGGCTGTATTTGATTGAGAGCGGGGTGGTGGGGGTGTATGCGGAGGGGCCCACGGGGGAGCTGATGTTGGGCAAACTGGGGGAGGGGGAGCGCTTTGGGGATGTGGATTTGCTCACCTCGACGCGCCGCCGCCGTGCGACGGTGCGTTCGCTCACGCCGGTGACGGTGCTTACGTTGCGGGCTCAGGAGTATGAGCGTTTGGTTGCGTTGTATCCCGAGGTGAAGGGGGATTTGGCGTGTGCCGCCTCGGCGTTTATGCAGAAGCGGCTCGAGGCGTTGATGCACGCGCAAGCGGAGAAGATGTCGGGAATTTCCAAGAGCCCTTTGGGCTTTTAGCGGAAGGGTGTCGCCCGTGCTGATTGGGCACCGGTTGAGGACGATCGGGGGGGCGGAAATGGTCGGCAGGCTTGCGGGAGGTCGACGCTTTCTTCACGGTGGGGCGCTATGAGCGAGAAGCGATCTGGCTGCGTGACGTCGATTCTGGTGGTGGTTCTGGTGATCAGCGGCGTGCTGAATCTTGCCCTGATCTTGGCGGGGTCGGCGAAGTTGGTGCGGGGAACGGGAGCTGGGGTTCGCCGGTCTGCCTCTTTTCACGAGCCGGTGGTGAAGTCGGGCGAAGCCCTGGAAGGGGAGGGGGGGAAGCGGGTAGCGGTGATTTCGATTCGGGGTGTGATCAACTCGGCGGAGCCGGGGTCGGTGGGGGAGAGTGCCCTGGAGGACACCTTGGAGGAGATTGCTCAGGCGCGCACGGATGACACGGTCGCTGCGGTGGTCTTGCGGATTGATTCCCCCGGGGGAGAGGTGACGGCGTCGGATATTTTGTACCGGGCAGTGCGGCAGCTTCGGGAAAAGAAGCCGGTGGTGGTGAGCATGGATTCCGTGGCCGCCTCGGGAGGGTATTACGTGGCGTGCGCTGGGACGCACGTTTTTGCGCATGAGACCACCCTGACGGCTTCCATTGGGGTGATTATGCAGGCGCTGAACTATCAGCACTTGTTGGGCAAGGTGGGGCTGGAGGTGGTGACGTTCAAAAGCGGGGCGTTCAAGGATATGCTTAATGGGGCTCGAGAGTTGACCGAGGCGGAGCGGGAGTACGTGCAGGGGATGATCAACCAGTCCTACGACCGTTTCGTGGGGATCGTGGCTCGGGAGCGGCGGTTGGAGGAGGGGCTGCTTCGCAAGGGGGTAGCGGATGGGCGGATTGTTTCGGGTCGGGACGCGTTATCGGCCGGGTTGGTGGACGAGATTGGGGGATTCGAGGAGGCTTTGGAAAAGGCTCGGGCCTTGGGGAAGGCGCCGGGGGCGGCTGCGATTCGGTACACGGCGCCGATGGCGCTTGGGCGGCTTCTGCGTTTTTTGAATCAGGCTCCGGCGAAGGGGGGAAAGGTGGAGGTGGATTTTGGAGGGCGCCTCCAAGGAAAATTGGAGAACGGAAGAATCTATTACTTGTCGTCTTTGCTCGTTCCTTGAGGGGTGGAGGTCCTTGGCTTTCTGAACTTGTGAATTTTACCAAGCCAGCCCTTTTTTTTGTGGCGTTGCTGGTTCTGCCTGCGGTGGCGGGAGGGATCTATTTTTTTTGTGGGTTGATGGATTTGCGAACCCGGAAAGGGAGGGTGAGTGAATCGTATTTTGGTTTGCCCGATATTTTTCTGGGGGGATTGCTTGCGGCGTATTTTGGATATGTTGGGTTTTACTCCATGCGTAGGAATGATGCAGTCGCCGACCTAAAGCCGGAGCTTTTGTTGTCGAACGCGGCATTCATGCTTGCGATGTTGGTGGTTGTCGTATTTTTCGCGTTGATGCGCCGGATTCCCGTAAGCGAGGCCGCGGGGACGGAGTGGCGCCATTTTGGGCCTGGGATTCCGCGGGCTTTGGTGGGATTGGCCGGGGCGTTACCTCTAGTATGGGTGGTGAATTTGACGTCCGCGGAATGGCTTTCGGAGCGGGCGCAGGAGCAGAGTTTGTTGATGGTTTTCCGGAAGGCGTGCAGCACGGGGGAATGGTCGACGGTTGGGGCGGTGGCGCTTTCCGCGGTGCTGATTGCACCTTTGGTGGAGGAGGGATTGTTTCGAGGCTATTTTTACGGGACGTTAAAGCGTTACTTTGGTTCCCTGCTCTCGGCGGGTTTTACGAGTGCCTTGTTTGCGTTTTCGCATGGGAGTCCCGTGGTCATGGCAGGACTTTTTGTGCTCTCACTCTGTTTGACTCTGAGTTACGAGCGGCATGGTTCCCTTTGGGTGCCGATCGTGATGCACTCGAGTTTTAATGCACTCAGTTTGCTTACGGTGTATTTGCAGGCGCGCGGAATCCTTCCTCGATAAGTATGCCGACGCTTCGCTCCATGGGGGAAAATGCGGTGGTCGAGGCTTTGCTTCGTCGGTTGCCCCCGCTTTCCGGGCTGGTTCGGGTGGGCCCGGGGGATGATTGCGCGGTCGTGGCGGCTCCGGAGACGGGGCGTGATCAGCTTCTGAAGACGGACTGTGTGGTGGAGGGGGTGCATTTCGAACGGGGCGAGGATCTGCAGCGGGTGGGGTGGAAGGCTCTGTGTCGGGCCTTGAGCGATGTGGCGGCCATGGGAGGGACCCCTCGGTGCGCACTCCTGACGGTGTTGTTTGAGAAAGAGATGGAGTTGCGGCGTGCGGAGGCCTTGTTTGTGGGAATTGCGCGGGCGGCAGAGGCCTTTGGGGTGGATGTGGTGGGGGGAGAAACGGGTCACACGAGCGGACCGCTGGTGTGCAACGTCGCTTTGACTGGTTGGGTGGAG
>JBEBAG010000026.1:0-16272 GCA_041159065.1 Verrucomicrobiota bacterium | reverse complement strand
GCCGCCCTCCCCAAACTCCAAATCCTCCTCACCGCGGGCAATCACGACGCCCCCGCACGCCTCGAGGCCCCCAGTCCCCTCCTCGACTCCCTGCGCATCACCGTCGTCGGCACCATCCCCTCCGAGTCCGACTCCCCCTCCAATCCATCCAAGTTCCTCGTGCCCCTGCGCGACGCCTCGGGAACCGTCGCCGCCATCGCCCTCGCCGTCCCCTTCCTGCGCCCCTCCGATGTCCCGCCCCTCCCTGACGCCGCAAACCCGTACGGCGAGGGAGTCGCCCAATTTTACCGGCAACTCACCGAACAGGCCGAGTCGCTTCGCTCCCAGCTTTACCCCGGTGCCGCACTCCTTGCCCTCGGACACTGCCACATCCAAGACGCGCTCGAATCCCGCGACTCGGAGCGCAGCCTCGTGATCGGCGGATCCGAATCCCTCCCCACCAGCCTCTTTCCTCCCGCCCTCTGCTACGTGGCCCTCGGGCACCTGCACCGTCCCCAGTCCTTGGACGGCGGGCGTATCCGATACAGCGGCAGCCCCATCCCGCTCTCCTTCTCCGAAAAAGACTACCCTCATGCCCTGCTCGAAGTCGAATTGGACGGGCCGCGTCTGATCCGCGTCACCCCCCTTCCTATCCCGCGCGCGGTTTCCCTCCTCCGCATTCCCGAGCGAGGCGCCCTCCCGCTGGAGGAGTTGCTTCACGAAATTCGCACCCGGTCTTTCCCCACCGACCTCCCCGCCGAACAGCATCCCTTCCTCGAAATCCGTGTCCTCGACGATGGCCCGGATCCGAGCCGCAGACGCCGCATCGAAGAGGCGCTCGCAGACAAACCCGTCCGCCTCGCCAGCCTCCGACTTGAATCCCGCAAACCCGCGGGAGCCATCCCCCACGCCCTCGCGAATGCCACCCTCGAGGAACTCGTCGCCATGAACCCCGAGGAGATCCTCCGATCGGCCCACCGGGAGCTTTACCAGACCGAGCCCGAACCCGAGGTCCTCTCCGCCCTCGCGCAGATCCTTCGCGAAACCGCCCTATGAAAATCCTGCGCATCTCGCTCAAGAACCTCGCCTCCCTCGCAGGACTCCACACCGTCGACTTCACCCGCGAACCGCTCGCACGAGCCGGTCTCTTCGCCATTTGTGGTCCAACCGGCTCCGGGAAAAGCACCCTGCTCGACGCCCTCTGCCTCGCCCTTTACGAGAAAACGCCCCGCCTTCATTCCGTGCGCGGCTCCATCAAAATACCCGATGGATCCCGGGAAGAGATCACTCAGAGCGACCCCGCAAACCTCCTCCGGCGCGGCACCGGCGAGGGCTTCGCTGAGGTCGCCTTCGTCGGACGCGACGGGCAGGCCTACACTGCGCGGTGGATGGTCCGCCGCGCCCATCACTCCCCCACAGGTCAACTCCAAGCCACCCAGGTCCTCCTCTTTTTGGGAAACACCTCCCCCGGTGGCCAAGGCACGCCGATGGGCGGCGCCCGCAAGACGGAAACCCTCGCCACCATTGAGGAAAAAGTCGGCCTGAACTTCGCCCAGTTCACCCGCGCCGTGCTCCTTGCGCAAAACGACTTCGCCACCTTCCTCAAATCCAACGACACCGAACGCGCGGAAATCCTCCAAGCCCTCACCGGCACCGAGCGCTACGAGGCCATTTCCAAGGCCGTCTACCAGCGCCACCTCGAGGAAAAGCATGCCCTTCAGCAACTTGACGCCTCCCTCGGAGGAGTCCGACCTTTGCCCGAGGAGGAACGCCGCCTCCTGCAACAATCCTTCGACTCCGCGCTCGCCGCCGCCGGCGAACTTTCGAGCAGGCTCGATCAACGCAAATCGCATCAAGCCTGGTTCGAGAAACGCACGGCGCTCGCCACCCAATGCAGCGAAGCCGAACGCGCACTCGCCGATGCCACACTCCGCGTCGAACTCGCCCTCCCCCGACAGGCCGAACTCGACCGCTCCCGCACCATCCAAATGCAGGCCCGCGAAAAGCGCGTCGGGGAGCTCTCCGCCCAGTCACGGCTCAAACAGACCGAGGCCGAAGCACACTCCGCAGAGGAACTCCACGCGTCTGCCGCCGCGGCGCTCCTCCAATCCCAGCAGGCACGCGCCGCCGCCGAACAAACGCTGCAATCCACCAAGGACCGCCTCTCAGCCGCCCAGCCCCTGCTCGCAAGGGCCCGCGAGCTCGATGCCCAAATGGAACCCCTCGCCTCCCAAAAGCGGAGCGCCCATCAAAAACTCACGGACACCGAAACGCGGCTCGCCGCCCTCCGCGCCAAAATCACGGAACTCGAAACCGCTCTGGCCAGGGTGACCGAATCCCGTTCGAAAAACCAAAGACTCCGCGCCGAACTCGCCTCCTTCACCCCGTTCGCCAAGGACCATGCAGCCTGGACCGAGCGACTCCGCGCCTGCGCCCTGGCGCTGCACCACCGGGACATCGCCCGCACCACCCTCACTCAGCAAATCGGAGAAATTCTCACCCAGCGAAAAAGCCACGCCGCCACCACGGCCACGCATCACCGGCTCCGCGCGGAGGCTGAGGCACTCCAGGCCGCATTCGAAAAGGCTCGGGCCGAGGCAAACGCCTTCGACGCGCCGGAACTGGTCGCCCGCAGAACCGCGTGCGACCGTGCTCTCGACGCCCTCGCCGCCCTCAATGACACCCTTCAAACCCTGCGTCAGACGGAGGCCCGCCTCGCCCAACTCCAGGACGAAATTGCCGCCAACCGATCCTCCCTCGAACACCTCGAGTCGCGCTCCACACTCCTCCAGACCACGCTGATTCCCCACGCGGAAACGGCCGCCCGGCAGGCGCGTCACTCCTACGAACTCGCCACGGCAACCGTCGAATCGTGGACCCTCGCCCTCCGTGCCAAGCTGGTTTCGGGAACCGAATGCCCCCTCTGCGGCAGCACCGCGCACCCCTACGTCCAACACGCTCCGGGACCGGATTCCCTCATCCTTCAAAACCTTCATCGCGAGATGGCACTGCACGAGGGAGAGCACCGGACTCTCACTGCGGAACTCGCTGGAATTCAAAAATCCGCGCCCCAGATCCGCTCGCAAATCGCCCTCCAGGAAAAGCGCATCCCCCCCATCGAGGACGAACTGATCCGCTCACGCACCTTTGCCCCTGTCCACCTGGAAGCCATCGCCCTCTGGCAGCTCGATCCCTCGGAGCGCGAAGGCGCCACCCTGCGCCGCATTGAGGAGCTGCGCGCCGAGCGGGATCGCATCACGCAGTCGGAATCGGCTCACGCCGCGTGCGCCCGACTGGCCACGCAAGCCGGCGAAGCGCGCGACCGTGCGCGCGCCGCTGCGGAGGCCGAACAGCAGCGCCTGAGCGCGCTGACCCACGCCATCGACGTCGCCTCCGCACGGGAGCAGGAAACCCGCAGCCGTCTCCAAGCGGCGGAAGCATCGCTCGAAACCCAGCGGAAAACGCTGGAACCCCTCTGGTCAGCCCTGCCTGACCTGCACGAGATCTTCGGACAAGATCCCGAGGAAGCCGCGCTCCATTTCGAAAAAGCCACGACGAGCCTCCTCGAATGGGATGAAACGGATGCGCGCCTCGCAAACGAGCTCCAGCACACCGAGGCATCCCTCGGTCCGCTCCGCGACAACGAACGCGAGATTTCCCTCGAAACAGACCACCTCCGGCTCCACGTCGCATCCATCGCCCAGTCCCTCCACGCCACGCGCCAAAAGCGCGCCAGCGTTTTCGAAGGACTCCCCGCCGCCGAAGTGGAACGCCAATTCCAAGACCAGATCCGCACGCGGGAAACGGAGCACTCCGAGGCCGCCAATCGCTGCGAAAAAGCGATCTCCCACGAGGCAGCCGCCCTGCAACGACTCGAGTCCGCGCGCCGTTCCCAAGCCAGCGCCCGGGAGGAGGCCCAGACGCAAACCGACCTGCTCGACCGCTGGATATCCGAATTTTCGCAAAACGACACGCACCCCTTGGATCGCGCCGAACTCGATCGGATCCTCCTGCGCGATCCAGCATGGTTCGAGCGCGAACAGCAGGAGCTGTTGCGCCTCGAACAGACCGCAAACACCGCGCTTGGGGCCCTTCAATCGCATCAAAAAAACCTCTCCCACCACGACGCCACCAGACCCACCGCAGAAGACCTGAGCCAGGTGCTCTCGGAGATTCAGATCCTTCAACAAAGGCTTTCCGATGCCTCCCAAACCGTCGACCTCCACAAGGCGGCGCTCCTTAACGACGACCAACGCCTCGTCGCCTGTGAAAGCATCCGGAACCAACTCGCCGAACGCCGAAAACTCGCCGAACCATGGGCCAAGCTCGACCAACTCATCGGCTCAGCCCAAGGCGACAAGTTCCGCAATATCGCTCAGCGCCGCACCCTCGACATCCTTCTTGGCTATGCAAACGCACAGCTCGAGCTCCTCTCCGCGCGCTACCGCCTTGAGCGCATCCCCCTCTCCCTCAACCTTCTCGTGATCGACCGCGACATGGCGGATGAACAACGCTCCGTCCATTCCCTCTCAGGCGGTGAATCCTTCCTCGTCTCACTCGCCCTCGCCTTGGGTCTGGCCTCGCTCACCTCCCACCGCCTGAGCATCCAGTCCCTCTTCATCGACGAAGGCTTCGGCAGCCTTGATCCGGAAACCCTTGGTGTCGCCACCAGCGCCCTCACGCAACTCGAAGCCCAGGGACGCAAGGTGGGCGTCATTTCGCATGTGGCTGAATTGACCGAGGCCATCCCCGTGCGGATCCGGGTCCTGAAGGGACGCGGGGGCGCCTCCCGCCTCGAGGTGCCGGGAACACCGACGCCAGCGAGCGAATCTGAAACCGCCGGAGCCAGGCTTGATTCGGGAGGCAGGGACACGGAAGCCCTCGCCCAGGACCTGCTGCGCGTCCTTCAGGCGGCAGCCGGGAGCGGCCCGTCGCCGTGGGTCTCCTCCACCCACCTGCGACGCCAACTCCAGTGCACCCCGCAGGAATTCCAAGAGGCGCGCGAACGCCTGAGCGTCCGGATCACGTCTCAGGGGCGCAGTCTTCGGATCGCCGAGCCGAGTTAGGCCCCGCCGCTCCACGCCGCTGCCCTCAACGCAATTCTACCAAGAATCGAGTCTCGTTCGGATTATCCCCTCGTACGCATCCCACATAAACCATGCCCATGAAAGCCCGCCTTCCCCTGCTTCTCTCGCTCGCTCTCGCCTCGGCACCCCTCGCCCGCGCAGAGCTTGCCTTTGAGTTCGTTCCCAATTTCCTGACCCTGCCGGAGGGACTGCAAACAATCGGGGATGGCCATGGCGAGGTGCAGGTGGACTCCACGGGCAAGATTTACGTCAGCGTCAACGGTCACAAAGAAGGGGGCATCCAAGTTTATTCCCCCGAGGGAAAATTCGAAAAGTATCTGCCCGTCCCGGATTCTCTCCATGGCTTCTCCATCCGGAAACAGGCCGATGGGGAGTTCCTGTTCGCCGCGGTCCTGGGGCAGGCTCGAGTCATCAAGGCGACCTTGGAGGGCAAGATCGTGCTCGAGATCCCCACCTCCTCCTTTCCCCCGATGGTCGCCAACCGCATCAGCGTCACCCTCAAAAATGGATCCACCCGCGTGGGCCATTCGCCGACGCAGGACAAGGACACCCTCTCCTTCACCTCCGAAACGGGCGAGGCCATCAAAATCAGCCGTGACGAGATCGCGCAGAAAGTCTCCATCACCCTCACCAATGGAAAGAAGGCTGAGGGGATCCTGGTCGAGAAGACCGACACCGAGGTGAAGATGTTGTCCGGAGGCAAACCGCAGTCCATCGCGATCGCCGACGTCGTCACGAAGGACGGCAAGCCTGCCATCAGCATCGGTCCGGCCGAGACACGGGGAAGGCTCGCGCTCACCTCCGCAGACGCCGCTTCCAACGGGGATATTTACGTGGCGGACGGCTACGGCACCTCGTGGATCTTCGTGTTCGACAGCCAGGGAAAATTCAAAAAGCAATTCGGCAGCTCCGAGCCTCGCTTCAAGCTTTCCAACTGCCACAAAGTTCACGTGGACAAACGCTTCCAACCCGAGCGCCTGGTGCTCTGCGACCGGGGAAACAACCGGATCCTGCACGCCTCTTTGGAGGGCGAGCCCTTGGGGGTCATCGCGGACAAGGAGCTGCGCCGGCCCAGTTCCGCCTCCTTCCACGGCGATCTGATGGCCATCGCCGAAATCGGAGGCCGCATCTCGATTTGGAACAAGGAGGGGCAGATGGTCGCCGCCCTCGGCACCAACGACACCCCGGGACAAACCGGCGGCAATGGCGTGCAGCCCAGCGACTGGCGCGACAATTTCGTCACCTCCCCCCACGGCGTGACCTTCGACGCTAAGGGCAATGTGCTCGAGACCGAGTACAACCGGTACGGCCGCGTGCTGCGCTGGAACCGGAAATAGCGGCCCGAATCCACTGCTCCATCCCAAAGCGCTCCCCATCAGAGCCTTCGAAGGCTTCCATTTTCTCCGTCCGAGTGCTATACACTCGGACGGAGGTGCGTGATGCAGTTGATTCAACTGGTCTATGCGAGCGCAGCCAATTCCGCGTTTTCAACGCAGGAACTGATCGGTCTCCTTGAGGAGGCCCGAGTGAGCAACGCGCAAAGTGAGCTCACCGGATTGCTCCTCTACTACCGCGGTTCCTTCTTTCAAATCCTGGAGGGGCCTGCCGAAGCCGTAGACGCCGTCTATCGCCACATCGAGGAAGATCACCGCCACCACCGGCTGCTACTGCTCTCGCGCAAGCCGATCGCTGAGCGCTGCTTTGACTCGTGGAGCATGGGATTCGTGAACGTCGATCACATCCCCGATCCCCCCCCGGGCTTCCTCGAAATCCTCGAGGAGGCCCCCGTCTTCCTCGACAACCTCGGGCACTCCCACCTCAATCTGGACGACCATCACACCCGTCTCACCGGATTTTCACGCGTGCACCGCATCAAAACGCCGAGGATTCCGATGCATGGGAACGCCAAGTTCGTCATGCGTCTGCTGGAAGAATTCGAAATGGGCTGCTGGCGACAGAACCAGGAGGAGTGAACCTCCGCAGGGCTCATCCAACGCAGCTTGCCTTGGGAACGCCAAAAGAGCCCCCGGATCGCGTCCGGGGGCCCTTCTCAAAAACGCCAGCCTGTATCCCTCCGTAGTGAGGAACGCTGGGGCTTCGCCTACTTCGCAGCAGGTGCCTTGGGAGCCGGGGCTTTCGCGGCAGGCTTGGGGTCGAGGTTCTGAGCCATTTCCTCAGCCGAAACAACCGACTCGACGCCGCCCGCGGGCACCTCGGCCTTGGCCGTCCACAGAATCGCATTGAGCACCAGCTTGCGCTGATTGTCATTCGCCCAGCCCGCATGGAAATGCCCGCCGGTAAAGCCAAAGCCGCGTCCTTGATTTTCGCGTTCCACGGCCCAGGCCACATGCTGCGGCTGTTTGAGCTCCAGCACCTCGCGTTTCTGCTCCGGATTGCCCGCGTGGGGGCCCTCCCCTCGCTCGGTCGTCGAAGTCGGAGGCAGATCGGAAAGGATTGGGGTGACCCGCTTCATCCCCGCGCGGAAGCGCATGTGATAGTACCACTCATCGTTGGTGCTGAAGGGCTTCACTCCGTTGCTAATGGGATGTTTGGGAAGCTCCTTAAAATCCGCGCTCCAGTGGGGATTCACCGACCAGTACTGTTCAAAATACCCCCCCATCCCCTCCAAAAGCTCCTTCGCCCCCTCCCCCTTCGAGGTCCGCGCCGGATTGAACACGGTCTGCTTGCCCGGCTTTCCATCGGGATTGCGCACAAATTCCGGCCAGTTCTCCGGCTCATAGGCGGGCTCCACAGCGTAGTGCAAACAGATCAAGCCACAGCCCCGCGCCAGTTGCTCCGCCAGTTCTCCAAAATGCCCGCGCGCCACATGCCCCCCACCGCCGTCCGAGTACATCACCACCGTATCGGCCTTTTTCAAAACCGCTTCCCCGGGCCACTCGCCATTCAAAAACCACTGCACCTCCACGCGGTCCCCCGCGCCCGCCTTCAAACACTTGCCCAAGAGCTGGATTCCCGCGTTGTGCTCGTGCTGCCCCGGACCGTGGCTCGGACGGCCCGCGATCATCACCACCTGCTTTTTTCCATTCTCGGCAGCCAGCGCCGAGGGTGCGGCGAAAACCGAGGACACACACACCGTTCCAAGCACGATCCAGAGGGGAGAGTTCATTTTTTGCATACGCATTTCATGAGGAATAAATGCGCGAGGCCACAAAAGCATAGATGCTCCGTGGCCTTGCGTTGATTTTGCCCGCCCTCCTCACCCGCCATGGCGGCCCACCCGCCGCCCTGCGCGCCGCCGAAATCCGGCGACTACTTCGCCGACTTCAGAACCAGATCCTTGAATTCCACCACCATGGGCTGGCCCGCGTGCATCTGGAGCGCGATCACGCCCTCCTTGGCGGCTTTTTCGTGCTCATCCACAATGTCCACCGTCTGCTTGCCATTGATGAACTGCTGCAAGTGGTTCCCCTTGGCGATCACCACGTAATCGTTCCATTCCTGAATGTGGATCGCCTCCTGAATCGCGGCACTGTCCCCCACCGACCCCACCACTTCAATCTTGTGCTTTCCCGCGTTCGCCGGATCCGCCTTGATCACCACCTTCTCGCCGCGCTTCGCCAAGATCCCGCGCCCCCGCTCCTCGTACGTGATTCCCGAGTAGCTCTTGCCAGACTCAAAATCCGCCTGGTAGCCCGAGACAATCGGACCATCCGCACCGGGCTCCAACACCTTGCTCCGGTACTGGATCCCCGAGTTGCCCCACTCACTGGTGATCCGGAACTTGGCGTGCAACTCGAAATCTCCGGGCGTGCCGCCCTTCCACACGAGGAAGGTGTTGTGCTTGAGCGTGCTCTTCTTCGGGTTGTCCGCACTTGGCTGGGTTTGACCGCGAATCACCCCGTCCTTCACCGACCAGAGCGCCGGGTTGCCTTCCCATCCGGAGAGGTCCTTGCCATTAAAAAGGTTTTGGTCTTCGCCAAACGCGCACACCGCGCTGAGGAGGGAAACACAGAGAAGAGGCAATAGCTTTTTCATACGTAGATTGAAGAGTTCAGACATCCCGAGGGATACCGCAGGACAACTTTCAGACGAAAGCTTTCTTAGACCCCGCGCTTCGCCGCATGGCGTTCCGCTCGCCATGGCCTCCGCCCTCCACTAAGATCAAGGAATGAAGCGGCTTCCTGTTTTTGCCTTTCTTCTCCTCGGCCCCCTGCCCCTCGCGCTCCCCATCCTCCCGGGTGCCTCGGCGCAGACCAGCCTCTCCCGCGACGAGGTGGAGTCTCTGAAAAGGCAGGCCGAATCGGGAAATCCCGAGGCACAGCGGCAGGTCGGCCTGTTGTTCGCCAACGGTCAAGGCTTTCCGAAGGACGAAGCCGAGGCGCTCAAATGGTTCCACAAAGCTGCGGAGCAGGACGATGCCGTGGCCCAACGGCAGCTGGGCTTCGCGCTGTTCCTCGGCCTCGGGGTCACCAAGGACGAAGCGGGGGCGATCAAGTGGTTTCGCAGAGCCGCAGAGCAGGGCGATGCCCAAGCGCAGTTCCAACTTGCGAGCGCCTACCACAGCGGCAAGGGCGTGCCGCAGCTCAAGACGGAGGCCGTCCGCTGGTTTCTGAAGGCGGCGGTGCAGGGAAATGCCGAGGCCCAGTTCCTCCTCGGCGAGGCCTACACCCTCGGCCGGGGCGTGGAAAAGAATGAGGCGGAGGCGGTCAAATGGTTCTCGAAAGCGGCCCTGCAGGGAAATGCCGAGGCCCATTTCATCCTCGGGGAGGCGCACACACATGGCCGGGGAGTCCCAAAGGACGAGACCGAAGCCCTCAAATGGTACCTCAAGGCCGCAGAACTGGGAGACACGAAGTCGCAGCTCATCCTGGGCGAGGCCTACACCCTCGGCAAAGGGGTCGCCAAGGACGAGGCCGAGGCCGCAAAGTGGTTCTCCCGAGCGGCGGAACTCGACCTTGCCTCAGCCCAGTTCGTTTTAGGCCAGCTCCACGCTACGGCCAAAGGAGTGCCCAAAAATGAAACCGAGGCCGCAAAGTGGTTCTTCAAAGCGGCCCAACAGGGACATGCCGCAGCCCAACACAGTCTCGGGGTCCTCCTCCGCGAGGGCCAAGGCTTGACCAAGGATGAAACCGAGGCCGCAAAGTGGTTTCTTAAATCCGCGCAACAAGGTTTCGCCGAGGCCCAACACAGTCTCGGAGCCCTGTACCTCGAAGGCCGAGGCGTCACCAAAAGCGAGACCAACGCCGAATCCTGGTTCCGGCGGGCGGCGGAACAGGGCAATCCGAAAGGACAAACCGCCCTCGGCAACCTCTATCTCTCTGGAAGCGGCCTCCCTCTGGATACCTCCGCCGCGCGCCACTGGTACACCAAGGCCGCCGAACAGGAATACGCAGTAGCCCAAAGACAACTGGGCATTTTGCACGCCCAAGGGAAGGGCGTGCCCAAGGATGACACGGAAGCCAGCCTCTGGTTCCGTAAAGCCGCAGAGCAAGGAGATGCCCCGGCGCAGCGCCTCCTCGGCATGCACTGTGCCAACGGTCAAGGCGTCGCGAAAAATGAGGCCGAGGCCGTCCGTTGGTTCCTCGCGGCCGCCGAACAGGGAGACACCAAAGCTCAGCTCCTCTTAGGCAACGCCCTTTTCGAGGGACGTGGCACTCCCAAAAACGAAGCGCAGGCCCTGAATTGGATCAGCAAGGTAGCCGAACGCGGGGACGCTTGGGCCCAGTACTTTATGGGAAACGCCTTCGCGACCGGCCGCGGCGTGGCCCGAAACGCCCCAGAGGCAGTGAAATGGTACCGGAAAGCCGCGGAGCAGGGAGACGCTTGGGCTCAATACTATCTCGGAAACGCGTTCGCCCAGGGGCGCGGGGTGCCCGTGGATCCCGTGGAAGGCTACAAGTGGCTTCTGCTCGCCAACAAACAGGGCGACTGGGTGGCTCGCGATGCCGTCGAAAAGCTGGAAAGCACACTCACGGCAGAACAGAGAGCCTCGGGACAACGGATGGCCCAAGACTGGAAGAAAGTCCAATAAGGCCCGATCCGGGGAACGCGAAGCCTCCCGCGAGAGACCCGGCCGCCGGAGCCTCCGCGCACTCCCGTGCACCGAGCTCCCCGGCACGCCGGCCTTCTTGGGGTGGCTACTGCGAGGAGGCTCCCGCAATCTCCTTCATCGCCTGCTCGGGAACGACGCCGCGCTTGAACGGATTGCCCCCCTCCACCAACCGCACATCCGCCTTGTCCGGAATCACCGACTCCAAGCCCACCGCCCAGTACGTCGCGTTCACAATCAAACGCCGGAACCCTTCGCTTTCCCAGTCCGCCTTGCCCGCCATCGCTCCGCCCATGGTCGTGGTAAACACCCGCCCCACCTGCCCCTTGGACCCCAGGTAGGTGCGCGTCCACGCCACCGGCATCATCGGGTCGTTCTTGTTCACCATCTGACCCGTCTTCGGATCCGCCGCCTCGGTGGCCGCGGCATCCAAGGGGTTCATCCCCACGAGCACCTGCCCCAACACGAGCGGCTTGCAATTCTCCAACTGGGGCAACCGCACCGAGTAAACGTCCGTCGGCCCGTAAATATCCGGCCCCGTGATCCCCCTCAAAATCGGGTTCCCCTCCGCCCCGGGCGCGATCACTCCACGCGTCGATTGGGTCCCGTGCTTGCCATGGTGGTTAATCCACGTCTCCCCCAGAACCTGGCGTCCAAAGCCCCCTTCAAATCCTTCCCCCTGAAAATTCCAGGAATACTTCGCGTACGGACTCGTGCTGTCCTTCGGGTACGCAAACGCGTGGGTCGCGGTGCGCAACCCCATCACCGGACGTCCCGAGTCCAAGTAATCCACAATCTCCTTCATCTGGGCGTCCTCCAAAGCCCGAAACCGCGTGAACATCACCATCAAGTCCGCGCTCCGAAGCACCTCCAGCCCCGGAATGTTCTTTTTCTCCCCCGCCTCAATCGCCCCCGTGCTCGGATTGATCGCAAACAGCACCGTGGTCCGGAACCCGTGCCGCTCCGCTAATATCCTGGCCAGCAAAGGCATCCCCTCCTCCGAGTGGTACTCGTCATCCCCTGTCACAAACACCACCTGCTTGCCCTTGCCCGGCCCCTCCTTTCCCTCAAAAACCACGGGCGCGCCCGCTGCCAAGCCGACGGTCCCCGAGCTCCAAATTCCGAGGGAGATCAGGGCCGATACGCAGGAAAGGGAAGGTTTCATAAGCATCTCCCCAAAAAGCCACACCGGATGGTGTCGGGAAAGGAAGGAAAACGGCGCCCCCAAATCCGAGGCGTTCCCTTGACGCGCTGAGGGCTAATTGGACACCATCCGCGTGGATTGTACGTGTGCGTAGTATCTCCACGCGGAGCGCTCACGCACCGCCTCCCCACCTCCTCCCCCCAAAAACCTCCACCCCTCCTCCCATGCCCTCGTTCCAGCCCAAATACCTGTTCCTCGCCCTCGGCCTCACCTCGACCGCGCTCGCCCATCCCCTCGAGCAGGAAATGGCCGACGCCGCCAAGCACTTCCTCGCCACTCTCTCGCCGGAACAGCGCCAGAAAGCCTCCTTTCCCCTCGAAGACAACGAACGCAAAAACTGGCACTTCATCCCCCGCCAGCGCCTCGGTCTCCCCCTCAAGGAAATGTCCCAGGAACAGCGGCTCCTTGCCCATGCGCTTCTGGCCACCGGCATGAGTTCCCGCGGCTACACCAAGGCGGCCACCGTGATGAGCCTCGAAACGCTCCTCGCCGAACTCGAAAAGGGCCAGCCCGGCAAGCCCGTGCGCGACCCCGAACTCTACTTCGTGTCGATCTTTGGCACCCCCCAAGGCGAAAAACCCTGGGGATGGCGCTTCGAAGGACACCATCTCTCCCTCAACTTCACCTGCTCCAATCACGGAGCCTCCGCCACCCCGTCCTTCTACGGCTCCAACCCCGGCGAAGTCCGCTCCGGCCCACGCTCCGGTCTGCGCGTCCTCGCCGCCGAGGAGGAAATCGGGCGCGAACTGGTCCGCTCCCTCACCCCGGAGCAGAAAAAAGTCGCGCTCCTCTCCGAACAGGCCCCCAAGGATGTTCTCAACGACCCCAAACGCGAGGAGTTCACCAAGCAGGAGGGCCTCCCCCTCAGCGCCATGACCGACGCCCAGAAAGCCATCGCCGAACGCTTGGTTCGCGAATACCTCGGCCGTCACCGCCCCGAGTTGGAATCCTCCGAATGGCAGCGCATTCAATCCGCTGGCTGGAATGAGGTCACCTTCGCTTGGGCCGGAGGTACCGACCCCGGAATGGGGCACTACTACCGGCTCCAAGGCAAAACCTTCGCCCTGGAGCACGACAACACCCAAAACGACGCCAACCATCCCCACACCCTCTGGCGCGACCGCGAACGCGACTTTGGCGTGGACCTGCTCAAGGAACACCTCGCCAAAGAACACTCCAAATAACCCGCTCCCCCACCCGCCATGTTCCACAACGTCTATTTCTGGCTCAAAAAAGACCTCTCCCCTGCGCAGCGCGCCACCTTTGAATCGGAACTTCAGCGCCTCGCCAAAACCGGCTACCTCGCCCACGCCCGAATCGGAAAACCCGCTCCCACCGAGCCTCGCCCCGTCACGGACCACTCCTTTGACTACGCCTTCTTCGTGGAGTTCAAGTCGATGGAGGACCACGACTTCTACCAGAAAGGCTGCCCCGACCACGAACGCTTCGTTCAGATCTGCAAGCCCTTCTTTGATCGCGTGATCGTATACGACTCCACGGCTCTCGCCTGAGCCGCAGGCGGCCCTCTCGACTCGCCCCACCGAAAATCGCTCCGCCCGCTTCCCCGCGCCTCACCCGCCGGAGGAGGCGGGCTTTTTTTTTCGCCTGAATTGCCAGCGCATCCCCCCAAGCCTCCCCGGATTCCTCTCCGAGGCATCCCCGGACTCAGGCCTCCAATACCCCGCGCAACACCTCGGCCACCCGGTCCAACTCCGCCTCCGTGTTGTAAAAGTGCGGACTGAATCGCACGTACTCCCTCCCGTGGCGGTCATGCCGAAGGGAAGCCATCACGCCAGCCTCGTCCAACACCCGATGCAACTCCGAGCCACGGCGAGCCGGGTGCCACACCGTCAGAATCCCGCTCGCCTCCGGTCCCTCCAACGGACCGCTCCGCTCAAATCCCAACCCCTCCAGATGCCCCCAAAGCCTCTTCCGCAACTCCAAAATCCGCGCGCTCACCCGGTCCATGCCCGCCTCGCGCAAAAGCCGAAGCGAGGCCCGCATCCCGTACAGGCCCGCCGTGTTCAGCACGCCGGGTTCATACCGCTGCGCGGTAGGCACAAACTCCACGCTTTCCTGGGCCAAAAACCGGGGACTCCGCACATTCCACGCCCCCAACAGCGTGGGACGCACCGTCTCAAAATGACGCTCCGCGACATACACGATGCCCATGGCCATCGGGCCCAGCATCCACTTGTGGGCATCCGCGCTGAGCATATCCACATGCGCCCGGCTTACATCCAACTCAAACGCCCCCAGCGTTTGGATCGCATCCAGCGCGAACAACACCCCCCGAGCGCGAAGCAACGCCCCCACCCCCTCCACATCCAAACGATACCCGTTGAAAAAGTGGGCACTCGCCAGCGCCACCAACCGCGTGCGGTCCGTCAGAGCCGCCTCCACCAACTCGGGCGTGATCGCGCCAGGCGTTTCCGGATGAAGCCGCCGCACACGCACCCCCCGCCGCTCCAACTCCAACCACGGATACACATTGGCCGGATAATCCTCCCCATAACACACCACCTCGTCCCCCTCGCGCCATGCGATGCCATTGGCAAACAGACTCAGCCCCAAAGAGGTAGGCCCCAGGAGCGCCACCTCCTCGGCTCGCGCTCCGATCCATTGCGCACACTCCCGGCGCGTCTCCTGGATGTCCCGCAAGACCTCCCCAAACTCCTGCGGCTTCCGCGCCGATTGCCGCGCATACTCCGCCATCGCCTCCGCCGCCACCCACGGCAGCGCCGTCACCGCCGCGTGAGCCAAAAAAATCCGCTCCCCACACACCGGAAACGCCGCCAAGCGCTCCGCCTCATTCCGAAAAAAACTGCGTGTCCCTCGCTCCATCGTCCGTCCTTTCCAAAACGCTCACTGCCGAATCCGCGCGAAACCCTGGTGTTTGCCTCCCATTTCCATGCCAATTCCGCTCCGGAATGAGTGTGAATACCCGCCTCCCCGAAACACCGCCGCCCTCCTAATGCTTCCGGGCGGAACGCCCTGCTTCGATCAACTCCCAAAATTTCCGTTCCCGCGCCAACTCCACATCCTCACTCGGCATGGGCAACGCCGCACGGTACAGAAAATCCCGGAGCGTATTGCGGTGTAAAACCCGGTGCACCGTGATCCCTTCCGCCGCCTTTTCAAAGTAGATCCGATAGTCCTTTACCCGGTACCGGAAGAGCCGCTTGCCCTCCCGCTCAATCACCCCGAACTGCTCCGGATCCGCTTTTTCGACCTCCTCCGGAAGGAGTTGAAAGTCCGCCAGCAGCTCCAACTGCAATTCCGTGGGAAGCGCCGCCATTTCCGCCGCGCTAATCTCATTGAAAATAATCTGATACATACTCCCAAAAACCTTTTTGTTTCACGGCTCCCGACCCGACACGCCCCCGCTCACAGCGCCCACAAGCGCTTTGCCTCCCGAAAGGCCGCCGCCGCCTTCTCCATATCCCCTTCCAGCTCACACACGTACGCAATCCGAATCCACGCATCCGCAGACCCCTGGTCCAGCTTCACCGCCTCCTCGAACGCTTCCAAAGCCTGATCCTGCTGCTCCGCCCGCAACCGCTCCCTCCCCCGTTCCAACGCCTCCGCAGCCATCTTCCTCCGCCGCTCCGCCCGCTGCGCCTGCGCCTTCCGTTTCCTCGCCTGAAATTCCATCCGCTCCCGGTGCTCCACCTCCTCCAAGGACTCGGAAATCACAGCACCCCCCGAAGCCAAAGAGGACGACGCCCCCGATTCAGGTCGCCCTGCTCCGCCATCCCCCGACCGCTCTCCTGCCGCTCTCGAAACCCGCCCCCCAGCCCTCCCGGGAGAACACCCCACCATTCCCCCCAGCCCCCCCAATCCCATCACCATCACCGCCATCAACGCGATGGCATGGAGCACTCGTGGTTTCATAGACCCAGCAAGAAACACCAAAAAATCCACGCTCTCAACCCGTTTCCACCCTGAGACATTTGACCCAAAATTAGACTTCCCCAGAAAATTGAACCTAA
>JBEBAG010000025.1:0-23797 GCA_041159065.1 Verrucomicrobiota bacterium | reverse complement strand
GTGCTGATGCTGGTTGGAATGGGGCTCGGGGTCGCGCCGCAGGCGCGGGCTTTCAATCAGTACGTGGTGGAAGCGTTGATTCCACGCGGGGCTCAAAAGGGGACCACCGTGGAGGTCACCCTGTACGGGAACTATCTGGAGCACCCGCGGGAGCTGGTTTCGAATCGGGGCGGAATTCGGGCGGTGTCGTTTGAGGAGCCCAAGCCGACGACGGAACGGCATTTCATGATGCCCAGTGCCAACCCACAGATCCTCCGGGCGAAACTCGAGATTGCGCCGGACTGTCCCCTCGGGCGGCACCTGTTGTTTTTGCGCACGGACCATTTCCTTTCCGAGCCGGTCCTCTTTGAGGTGGGCGAGTTTCCGGTGGTGAAGGAGGCGGAGAACCGGGTGGGCGAGAATGACGATCCGGCAAAAGCTCAATCGGTGCCGAGGCAGGGCACGGTGCATGGGCAGATTCAGGCGGATCCCAAGTCGCCAGATCGGGATTGTTACGCGGTGGAGGCGCGCAAGGGGGAACGGCTTTCCTTTGAACTTGAGGCGGTGCGCGCGGCCTCGATGCATTATTTTGGAGAAAACGACTGTCAGCTGCGCTTGTTCGGTCCGGACGGGCGGTTGCTGGCGGCGTGTGATGACACCCCGCTGTATGTGCAGGATCCTTTTTTGAGTGTGGAGGCGCCGGTGGACGGGCGGTATGTGATCGAGGTTTCCCAGCATCCCGGGGCGCTGTTCGCGAAATTTGCGCATTACCTGCTGCACGTGGGCTCTTTTCCGAGACCCGAGGTGGTTTATCCCGCGGGGGGGCGGCCCGGGGAGAAGTTGGAGGTGCAACTGCTGGGGGACGCCCGCGCCGGGATGCGTCAGACGGTGGAGCTTCCGGCGGCGGGTTCCCAACCGAGCCCGGTGAGCTATTTTGATTTCCAGCCGGCGGACGAGGGCGGGCGTGCTCCGACGGGATTACCCATGCGGGTGACGGGGCATCCGAACGGGATGGAGAGCGAGCCGAATGATACGGGGGAGAGCGCGAAAGCGTTCGAGTTTCCGGCGGCTTTGAATGGCGTGATTGGTTCGGAGGGGGACGTGGATGTCTGGCGGTTTCATGCGGAAAAGGGGGAAGCGGTCGACGTGCGGGTGTACGCGAGGTCCTTGGGGACGCCGTTGGATCCCAAGATTTGGATCCGTCCCGTGGGGGCATCGGCGGAGCAGGGCAAAGTGCTGGCGAGCAGCGACGACAGCACGATGGCCGAGCGCGGCTATTTTTCGCATACCGTTTTGGCGAAGGACGCCTTGGACCCGGCTCTGAGCTTTGTGGCCAAGGAGGCGGGGGACTATTTTTTGGGGATTGAGGACACGCGCGGGCTGGGAGGGGTTCATTACGTGTATCGGATCGAGGTGCAGGCGCACCGGGACCAGTTCTGTGTGTACCCGAGCCGCCCGAGGCGTCCGGCGAGCTACGATTGGACGACGCGGGAGACGGCGTTGCAGGTGCCGCGAGGAGGGCGATGGACGGTGAACCTGAGTCTGGGGGAGGGCTTGGGAACGCAGTTTGGGAATGAAAGCTTTGTCCTGGAGGCGGTGGGGTTGCCGGCCGGGGTGACGATGGAGGCACCGGTGATTACGCCCTCGAAGGCGAGCAAGGAGTTTCCTGTGCAGTTTCATGCGACGGCGGAAGCGAAGCCCGGGGTGAGCTTCATCCAGGTGGTGGCGCGTCCGGTGAAGGGGGAGCGGGCGATGGACTGTTTCTGCCAGCGGGGCTTTGTGTTTTCCAACCGCCGCGGCGGACTGGGATGGATGCCGGTGTGGATGGAAGGTTTTGCGCTCGCGGTGGTGGAGGAGGCGCCTTTCTGGCTCGAGTTGGAGCGCCCCGGGGCGGGGTTGGTGCGGGCGGGGAATTTGGAGCTCGTTGTGAAGATTCACCGGAAGCCCGGCTGGAACGAAGCGTTACAGCTCAAGTTGGATTATCTGCCTCCCGGCGTGGAACAGGGGACTCCCGTGGAGGTGGCAGCGGGGCAGACGGAGGCGAGGCTTCCAATCAAGGCGAACGCGGATGCTCCCTTGCATGCGTGGAAGGTGTGCGTGAATGGGACCTCCCTCGGAGGGGATGCGCTCTTGGGGACCGGCTGCCGGTTGGTGAGTTCGGCGCTCGTGGATCTGCCCGTCACTCAGCCTTATGTGACGCTGGATCTTGCTCGGGCGAGCGTGCGCCGGGGTGCCGTGGGAGAAATCACGGCGAAGCTCAAACAGCTCAAGCCGTTCACGGGCGTGGCAAGGGCCTCGCTGATCGGGCTGCCCTATGGGGTGAAGTTGCTGGAGCCGTACCCCGAGGTTTCCGCCAAGGACCAGACCTGCACTTTCCGAATCGAGGCTACGGCGGAGGCGCTTCTCGGCCAGTACAAGCAGATCCAAGCGGAGTTGGCTGTCCCCGAGGGAGGCGAGGTGGTCCGCCAGCAGACGGGCTCCGGCGTGCTGAGGGTCGACCCGGCGACCGCGGCCTCCTCCGCAAAGAAACCTTAAATTGACCTCCATGAACTCCATCCAGCGTTTTGTTTCCGTGGTAATTCTCGGCGCCCTGAGCGGGGCGGGAATGGCGGTCGCAGCCGGGGACCCGGGCTCGCTGCTTGCGGTGGCGAGCAAGGCCTCCGCTCCCGCTTCGGGGGCCGGTCCGTCCCGTGCGGCGGCCCCCAGTTTTCGGCAGGATGTGATGCCGGTGTTTTTCCGGGCGAACTGCAACTCCGGGGGGTGTCACGGCGCGGCGGCCGGAAAGGACGGGTTTCACTTGTCGCTGTTTGGGTACGATGCCGCGGGGGATTATTTCCGTCTGACGCAGCAGATGCTCGGGCGTCGGGTGAACGTGGCGGCGCCGGAGGAAAGCCTGCTGTTGTTGAAGGCGACGGGAGCGGTGCCGCACACGGGGGGAGAACTCTTTACGAAAGAGTCGGACCATTACCGGGTGCTTGCGGAGTGGATCCGGCAGGGGGCCTCGGACGACTCGGATACGGTGGCGGAGGTGACGGGGATCCGGGTGGAGCCGGAGCGGATGGTGTTTGAGGGGGGCGGGCAGAAGCGGGCGTTGAAGGTGATTGCCAGCTATTCCGATGGGATGACGCGGGACATGACGGCGCTGTCGCTGTTTCTTTCGAACAATAAAACGACGGCGGATGTGGGCGAGGACGGGGTGGTGCATTCGGGGCGGCGTGGGGCGACCGATGTGTTTGCGCGTTTCAACCGGTTCACGGCGGGAGTGGAGGTGACGGTCCTGCCCCAGGGGGACCACTTCGAATGGCCTGCCGACGCGGTTGCGCAAAACTCGCTGGATGAGGCGGTGTTTCGCAAGCTGAAGGCTCTGCGCATTCTTCCTTCGAAGCGGTGTGAAGACGGGGAGTTTCTGAGGCGCGCGACCTTGGATTTGATTGGATTGCCTCCCACCGAGGCCGAGGTGCGTGCTTTTCTCGCCGATCCCTCGCCGGACAAGCGGGAGCGGTTGGTGGACCGGTTGTTGGAGCGTCCGGAGTACGCGGATGTGTGGGCAAGCCGGTGGGCGGACTGGGTGAAGCTGCTGGGGGACACGTTCAGCGGCGGGGGAACGGACAACAAAAACGCGGTGGGCTACTATCAATGGATCACCGAGCAGTTTCAGAAAAACGTGCCGCTGGATGCATTTCTGCGGGCGCAAATCACGAGCCGGGGCAGCACGGTTTTGCAGCCCACGACCAATTTTTACACGATGCTGCCAACCGTGGGTAAGTATGATCCCAAGGAGATGGCGCAGCGCGTGGCTCAGCTCACCATGGGCATCCGGATCGGATGCGCGGAGTGTCACAACCATCCCTTTGATCGGTGGACTCAGGATGATTACTACGGTTTCGTGAGTTTTTTCACGGGGGTGCAGCGGAAGAAGGGAAGCGAGGAGCGGGAGTTTTATGTGTACGACGACCGTGTTTCGCGGCCCGCGCTTCACCTGCTGGACCAGCGGCCGATGCCTCCGAAGTTTCTGGGGGGCGCCCTGGCGGAGATCCGAGGCAAGGATCCCCGGGGTGCGTTGGCGGAGTGGATCACCTCGGCGGAGAATCGGCTCTTTGCGAACAGCATGGCCAACCGTATCTGGGCGCAGTTTTTCGGGCGGGGCGTGGTGGAGCCCGTGGATGATCTGCGGATCACGAATCCCCCGAGCAATCCGGAGCTGTTTGAAGAGCTGGGGCGGCGCTTGGTGGCGCATGGGTTTGATCAGAAAAAGCTGATCCGGGAGATCGTGACATCGCGGACCTACCAGCTGAGCAGCGGGGTGAACGCGTCCAACCGCGAGGATGAACGGCAGTTTTCACATGCGGCGGTGCGCCGCCTGCCAGCGGTGACGGCGCTTGATGCGGTGGCGGCGGTCACGGACGTGGAGACTGTGTGGAAGACGCAGCCGGGCCAGTATCGGGCGGCGCAGATGTTCAACCCGGGGATTCGGAACGGGTCGTATTTTTTGACGTGCTTTGGACAGTCCGAACGGACCTCGGTGGATGTGGGGAGCGACAACCGGGAGGCGTCGCTTTCGCAGACGCTCCATTTGATTGCGGGGGACACCGTGCGGGATCGGATTCGGATTTCCGGCGTGATTCGGGAATGGATGAAGCAGGGGGCGAGTCCGGAGCGGGTGGTGGAGTCTCTGTATCTGAGGTCTTTATGCCGGAAGCCCTCGGAGGCGGAGCTGTCGGTGTTTTGGAGGGTTTCGGGGGAGCGGCCGGGGCTGGCGGACTACGAGCGGTTGTGGTGGGCGCTTTTGAATTCCACTGAGTTTCTTTTCCAACACTGAGCGTTTCCGTTTTTTCCCGATGAAAACTTCCTTTCTTTCGTGCCTGGGGGTGGTGGTGCTTGCGGCGCCCTTCTCTCCGTTGCGTGCGGCGGCTCCGACGTGGGAGGACGACATTCGTCCGATTTTCAAAAGCCGCTGCTTGAAGTGTCATGGGGAGGAGGAGCAGAAGGCGGATCTGAGCCTGCACACTCTGGGGGCGGCATTGAAGGGGGGATCGAGCGGGGAGGTATTCAAAAAGGGCCGCCCCAATTCGAGCCTGCTGGTGCAGTCGATCGAGCATGCGGACGGGGTGGAGAAAATGCCGCCCAAGTCGCCGAAGATGCCGGAGGACGAGATCGAGTTGATCCGGCAGTGGATTTTGGCGGGGATGCCCGCGGGGGCAGGGAATGCTCCGGAGGCGTCGCGTGTGGCGTTTGTTCCGGCGGCTGCCGGGAAACGTCCGGAGAAGCCTGCGATGCCTTCCGGGCTGCCGACAGACGATACCGCTCCGGGGTTACGCAATCCGGTGACGGCGTTGGCTGCGAGTCCCTGGGCGCCCTTGGTGGCGCTGGGGGCGCAGGGGCAGGTGCGTTTTTTCCATGCGGAAACGAAGGAATCGCTGGGGGCGTTGCCATTTCCCGAGGGAACTCCCGAGGTGCTGCGTTTCAGTCGGGACGGAGCGCTGCTGCTGGTGGCCGGAGGAAAGCCGGTGCAATCCGGGAAGGCTGTGATTTACGAGGTGGCGACGGGGAAGCGCTTGGGGTCGTTTGGGGATGAGTCGGACACGGTGTTGGCGGCGGATTGGAGCGGGGATGGTCGGTGGGTGGCGTTGGGAGGGCCGGGGAAGGTGGTGAAGGTGTTTCGGGCCTCCGACGGTCAGCTGGCGTACAAACTTTCCAAGCACACGGACTGGATTACGGCGCTGGAGTTCTCGCCGGACGGCAAGCGGTTGGTGACGGGGGACCGGTCCGGGGGGATTCACGTGTGGGAGGCGGAGAGTGGAGCGATGGCGCTGAGTTTGAGCGAGCACAAGGAGAGCATCCACGCGCTGGCGTGGCGGCCGGATGGGAAAGTGGTCGCGAGTGGGAGCGAGGATGGGTCGGTGATTTTGTGGGGGATTGAGGACGGGTTTCCGCTGACGACGTTGAGCAAGATCCACACGCCCAAGCTGCGGCCCGGGGAGTATGGAAAAAAGCGCGGGGGCGTCTTGGGCCTGGCGTGGACCGGGGACGGAAATCTGCTGACGACGGGCCGGGATGGAACCGGGCGGATGTGGAGCAGCGAGGGAGGCAAGGTGGCGGAGAGTGGACCGCTGGGGGTGTTGCCCTCGCGGGTAGTGGGCACGTGTGTGGGCAAGCGGGCCGTGATTGGGGATGCGCGCGGCGGGTTGGTGTGGTGGGAGCCGGGATCGTAGGTGGTCCGGGTTGCCGGCGGGACGGGGTGGGGATAGGGTGGGGAGGTGAATGCTGCTGATCAGATTGTGGTGTCTGGGTTGGAGTTGTCGTGTCGGATTGGGGTGCCTGAGGAGGAGCGGGCGATTCCGCAGCGCTTGACCCTGAGCCTGGGGCTGACTCCGCGGCGGGGCTTTGACGGGCTCGGGGACGACTTGGTGAACACGGTGGATTACTTTGCGTTGACGCGGCGTTTGCGCGCCCTTGCGGCGGAACGTCCGCGGCGGTTGATTGAGACGCTGGGGGTGGAGTTGGCGGAGTGCGTCTTGGGGGAGTTTCCGGTGGCGCGGGTGGAGCTGGAGCTACGCAAGTACATCCTGCCCGATACGGAATACGTGGCGGTGCGTGTTTCGAGGGGTGAGTCTGCTCAGGGAGTGGAGTAGGATGGGGGATGGTTTCATCCCACTCCCGACCACCGGCCGCGAAGCAGCGCGGAATCAAGACCGCCGCTCGAGTCTTGTATGCAGATTCGGAGCGGAGCGCGGACATGCTCTATGCGACGCGTTTTTTTGTTCCGGATCCGTTTGTGTTTTTGGAACAGGGAGGCAGGCGTCTGGTGGTGTTGAGCGATCTGGAGGTGGACCGCGGGCGCAAGACGGCGAAGGTGGACGAGGTGTTGGCGCTTTCGGAGGTGGTGCGGGAGTTGGGTTTTGCTGCGGGAGCCTCGGTGTTCCAGTGGTTGCCGGTGTTTTTGAAAAAGCGGCGGGTGAAGCGGGTGGAGGTGCCTTTGGATTTTCCCTTGGGGCTGGCAAGGGCTCTGGAAGCGGGTGGAGTGCGGGTGGACGGGGTGGAGGGAATGTTTTGGGAGGAGCGGTTGCGCAAGGGGGCGGATGAGCTGCGGCAGATGCGCCGGGCGCAAAAGATCACGGCCGTGGGAGTGGAGCGCGGGGCGGAGGTGTTGAAGGCGGCGACGGTGGGGGCGGGGCGCAAGCTGCAGTGGGGTGGGGCGGTACTGACCTCGGAGCGGTTGCGTGCGGAGATCGATTCGGCGGTGCTGCGTGCGGGGGGGATGGCTGCGAACACGATTGTGGCGGGTGGACTGCAGGCGTGTGACCCGCACGAGCGGGGTTCTGGGCCGCTGAAGGCGGGGGAGTTAATCATTCTGGACGTATTTCCGAGGGATCCCTCGACGGGGTACTTCGGGGACATGACCCGTACGGTGATCAAGGGCAAGGCGAGCGACGCCCAGAGGCACTTGTGGGAAACGGTTTGCGCGGCCCAGCGGATGGTGTTGCGCACGATGAAGCCTGGGATGGAAGGGGCTGGCCTGCATCGCAGAGTCCAGGAGTATTTTGTCGCCCAAGGCTTTCCGACGGAAATCCACGAGGGAAGATGGCGGGGCTTCTTCCATGGAACCGGGCACGGCCTCGGCTTGGAACTCCACGAGGAACCCCGGTTCTCCAAGACTTCCTTTTTCCCCGGACAGGTCCTGACGGTGGAGCCCGGCTTGTACTGGCCCGGGGTGGGTGGCGCCCGGATGGAGGATGTGGTGGCGGTCACGGAAAAGGGGGTTTCCGTGTTTCCGGGAGCCCGGGTGGAATTCGAACTGTAGTCGAGCGGCGGCTGGAAGCCTTGGGATTCTCCTCTGGATTGTGAATTCACGGGGGGGATCAGTGTACGGAAAGGGGCGGGCGGTTCCGGGGGGCGAGCAGCGGCCCGCCGGCTCCCTGGGGAAGCTGCGTCTCGAGCCGCAGCCCCGGGGCGTGGGAGTAGACCCGCACCGCCCCGCACTCGGATTGAAGCAGCACGGGCAGCCCGGCGGCGCGCCAGCTCTCGGCCCAGCGCCGGGGTTCCTCCGGGTCGGCGCGGAGGGAGGGGGGCTCGGTGACGATGACGGCGGCCGGGTTCACGGCGTGGACGAAGTCTGCCGTGCCGCTCAGGTCGCGCGGGTGAGGGCTTCGAATCCAGAGGTCGGCTGCGAGTTGTTCGCGGCAGTGGGCAAGCAGCCACTGCTCGGTGCGGAAGCCTGCGCTGGCGGTGTAGAGGAACGTGCATTCTGGGCTTCGCCATCGGAGGACGAGGGCTTTGTCGTCTGCCCGCCCGGCCTGGATCCCGGGTGGGGGGAAGAGGATCTCGAGGGTGGCGTGGGGGGAAACGGCCAGCTGCTCGGGAGCGAGCACGGAGCGCATGGGTTTCCCCTGGGCCTCCATCCACGAGGCGATGTCGCGTCGAGTCCGGGAGCGGTCTTTGAGTCCGCTCTGGAGGAGGAGTTGCGGTTGGAGCGCCTCGACGGCGGCGAGGGCGCCGGCGATGTGGGGGGCGCTGCCGTGGGTGAGGAGCAGGGCGTGGATGCGATCCACTCCGAGGAAGCGGAGGGCCGGCTGGATCGTGGAGCGGAAGTGGGCCTCGGTGCCGCAGTTGAGGAGCCAGGGGGGCGTCTTTTCCGCCGGGGGCGGGAGGACGGCCAGTGCGCTGCTGCCGGGAAGATCAAACACGAGTAGCAGGGGGCGCGTTTGCAGCGGATGGGCCACGGCGAGACGTCCTCCGGGAAGCTTTGCGGCCCATTGGAGGAAATGCAGGAGGGTTTCTGCGGCGGTGGCGTTGGCGCGGTTGATGGGGATGCCCAGTGCTGGGAGCGGGGCACAGAGCAGGGAGAGAAATCCGAGGGAAAGGTTGAGAAAGGAAACGGGGATGGCGACGAAATTGGCGAGGAGCGAAACGGGCGTGATCTGGTGGAACAGGGTGAAGCTCCAGGGGAGGCACCCGACCCAGCAGGCGAGGGAGGCGGCGATGCCTGCGGCTGCGGCATTCCACAGGGCCACCCGCCCGCGCTGGAACGCGCTCCAGAGGGGACGGGGGAGGAGCGCATCGGGCCGGGCAATCCGAGCCAGGAGCCGGGCGAGTCGCGGGGCGGCCAAGATGAGAACAAGCACGAGGGCGAAGGAGAGCTGGAAGGAGGCCTCGAAGGGGTGGTTGGTATCGCACGCGCACAGGATGAGCGCTGCGGCGCAGAGGCTGTTGAGGGCGTGGGGGGGATGCTCCACCCAGGGCGCGGCGGCTCCGATGCAGCCCATGATCAAAGCCCGGGAACAGGAGGCGCCCAGCCCGCACGCCAACGCGTAGACCCCGAGCGCCGGAATCACCAGCAGCGGGAGCATCCGGCGACTCAGGGACAGGACGCGTCCCGCCGCGCTCAGAAAGGACGCGAGCATGGACAGATTGAGCCCGCTGACCGCGAAAAGATGCAGGGTCCCGGTGTCCCGAAAGGTTTCCCGCGCCTCCTGCAGTCCTTCACCATGGATGCCCAGCACCATGCTCGAGAGGAGTGCCTGGGTTTGGAGACGCCCCTCGATGCCGCGCTGGAGCTGGAGGCGCACGGCCTCCGCCACGCGAGCTCCCGCCGCGTCCCGCCACGCCCGCCAGTCCCCGGGCGAGGCGCGTCCGAGCCGGGTGCCATCCCGTGGATGCCCGGCGGCGGCCTCCATCCACAGCCCTTCGCGCCGCATCCGCCGGGCCTGATCGAAGGCGCCCGGGTTGCGTGGGGGCGCAATGCAGCGCAGGGCCCCGCGCAACCGGACCCGGTCTCCGGACTGCGGGGGCGGGCCCTGCCAGAGGGCGAGCACGGAGGCTCCGGGGGGAAGCGCCTCCGGCAGGCTGGGTTCGTCCAGTTCGAGCCGGAAACGGCAGCCGTCCGTCCCCCCCCGGGACCGCAACGGCTCCGGCGGCGATCGGACGATCCCCGTCAGCGTCGTGACCCGGGAGTATCCCGGTCGGGTAAAGGCCTCTGGGGGCCGGCTGGGGGAGAGTGAATCCCAGACGTGGTGTAGGACGGCGAAGGCCAGAAAGGACCCCGTTCCCCGGAGCCACGGCCGGGGGCGGGCGAGTGATGTAAGGCAGGCGAGCGCCGCAAGCGCGGCGAACCCCAAGAGGACCATCCCCTCTCCTCCCCACCCTAGAAATCCCCCGCCGGAGCCCGCGCCTCCCGGGGGGAGGCGCCCCCGCAGGGCGTCCTCGGCCAGGATTCCCGCAAGGGCCCCCACGGCCCAAGGCAACAGCGGGGCGCCCCCCCGGCCAGCTGCCTCGCCTGCCTCCGCGGCTCCGCGCTGCAGCTCCCCAGCCTCGCTCGTTTCGATGGTCCGAATCGCCCTGTCGCTCCCGAATTGCTCCCGCTCCATGAGGTTCGGGGACGGGTCCTGCGCCCCCCCTTTTCACTCCGTTCTACGCAAGGGGAGGGGGAGACGGGGGTAGGGACGCCCTCTAAAATGGACCCGGGAGGCCCCCCGGGAGAGCATGCGGCCGAGCTCGGCTGGAGGGGCGTTCCCCCCGGGAAGGAGTCACTTCACGTGTTCCCGATGGTATTCAGGGTAGCGGCTTTGCAGCTTGTTGAGAAATTTGGCGGCCTCCTTGGAGTTGCCGGCCTGGAGATAGGCCTTGTGGGCCTTTTCCATCAACAGAGGGGTGATCGCTTCGTCGTCCGTGGTCAGCGCCCCGGAGGCGTAGGTTTTGGCGGCTTCCTCCCACTGGTTCTGAGCGGCGTAAATGTCGCCCACCAGCAGCACCCCCTCGTTGTGGTAGCGGCCGTTTACCTGAAGTTTGAGGGCTTCGTTCACGTTTGTGCGTGCGGCCTCGTGGTTCTTTCGGCCCAGCTCCGCCCGAGCGCGAATCAGGAAGCCCTCGGCGCGGGGACCCGGCGCGGAGGCGAGCTTGAGGTAGGCGTCGACGGCCGGAAAGCATTGCTCAAATTGCTCGAGTGCAAGCCGGGTTTGGGCGAGCTGGAGCCAGTCGGATTCCTGCGCTTCCTCGCTGGAGGTGATCAGGGAGAGGAGGGGTTCGGCTTTGGCGTGGGAAGACGGCTTCTGGTTTCCAAGGAACTGTTGAACGCACCAGCGAAGGATGTCCGGACGCAGCCGGCGTTGGGATTCCGGAGGGAACTCCTTGACCCGCTGGAGGAGGGCGTCGGGGTCATTGAGTTGGTGGGCGCAGTAGATGAGCGCGAGGGTGTCGGACTCGAAGTATTCCTTGGGGTCGAGCTTGCGGGACTCGAGGAGGTGGAGGGAAGCTTTGGCGTAGTCTTTGGTTTCAAAGGCATTTTTGCCGAGCGCGTGGTGGGCCTCCGCTTTGAAGGGGGAGTTGGGATACTCCTTGAGCAGCTGCTCGTAGAAATCGCACTGGCCCTTGGCGTCCTTCAGCGAGCTTCGGATCCACGCGAGGCGGTAGAGTGCGTTCTGGCGGTCTTCGAACTTGGGATGTTTTTGAACGAGGAGACGGAAGTCCTTTTCGGCCTCGGGAAAATTTTTGAGCTGGTAGTGGGTTTCGGCTCGGGCGAGGCGGAGGATGGGGGCCCATTCATCGTCGGGGTCACTGGCGAGGAAGAGGGAGGTGCACTCGAGGATTTGAGCACTGTTTTGGGCTTCCGAGGCCGATTTGTACCATTGCTTGAGGGCGATGGTACGGCGTTTGGGATCGAGGTCCTTGGATTTGGCGACGAGGGCGTAGGTTTCCGCAGCGCGAGGGTGGTCGCCCTTTTCCTGGAGGAGTTGGGCGCGCATCAGCAGGGCGTTGTTGCGTTCCTGTGGAATCGGGTTGAGGGCGAGGAAGGCGTCGATTTCTGCGGGAATCCCGGGGGACTGGAGGTTGTAGAGGCATGCCAGCCGCTCGTACCGGGCGCTCCGGTCATTTTTCGAGTCCCTGGACTTGAAGAGGAAGTCGGGAGCCGCGGAGAGGAGTTTATCGAGGAGGGGGAGGGCCTCCTTGTGCTGTTTGAGTCCGAGATGGGCGACGACGACGAGGCCGAGGGTGTCGGGCAGCAGGGAGGCGGGGATTTGGGACTCGAGCGCTGGGAAGAGCTCGGTGACCTTGGCGTGATTGCCGAGATTGGAGTGGCTGAAGAGCAGTTGGAGACGCAGCTCGGTATGGCGGCCTTCGGTTCCCGGGGTTTTGAGCGCGGCTTCGAGGAGGGGGAGGGCCTCCTTGTGCCGTTCCAAGGCGGCGTGCAGCAGGGCGGTTTGGGAGATGGCCTCGGCCCGGATTTCGGGAGTCTTGGCGGACTTCGCGAGGGCGGCGAAGCGGGGGAGGGCTTCCGTGTTTTTCGCGGCCTCGAGCAGGAGTGCGGCGAGTTCGTACTGGCTGCGTTCCTGGAAAGGATGTTCCTCGGGGGCATCGGCGAGGGGTTGGAAAGCGGCCCGTGCTTCGGACTTTTTCTCGAGGAACTGGAGGCAGCGGGCGGAGAAATACTCAGCTCTGCGCCGGGCCGAAGGATCGACGATAAGTTGGGCGGCTTTGCGGTAGTGGACGAGGGCGTTGGGGTAGTCTGTGGCGTCGTATTCGAGTTGGGCCAGGGTGTAGGCCCCGATGGCGGCGTTGGGGCCGGGATCCGCCGAGGCGAGCTGCTTGGAATAGAAAAGCTTTGCGGAGTTGGAATTCCCCTGTTTGCGATGCGCTTCGGCCAAGAAGAAAAACGCCTCTCCAACTCTGGGGCTGTTGGGGTATTGGTCGACGAAGCTTTTGTACAACTGCGACGCCTTCTCCCAGTTTTCCCGGGCGTAGTGGGCGTAGGCGGCTTCAAATGGCACATCCTCCTCGGAGACAACCCCGGGGCTCGAGGGCTTGGGCGCGCCGGGGACCGGAGAGGGAGTCGCAGACGGAGGGCGCGGGGCGGTGGGCGAGGCTGCGGGGGCTGCGCTGTTGGGCGCGGGGGAGGGGAGGGCGGCGTCCCCTCGAAAGCCGGGAACCGCGGGTGCGGGTTCGGGAGCCGTGGAAGGCGGGGCGCTGGGAGTGACGGGAATGGCGCGCTGGGGCGGAGGTTCCTCGGGTTTGGGGAGGGGGACGGCCCGGGGCGGAGGCGCGGCGTGGGCCATCCCGGCGAGGGTGAGTCCAGCCAGAATGCCGAGTTTCATGGCGTGTTCAGGGTTGCGCGGGTGCGCCGTTCAGAGCCGAGAAGGAGATGTTCCAGATCTTCGCTTTTTGGCAGGTGTTGAGGACCCTCATGATGTTGTCGAAGCTCGTCTCCACATCCCCCCGCAGGATGATGGCGTAGTCCGGGGAGATGGCCGCAAGGTCCATGAGGCGTTCGAGCAATGCGCTTTGGGAGATGGGTTTGCGGTCGAATATCACGGTGCCGTCCGCTTTCACGTTGAGCACGGCTTGGTTGATGACGGGGTTGCTCTCGTGGGAGGCATCCGCGGCGGGGAGGCGCACATCGAGTTCGTTCTCTTTCCGGGCGAGGCTCCAGGTAATGACGAAAAAGCACAGGAGCACCAGAAGGATGTCCACCATCGGGGCGATTTGGAAGGCGACGGTTGCCGGTTCTTGGCGCTTTCGGAGTTTCATGGAGCGAGGAGCAGAGGGGAGGCTTCGGTGCGCTTAGAATTCATCGTCGGCCCGACTGGGCTCGCGGCGGCGCTGGTAGCTCGTGGCCATGAGTCCAAGGAATGTGCTGGAAACGCCCTCGAGTTCCGAAACGAGCGCCTGAGCCCGGTTGCGGAAAATGGCGTAGAATGCGGCGGAGAGCACGGCGAGGACGAGGCCGGAGGCGGTGGCGATGAGAGCCTCGGAGACGCCGCTGGCCAGCATCACGTCGCGCCCGAGCGAGGCGCTGCCTTTCCCGATCGAGCTGAAGGATTGGATCAAACCAAGCACGGTGCCGAAGAGTCCCACCATCGGGGCGAGGATCCCGATATCGGCGAGGTAGGCGACGCGGTGGAGCATGCTGGACGCTTGGGCGCTGCCCTCGGCCTCGGCCACCTCGCGGAGACTTTCGAAGGGGGCGCCCGGGTTTTTGGTGGCGAAGTCGAGCGTGCGTTGAACGACGCGGGCGAGGGCCTCTCCGTGGCGGTTGGAGACGGCGAGGACGCCGAGGTAATCCTTCTTGCGAATGAGCACTTCGATAGTGCTGACGTATTGTCGGGAGGCGATTGCTCCGTGGCGGAGGGTGATGGTGTACCCAATGATCAGCATCAGGGTGATGACGGAGAGGCCGCCGAGGGGGATCATGGCCCAGCCTCCTTTTTTGAGCAGGGAGAGGAGGTTCATTCCTTCCTCGGCCGTCTCGAGTGGCTCGGGCTGCCGAGTGGCGTCGGCTTTCGGCGCGTTTGGGGTGTTGGGAGCGGATGGCGCCGCGGCTGCTTGGGAGCGCTGGGTGGAGGGGGCTGCGAGTGCGGAAGCGCCCGCGGGCGGTTTTTGAGGTGAGGCGGCACCTCCCTGTGCGAAGGACAGGGTGGCGCTGCAAAGGAGGGCCGCGATCGTGGCGATGGCTTTCATGAAGGAGCGAAATCGGTGGAGAAAGAGGAGTGGATCAGGCGCAGACAAAGCGGTGAGTGTATGCGGACGGCTCGGGGATGCAACCATCCGCCCTGCGTTCCGCCTGCGGGCTTCCGGGATCCCGGCGGCGGGTTTCAGGGACGGATTTCGAACCCGCGCGCGACGAACGCCGCGATCGGGTGGGATTCGGTCCTTTTGATGTGTCCCTTGAGGTGGCTTTCCGCGATGGCCTGAAGGAAGTCTTCCACCTCGGGGGGCTCGCCCATGACCTGAAGTTCCACCCGTCCATCGGGCAGATTGCGCACCCACCCGGTCACTTCGAAACCCGTGGCGAGCTGTTTGGTGGAGTAGCGAAAGCCAACCCCCTGCACCTTGCCCTCGTAGAAGACCTGTCGTCCAATCATGGGCGGGAGGGTAGGGGCGGGGCGCTTTCCGCCAAGGGAAACTTCCCCCGTTGGAATGGGGGCGGGGTTAAAAAAGTTTTCCCCTTCCTCCCTGAAACGCTAAACGGAAGACTCGACCCCACTTTCAGAAATCCATTCCCATGGCCACGTACATTGAAATGCCCAAGCTCGCAGACACCATGACGGAGGGCACCCTCCTCAAGTGGCGGAAAAATCTCGGGGACAAGGTGAGCACGGGGGATGTGGTCGCGGATGTGGAGACGGATAAGGCGACCATGGAGATTGAGAGCTTCAGCTCCGGGGTGCTGCATGAGTTTTTGGTCAAGGCGGGGGAGAAGGTTCCAATTGGAGCGCCCATCGCAGTGCTCCTGGGCAAGGGGGAATCGGCTCCGGCGCCTGGTTCTTTGCCTGCTGCTCCCCAGGCGGCTGCTGCGAAGACGGCGGCTCCCGCGGCAGCCGCGGTGGCGGCTTCTCCTGCGACCGTTGCTCCGGTTGCGGCTTCGGCAGCTTCGGCGAAGGCAGCCTCCGGCGCACCCCAGTCCGGGGGCCGTGTGAAAAGCTCGCCGCTCGCGCGCAAAATCGCCGCGGAGCGTGGGGTGAATCTGGGAGCGCTCACCGGAACGGGGCCTGGCGGCCGGATCGTGGCCAAGGACGTGGTGTCGGCCGGAGCTGGTGCGGGGGGGACTGCGGCGGCTGCTGCTTCGAAGGCTGCGCCGATTGCGGCACCGGCGGCGGGGGCGGGGGACCAAGTGATTGCGCTGAGCGGGATGCGCCGGGTGATTGCGGAGCGGCTGCTGGCGAGCAAAACGCAGATCCCGCATTTTTATCTGCATCTCGAGGTGGATGCCGCGCCGATGATGAAGATGCGTGCGGACCTCAATGCGGGGGGGGACAAGGACTCGGGTTTCAAGCTGACGGTGAACGATTTTGTGCTGAAGGCGGTGGTGGCGGCTGCGGTTCGCGTGCCGGCGGTGAACGCCTCGTTCGCCGGGGATTCGATCGTGCAGTTTGGCTCGGTGAACCTCTCGGTGGCCGTGGCGGTGGAGGACGGGTTGGTGACGCCGGTGGTGCGCGACGCGCAGAAGAAGTCGCTGTCAGCCATTAGCGAAGCGGTCAAAGAACTGGCGGGTCGCGCGCGCGGCAAGAAGCTCAAGCCGGATGATTTCCAAGGGGGAACGATCACGGTTTCGAATCTTGGGGCGTTTGGCGTGGAATTTTTCGATGCGATCATCAATCCCCCGCAGGCCGTGATTGTGAGCGTTGGGGCGATTGTGAAGAAGCCGGTGGTCGGACCCGGCGACACGATTGTGGCGGGTCAGCGCCTTGCGGTCGGCGTGAGTGCCGATCATCGCGTGGTGGACGGTGCGGTGGCCGCCCAGTACCTCGCCGAGATCAAGCGGTTGCTGGAGAATCCCTCGCTCCTGCTGATCTAGCCCCGAAGCCGGGAGGCTCCGCGCAGGGAGCGGATTTTTTTAACAGACCCTCGGATGCTCAACGGCTCCGGGGGTTCTTCGTTTTTTTGGAAGCCCCGCCTTTGGAAGATCCGGAACCGCCCTTGGAGAACCGGGACGCGCGCGGCGCGGCAGGCTCGATTTTCGCAAGCCCCGAGCCGGCCTTGAGCTCTTGGATCTGGTCGCGCAGGAGCGCCGCCTTTTCAAATTCGAGGGCGGCGGATGCCGCGAGCATTTCCTCGGTGAGCTCGCGGAGGGTTTCGGTGATGGAGAAGTTGCCTCCGCCGGATTGGATCACGGACGACTCCACTAGCTTGCTCGTGAGGATGGTGTGGAGGCTTTCTTGGATCGCGCGTTTGACGCTCTGCGGGGTGATGCCGTGCTTTTCGTTGTAGGCCATCTGCCGCGAGCGCCGGTACTCGGTGATCGCGAGGAGGGCCTCGATGCTTCGCGTCATGGTATCCGCGAAGAGGTAGACCTCTCCATGGGCGTGGCGTGCGGCGCGGCCCGCAGTCTGAATGAGGGAGGTTTGTGAGCGCAGGTAGCCTTCCTTGTCCGCGTCGAGAATGCACACGAGGGAGACTTCCGGCAGATCCAGTCCTTCGCGGAGCAGATTGATGCCGACGAGGATGTCGAATTCGCCGGCCCGCAGTCCCCGCAGGATTTCGACTCGCTCAATGGTATCCACGTCGCTGTGCAGGTAGCGAACCCGGAGGCCGAGGTCTTTGAGGTACTCGGAGAGATCCTCGGCGGTGCGTTTGGTGAGGGTCGTGATGAGCACCCGCTCATTCTTTTCCACGCGCTGCCGGCAGAGTTCCATGGACTCGTCGATTTGGTCGCGGAGCGGGCGGATGGTGATTTTGGGATCGAGCAGTCCGGTGGGGCGGATGATCTGTTCCACCACGAGCGGGGCGTTGGGGGTGAGAACATCGAAAGCCTCGACGGGGGCGTCGGTGCGGGAGAGGCGCGGGGTTGATTTTGAGGCGGCCTCCGGGGAGCCGGCCTTGGGAGAGGGCAGGTAGGTGGTGTTTCCGACGATCGAGTTGCGCAGCTCGAAGTCGGCGGGAGTCGCGCTGATGTAGAGAGTTTGGCCGGTCATTTCCATGAACTCGGCAAAGTTGAGCGGGCGGTTGTCGAGGGCGCTGGGGAGGCGGAAACCGTGTTCGACGAGCGTGGTTTTGCGGACGCGATCGCCCTCATACATTCCGCCAATTTGAGGGAGGGTCGCGTGGGACTCGTCGATGACGAGGAGAAAGTCCTTGGGAAAGAAGTCGAGCAGGGTGTAGGGACGCGAGCCCGGAGGGCGGCCGCTGAGGTGGCGGGAATAGTTTTCGATTCCGCTGCAGAAGCCCATTTCCTGCATCATCTCGAGGTCGTATTCGGTGCGCATCCGCAGGCGCTGGGCTTCGAGGAGCTTTCCGTGTTGTTCGAAATGCCGGATGCGATCCTCGAGTTCTTCGCGGATGGAGACCATGGCGGTTCGGAGCTTGTCGTGCGGGGTGACGAACTGTTTCGCGGGAAAGAGCGTGAGCAGGGTGAGTTGTTCGAAGGCGTGGCCGGTCAGGGGATCGAAGCGGGAAAGCCGGTCGATTTCGTCTCCAAAAAATTCGATGCGGAAAGCCTCCTCGTCCTCCGAGCCGGCCTGCACCTCGACGGTGTCGCCGCGCACCCGGAAGCGGCCGCGACCGAACTCGATATCGTTGCGTTCAAAGAGCATCTCCACGAGGCGCGCGAGCAGTTCGTCGCGGGAAAGGGACTGCCCGACCTTGAGGGTGAGCAGCATCTCCAGGAAGTCGGTGGGGGATGCCAGGCCGTAGATGCAGGATACGGAGGCGACCACAATCACGTCTCGTCGGGTGAGGAGGGACGAGGTGGCCGAGAGGCGCAGGCGTTCGATCTCCTCGTTAATCGAGGAGTCCTTCTCGATGTAGGTGTCGGAGGTCGGGATGTACGCCTCGGGTTGGTAGTAGTCGAAGTACGAGACGAAGTATTCGACGGCGTTTTTGGGGAAGAACTGTTTGAACTCGGAGTAGAGTTGCGCGGCGAGGGTCTTGTTGTGCGAAATCACCAGCGTGGGGCGTTGCAACTCCCTCACCACATTTGCCGCCGTGAAGGTCTTTCCCGAACCCGTCACCCCGAGCAGCGTCTGGTGACGGTTTCCCGCCCGCAGGGAGCGCGTGAGCTTTGCGATGGCCTGGGCCTGGTCTCCCCGGGGATGAAATTCGGACGCCAGCTCAAAAGACATCCCGCAAAGGGAGAGGCAATTTTCCCCTCGGGCAATCGGAAACGCGCCCCGGCCGGCCCTGGGGTGGTTCAAAAAAAAATTCGCGGAACGGAAATCGTGTCCAAAAAATGCTCTTAAGGGACTTCTTCGCTCGAAAACCCCCATGAAAAGCATCCCCGCTTTCCTTCTGTTTGTGTGTTTGGTGCTACCCGCCCTCAGGGCTCAAGGGGGCTCCCTTCCTGAGTCGAATGCGCAGGGGATGGAGTTTTTTGAGAAAAAGGTCCGGCCCATTTTGGAGGCGCGGTGCGCCGAGTGCCACAGCGCCCGGAAGAAGATCAAGGGGGGCCTCGATCTCGACAGCAAAGCCGGGTGGATGAAGGGCGGAGATACGGGGCCCGCCATTGTGCCCGGGGATGCCGGGAACAGCCTTCTGATCAGCGCTGTGCATTGGGCGGAAAAGGAGCTGCAGATGCCCCCAAAGAAGAAGCTTTCGTCTGCGGAAATTGGGGTTCTCGAGGAGTGGGTTGCGATGGGAGCGCCGGATCCTCGGAGTGCCGCAGCCGAGGGGGTGGCGGCCAAATCCAAGGCCATGAGTTTGGAGGAGGGCCGCCGGTTCTGGTCCTACGCGCCGCGCCAACCGGTGCAGGTGCCTCCGGTGCGAAGGAACGATTGGGCCCTGACGGACATCGACCGCTTCATCCTGGCAAAGCTGGAAGAGAAGGGGGTGGAGCCTTCCCCTCTCGCATCGCCGGCGGAGTTGACCCGGCGTCTCGCGTTGGTTCTCACCGGGCTGCCTCCGACGCCCGAGCAGATCCAGGAGCTGGAGCGCCAGGGGGCTGCGGAGGGCCTCGCCAAGGCAGCGGAAGCCTTCGCCGATTCGCTCCTGAGCAGTCCGCAATTCGGAGAGACGTGGGGGCGTCACTGGCTGGACGTCGCCCGCTTTGCAGAGTCCAGCGGGGGGGGGCGAACCCTGCTCTTCAAGGATGCGTGGCGCTACCGGGATTATGTGATCGAGGCCTTTAATCAGGACCGGCCTTTCGACCAGTTCCTGCGCGAGCAGGTGGCGGGGGATCTCCTTCCGGCGCCGACCCCGGAGCTGCGTGCCCGCCAGTTGACCGCCACCGGGTTTCTTGCGCTCGGACCCACCATTTACGAGGAGCAGGACAAGCAGAAACTCCGATTCGATGTGATTGATGAGCAGTTGGATACGATTGGGAAAGGGATTCTCGGACAGACCATCGGCTGCGCCCGCTGCCATGACCACAAGTTCGACCCCATCCCGCAGCGGGACTATTACGCCCTGGCGGGAATCTTCGCGTCCACGCGGACGCTCTCGAGTTACGAGGCCAACGTGGCGAGCTGGATTCTCACGGATCTTCCCGTGGACGAGGAGAGTGCCGCACGGATTGACGCGCAGCAGACGCGTATTGAGGCCGCGGAGAAAGCGCTTCAGGGGAAGAAAAATCGGCTGGCGGATCTCAAAAAAGCCAAGGCGGGGATCGCGGTGGAGGCGGGTGGGGAGCGGCGTCGGAAGCCGGAACCGCTCAAGCTGGGTGTGCCGCTTCCTCTGAGCGTGTTGGCAGGGGTGGCACTCGACGATGGCGACGCGACGGCAGTGGGCCCGTGGAAGCGATCGAAGTTCTGCTCCCAGTATTTTGGGGAGGGCTATCTCCATGACGAAAACAAGGAGAAGGGAGCAAAGTCGCTCACGTTCACCCCGAGGCTGCCGCGCTCAGGCCGCTACGAGGTGCGCTTGAGTTTCCCGAGTCTGTCCGACCGCGCGAAGCGGGTTCCGGTGCATATCTTTCACTCCAAGGGGGACACGACCGTGTACGTGGATCAATCGGTCGTTCCGCCCATCGAGGGGCGCTTTGTATCGCTCGGAGTGTACGAGTTCGAATCTTCGGGCGAAGGGTATGTGATTATCTCCAACGAGGGCACGGAGGGGTTTGTGTGCGTGGATGCCTTGCAGTTTCTCCCCGAGGGAAGCAGCGATGTGGTGGAGGACAGGCAGGCCGGGAAAGCACGGAAGGCCCATCCGCAGGACGCGATCGCGGCGCTGACCGCGGAGATCAAGGCGGACGAGGCCGCACTCGCCGCGCAAAAGGCCCGGCAGGAGAAGCGTCCGGCGGTCATGAGCGTGCGCGAGGAGGATCAAATTGAGGACACGCACATTCGGATTCGCGGCGAGGTGAATCAGCGTGGAGCGAAGGTGGCTCGCGGATTTTTGCGGGTCCTGGGGGATTCGGGGGAGGGCCGATTTGATTTGAAACAGAGCGGTCGGATGGCTTTGGCGGACTGGCTTGCCAGCGCGGAGAATCCACTGACGGCTCGGGTGTATGTGAACCGAGTGTGGGCCTGGATGTTTGGAACGGGGCTGGTGCGGACGGTGGACAACTTCGCGACGACGGGGGAGGCCCCCTCGCATCCGGAACTGCTCGACTATCTGGCGCAGTATTTCGTCGAGCACCAGTGGAGCACCAAGGCGCTCATTCGCCAAATCGTGCGCTCGCGCGTCTGGCTTGGATCGGTGGGGGAACCGGGGGCGGTGGAGCGGGACCCGGAGAACCGCTGGTTTGGGCGGGCCAACCGGAGGCGTCTGGATGCGGAGCAGATTCGGGACGGCATGCTCGCGGTGAGCGGGCTTCTGGATTCGAGGGTTGGCGGGCCCAACATTGAGGGGGCGAATGCGGCGGATCCGCTCTCTGGGGAGGCCTCGCGCGTGGAGTTTGAGTACGTGTTTCGGGATGTGCGGCGCAGCGTGTACACGCCGGCGTTTCGGAACAATCGTTTGGAGCTGTTTGCCACCTTTGATTTTGGGGATACCAACACCTCGCAGGGGCAGCGTTACGCGAGCAACGTTGCTCCGCAGGCTCTGTTTTTCCTGAACCATCCCTTCGTGCTTGAGCAGGCTCGCCGCGCGGCACGGAACGAGCCTTTGGTTGCGGGAACCCAAACGGGGCGCGTTCGGCTGGCCTTCGTGCGTTGCCTTGGAAGAGCACCGACTGCGGGAGAGGCCTCGGTTTGCGCCCGCCACCTCGCCGAGGCTGAATCAGGTGAGGAGGCGCAGAGGGAAGCGTGGTCTCGGATTTACCAGTCGCTATTTGGCTCTGCGGATTTTCGGTTTTTGAACTAGCCCCCGATTTCGAATGATGAACCCGTCTCCCCTCTCCCGCCGTTCCGTCCTGCAGCAAATCGGCTGCGGCTTTGGCTACCTCGCTCTCGCCGGGCTTGCGAGTGCGCCCCATGCGAGGGCTTCCGCCGCAAGCTCATTTCCCCAGGGGCCGCACTTTGCGCCGAAGGCCAAGCGCATTATTTTTCTGTTCATGGCAGGCGGGGTGAGTCAGGTGGACAGCTTTGATTTCAAGCCCGAGCTGGAGAAGCAGGACGGCAAAATGCTCGAATTTGCTGATTTGCGCGCCATTCAGCGTGGAGTGAAGGACGCGAAAAAGAGACGGGCGATGAAGTCGCTTTGGAGGTTTCGGCAGCACGGTCAGAGCGGTTTGTGGGCATCGGATTTGTTTCCCCAGATTGCCGGGCACATGGACAAGCTGTGCGTGATCCGCTCAATGCACACCGAGGGGGTGGCGCATGGTCCAGCGACGCTTTTTCTGCATACCGGTGCGGCGAATTTCATCCGTCCCTCGATGGGCTCTTGGTTGCTGTACGGGCTGGGCACCGAGAATCAGAATGTGCCCGGCTTTGTGAGTATCGGTCCATCGCTCGGGAACGGAGGACCGCGCAACTATGGAAATGCGTTTCTTCCCGCGAGGTACCAGGGGACGGCGATGGGGGTGGCTGGGATGCCATCCCAAAAAATGATTTTTCGAAACATCGTCTCGGGCCGCGGAGGGAAAGACGCCCGGAGGCAGTTTGAGCTGCAGCAGGCGCTGAATGAGGAGCAGCGCCGTCTCAGGCCGGGGGATCCGGAGCTGGATGCGTTGATGGAGAGCTACGAGCTGGCGTGGCGGATGCAGACGCACGCGCCGGGGGTTGTCGACCTCAGCCGGGAAACCCCCAAGACGCTCGAGCAGTACGGCATTGGAACCGATGCCACGGACGACTTTGGACGAAAGTGTCTGATGGCCAGGCAGCTCAGTGAGTCGGGAGTGCGCTTTGTGCAGGTGAACTACAACACGAGCAGCTCCAGCAATCCCGCATGGGATCAGCACAGCGATATGCCCAAGCACGCCGTGCACGCCTCCGCGGTGGACAAACCGATTGCCGGGCTTTTGCAGGATCTTGCCGAGCGCGGGCTTCTCGAGGACACCATCGTGTGGTGGGGCGGCGAATTCGGCCGCACCCCCTACGCGGAGAACGCGGGCACGGGCCGTGACCACAATCCCTCGGGATTCACCATGTGGCTGGCTGGCGGCGGTTTTCGTCCGGGATTCGCCTATGGAGCGACGGATCCCTTTGGGCACTACGCGGTGGAGGACAAGGTGCACATGCACGATTTGCACGCGACGCTGCTGCATCAACTGGGGATGGATCATGAGCGGCTCACCTTCCGTCACGACGGGCGGGATTATCGCCTGACGGATGTCCACGGGGACGTGGTGCGGGATCTGTTGGGCTAACGGTGGGGCTCTCGGTGGGGAAGGGGGCCGAGGAACGGGGTGAGCTTTGACGTTTGAGTCGATTTGAGGTTTGGAAGAGGGGCTATGGTGCGCGTTGAAATTGAATATCAGGGGGAACTTCATTGCGAAGCGGTGCATGAACCTTCCCAAAGCCGGGTGGGGACTGATGCTCCCGTGGACAACCACGGGCGAGGCGAGGCGTTTTCTCCCACGGATCTGGTGGCCACGGCCTTGGGGAGCTGTATGGCGACCATCATGGGCATCGTGGCGCAGCGGCATGGAATCGAACTGCGCGGGATGCGCATTTCGGTGGAGAAGGAAATGGCGCAGGCGCCGGTTCGGCGCATTGCGCGGCTGACGACGCGGATCGTGGTGCCCTTGGGGGCGGATCACCCGAAGCGGGCTTTGCTGGAGCAGGCCGCTGTGAGCTGTCCGGTGCACGCGAGTTTGCATCCGGAGGTGGAGAAGCCCGTCGAGTTTGTGTGGCAACCGGCCCAGGCGTAGGGCGGGTGGGGCGGACTTGTCTTGCCCTTCGCGGGATGCCGGCTATCTTTCCCTCGTTGTTCGTTGCAAGGCGGCAGGCTGAGACTTCCCGGCTGGGGAGTTCGCCCGCGCCACGCAGACGCCAACATCGGGGTGTAGCTTAGCTTGGTAGAGCGCCTGGTTTGGGACCAGGAGGTCGTAGGTTCGAATCCTATCGCCCCGACCATT
>JBEBAG010000024.1:0-4052 GCA_041159065.1 Verrucomicrobiota bacterium | reverse complement strand
CGCCGTCCCCTCCGAAGCCGCAGGCGCGATACCCAGGAGATCCGAACGCTTCCCCGTAACAACCACCTCCTCCAGCGTTGTCGCGGCCACATTTCCCCCAGAACCCGCCTCGGGCTCCCTCGCGACCGAAAAGAGCACCAGGAAAGGAAGCATCGAACACAGAAAAAGGAGGGGAAACTTCATGGGGACGGGGGCGGAGCAGAGGAAGGTTCGCTGTGGAATGGGGGGCGAATCCCTCATTCTGAGGGATCCACCAGCGCATGCAAGAGGATTGAGAGGAGGAAAGCGCCGGTCCCGAGAAGGGACCGACAACCACCGGACGGATCCGCGGAGCGTCAGCGGACCCACTCGGTCCCGCCGTTGAGAAAGCGGATGCGCCCCCCTTTCAGCAGGGCCCCCAAGGCCTGCTTGAATGCCTTTTTGCTCGTCGAAAAAGCCGCCCGAATCGCCTCGGGACTGCTTCGATCATCCAATTCGATGCGCCCCCCGGCCTGCTGAATCGCCGCCGCAATCTGCATTGCGAGCGGCCCCACCCGGGCATACCCCGCCGGATCCAACCCCAAGTCCAACTTGCCGTCCTCCCGCACCCTCCGCACAAAGGCCTCAACCAAGTCGCCCTTCTCCATGCCCTGCGGCATTTCCGACCGGTAAAACAACCCCCAGTGGGCATTCTCCACGATGGCCTTGAATCCCAAGTCCGTCTCCTCCGCCACCAGACAGCGCACGGACTGCCCCTCGGCGTAGGAAGCAGGCTCCCGGTTGAGGTGCCGATTGAGGCGGGTGCTCGCCACGATCCGGTTCGTGTGCGGGTCCAGGCATACGGCGGCGATCACCCACTCCCCCGCGCGCACGCGGCGAGCCTGCTCGCGCAGCGGAAGCAACAAATCCTTCGCCAACCCCCAGTCCAGAAACGCCCCAATTCCCGGAGTCACACTCACGACCTCAAACAGGCCAAATTCCCCGACCCAGGCATAGGGTTCCTCCGTGGTGGCCACCAAGCGGTCCTCCGAGTCCCGGTACACAAACACATCAAGCGTGTCGCCCGGTTCGATCCCCTCCGGAACATACCGGTTGGGAATGAGAATCTCCCCCAACTCCTCGCCCTTCAAATACAGCCCCTGTGGAGCCGTCTTCAAAACCATCAGCGTGTTGCGTCTTCCAATCTCAACCATCCCTCCATCCATTCCTCCCAAGCGCCGCATGACAAGCGCGCAGTCCAGTCCCTCGCCCCTTAGCGCAGCGGAATCAACCCGGGGAAATACGAGGCCAAACGCCACTCGCCTCCGACCTGACGCCAAGCCAACCGGCCCCCAAGATAGTTCGGGTTCATCGCCTCCCGCGGAGCAATCCGAATCAACTCCACCTTCGCCACCTTCGCTCCAATCAACTTCTGCAGCTCCCCCCACAGCTGGTGCCGGTCCCAGAACGAAAAGGGACTTTCCTCCAACGGCGACTCGTCCTCCCGCCAGAGAAAATCCGGGGTCAGCAGCCGAGAAATGGCCTCCCGATCCCGCGTAATCACCGCTTCCAACAGCTGAATCCGAACCTCATCCAAGCCGCCCTCCGCCGGATGGAAGCGCCCATCCACCGGCCCACGCTCCCCCCGCGAAGCCCCACTCGAGCGCGCTCCGGCCGGACGCAGCGAGGACAACTCCGAGCACGCCCCGAAGGAAAGCACCACCGCCAAGGACAGCACCGCGCCGGGAATCCTTTTCCACACAGTCTTGAACATCATTTCCATCATTTGGGTATTTCCCGGGATGCACACCGGCCCGCACCGTGCGGGCTTCGATTTCTGGCCCTTAACGCCGCACCTCCCCATGGCCCCGGATCTGGTACTTGTAGGTGGTCAATTCCTCCAAACCCATCGGTCCGCGGGCGTGGAGCTTGTCTGTCGAAATGCCAATCTCCGCGCCAAAACCGAACTCTCCACCATCGGTAAAGCGGGTGGAGGCGTTCCAGTAGACGGTGGCCGAATCGACCTCTTGCAGAAAGCGTTCCGCAGCCACCGGATCCTCGGTGATGATCCCATCACTGTGGTGGGAACCGTGCGCCTCAATGTGGGCGATTGCGGCTTCCAACCCGTCCACGGTTTTCACGGCAAGGATGAGATCCAAAAACTCGGTGCGGAAATCCGCCTCGGTGGCCGGCACAAAACGCCCCCGGGCCACAGAATCCGGCAGGGCAACCGCCTCGGAAGCGCTCAAGGCGGCTGCATCGCAGCGCACCTCCACGCCGCGCTCCACGAGCGCCCGGCCCACCACCCGCTGGAACTCCCGTACCCGGTCCTGGTGCACCAGCACCGTTTCAATGGCGTTGCAAACTCCCGGCCGCTGGCATTTCGCATTCAGCACCAGCGCCTCCGCCATCGCCATATCCCCCTTGGCGTCCACGTAAAAAGCGCACACCCCATCGTAGTGCTTGATCACGGGCATCCGCGCATGGGCCACCACCGTCTCAATCAGGCCTTTTCCCCCACGGGGAATCAGCAGATCCAAAAATTCATCCATCTCACACAGGGCCCGCACCGCCTCCCGATCCGTGAAGGGAATGAGCAGGATGGAGTCCTCCGGCAGCCCGGCCGCCGCGCAGCCCGCCGATAGCGCGGCCGCTATCGCCACGTTCGAATGAAGCGACTCGGATCCCCCGCGGAGAATCGTCGCGTTTCCCGTTTTGGTGCAAAGCACCGCCGCATCGCTCGTCACGTTGGGACGCGACTCGTAAATGATCCCAATCACGCCAATCGGAACCCGCACCTTGCGGATCTGCACCCCGCTCTCGGCGGTCCACTCGCGGAGCACCTCCCCCACCGGGTCCGGAAGCGACGCCACGCGCCGAATGCCCTCGGCCATGGCCGCGACCCGGCCTTCCGTGAGCGTCAAACGATCCAGCATCGCCGCAGAAAGCCCCCGCGCCCGGGCCGCCTCCACATCCAGCGCGTTCGCCCGCAAAATGGCGGGAGACGCCCCAATCAAAGCATCCGCCATCGCGAGCAGTCCCGCGTCGCGTTGCGCAGCACTGCATCGCGCCAGCAGCCGACCCGCCACGCGCGCGCGCCTTCCCAGCGCCCGAACCGCCTCCCCCACGGCCACCGGAGGGCGCTCGGCGGACCCTGATTCTCCGCGGCCTTCCGCAGGCCCGCGGCCCCCTTCCATCCCTTCCTCGGCGTGATCCCCACCCTTCAATTCATGGCTCCTCATCATCCCTCCGATTCTGGACTATACCCGCCCCACAGGAAAGCGGGTTCCCGCATCGCGCCCCGCAACCACCGCTGCAATTCGCCCCGCCTTGCGCCCGCTGGCAATCACCGTCGGAATTCCCGCCTCCACGGCCAACCCGACCGCCTGGAGCTTGGAAACCATGCCCCCGACCGAGAGACGCCCCTTGTCCTCCCGGGCAAGCCCCGTCACCGAGGCCATGTCGCGCACCTCGGGAATCCGATTTCCTCGGGCATCCAGCAGTCCCTCCACGCTGGTAAGCAAAATGAGCAGGTCGGCCTGCACCAGCATGGCCACTTCGGCAGAAAGCCGGTCGTTGTCTCCAAATTTCAGCTCCTCGGTGGCGACCGAGTCGTTCTCGTTGATGATGGGCACCACCCGTTTCTGGGCGAGAAGACACTCGAGCGTGTTGCGCACATTCTGGCACCGGGTGCGGCTGTCTATGTCGCCATGCGTCAACAGTAATTGGGCAACCCCAAGCCCGTGTTGGGCATAACACTCCGAGTACAGTTGCATGAGCTTGGATTGCCCCACCGCCGCACAAGCCTGACGCAACGCCAGTCCCTCCGGACGCGCCTTCAACCCGAGCGCAGCCAGTCCCGCCGCGACCGCCCCGCTGGAAACCACAATGCACTCGTGCCCGGCCGCAACGAGCGCCGCCACCTCCCGGCTCAATCGAGCGAACTGTTTTTTATCCAGGGTGCTGCCCTGGGTCGTTGCCAAGATCCCCGAGCCAAATTTAAGGACAATACGCATAGGCTTTTGAGGGCCTCCCGCTGTGCCGGAGGCCAATCCAGCCGCCTGTTAAAAGGCCAGAGGCTCCGCCCGGCAACC
>JBEBAG010000023.1:0-9375 GCA_041159065.1 Verrucomicrobiota bacterium | reverse complement strand
CAGGGACTCGCCAACCGGTACACCAACAACGGCCACTACGGCAGCACCTTCTGGCTCACCGGCGCCAACGAATTCGGCGAACCCGGGCAGAGCTTCCACAATGCCATCTCCCTCGATCAGGTCGCCGCCGCGCACCTCGGCAGGGACTGCCGCTTCGACTCCCTCTCCCTCGACTGCGGTGCCGCCGCGACCACCTCCGGACACGGCCCGGGACTCTCCCTGTCATGGGACTCCCGGGGAAAACCCGTCGGCGGGCCCAAGAATCCAGTGGAAGCCTTTCACGCCCTCTTCGCCAAGGACTCCACCCCGATCGAACAGCAAAGGGCGCTCCTCGCCCAGCGGCGCAGCATCCTCGACCACGCGATGGAGGAGGCACGCGACCTCCAACGCTCCCTGGGCAAAACCGACAACGCCAAGCTGGACGAGTATTTCCAAGGCATCCGGGATATCGAAACCCGCCTCAGCCGGGACGAAAAATGGCTGGGTATTCCCCGCCCCGAGGCCTCCGTACCAGAGCCCCAGCCGGGTCTCGAGGGATATGAGGAAATCAAGCTCATGTACGACCTCATGGTCGCCGCACTCCAAACCGACAGTACCCGCGTGCTAACCTACCGTCAGCCGGTGAGTTCGCTCCTCACCAGCCTTCATATCAAGGTGGATTCCCACACGATGAGCCATTACCACCAGCCCCGGGGCGAGACCCTCGAGATTTCCCAAAAACGCGATTCCACTCAAAGCGAGCTGCTGGCCCATCTCCTCGACCAGCTCAAGGCCGCCAGACAGCCCGATGGCACCTCGCTCTTCGAGCACACCACCGTCGTCTACGGCAGCAATATCCGCACGGGCCATAGCCTCGACAACTGCCCCACCCTCCTCGCCGGGCGCGGGTCCGGAATCAAACTCGGACACAACCTCGTCTTCCCAAAGGACACTCCCCTCTGCAACGCGTGGCTCACGCTGCTCCACGGCTGCGGGATTTCCGTCGAGCGGCATGGCGACAGCACGGGAACCCTCCCCGCGCTGCTCGCCTAACCCCGTCGCGTAACCCCGCTCCGAGCCTGGAGGGCTTACGGCACTCAGCCGAGGGTTGCTCGGAGCGGCCCCCCTCGGCGCGCGGCTGCCACGCGAAACTACCGCTCGATCTCGGCGAGCAGCTTCGCCAGCAGCTCCCGTTTCTTCAAAGCCGCCGCTTCCACCTCCTCGGGCTTCGCCCCCCGCTTCACATCGGGGTTGGGCAGGCGACGGTACTCATCCGCCTCGGCACGCATCCGGAGCGCCCACTGCGGATCGGCCTTCGCCTTGGATTGCGCCTTGGCCTCCAAAGCAGCTGCATCCTTGCTCAGAAGTGCCGCTCCACTGGCCACCACCGATTTCAAAGCGGTCACCGCGGAAACGCCGGGGTTGGGGGCGGCGGGTCCGTCGGCGAGTTTCAGCGCCCAGCGCACACCGGCCACCAAATGCTTCTGGTAGGTCTCATCCGTCCACGTCGCGGCATTGTGTCCGAGATTGGTGTAGAAAAGTCGCCCCGCGCCGACGTCGCGCACCCATGCAACCGGCACGTGGTAGGGAGCATTCGGCGTGGAACGCGAACTATCCAGACTCAGCAGCACCCGCACCGCCTCCGGGTTGAAGTTGTTGTACTGATAGATCTCGTCTTTCCACTGAAACTCCGGAGGGAACATCGCCACGACCGGATGGGTCGCCTCGTGGTTCACAAACAGATGCGTGCCGCCCGAGCCCCACGGGTGCCCTGCAAACGACCCGTTGATCATTTCATAATAAGAGGGCATCGCCTTCAGCGTGTCCGTCGCCGCGTGCATTCCCACAAACGCCTTACCCGATTTCATCCAATCACCAAACGCGGCGGCGTCCGGCAGCGGCAGTTCCCCCGTGGTGTTGCAAAACACCACCCCGTCGTAGCTCTTGAGGGCTTCCGCGCTCATTTTTTCGGCAAACAATCTCTTCACCTTGTCCGCCCACGCGGCCCCTTCCACCTTCGCCTTCTCCGCTTCCGCCTTGTAGGCCGAATCCACCGCGGCCCACTCGGCGTCGCTCATCGTGGGCTTGCGCTCGGGCGCCTTGCCCACACTGGGACGCGGCCCGGGTTCACTGAGAAACTCGAACGCGAATTCCCCGCCACTCTTGGCTGCGAGTTCGGGCAGAACCTTCTCGGCCGCCTCGATGGCCGGCCCATGCCGGAACCCCGTCGTGATCGTCACCACAAGGAGCCTCTTGGGAGCGGCATCTGCCGAGATCACGCACAAGCCATGGAGAGCCACTACACCAAGAACAGAAAAAAGACGTCGTTTCATAGGACTGAGGACTGGAGGAATGCTTTCTGCGAATCGGGTATGCAATCCGCTTCGAGAGAATCCCCGGACGGCGTCCGCCTTAGGATTCAGACACAAAACCGGCTCCCCCCAAGAGCATCCCAGACCCTCGTGTCTGATTTTCACCAAAAAACGTCCGCATCAAAACCGATCGATTCCGGTTAACCTAAGCGAGGACAAGCCGCGTAGGTTCCGGCTTCCCCCTCGCCCAGACCGTTTGCTTTCCCCTCCCATCCCCTCTATGCGCCACCTCTCCGCCCTCTCCCTTGGAATCCTCGCCCTTGCCTTCGTCCCGCAACCGAGCTTCGCGGCTCCCCGACCCGTCCGCGTCCTCTACCTCGACCCCTCCGGAGCCGAGCAGTCCGCCAAGGGTCCCCTCCATGACGCCATGCGCGAACACGGACGGGACGCGATCTACTTTGACTACTACCCTTCGGCCTCGCTCCTCACTCCCGAGCTCGCCTCCCTTTACGACGTGGCTCTCGTGACCGCCCCCGAGGCCAGTGCTGCCCCGCTCGACGCCCTGCGCAAAGCCCAACGCGTGCTGCCGGTTCGGAAGGAGCAAACTCAAGAGCAACTCCGAACCGCCATCCTCAACGCGCTCAGCCCCGAGACCCGCAAAGATTGGGAGGCGTTCCTCGCCCAGCGGGAGCCCGAGAAGCGCGAAAAACATCCCATGGTCGCCAATTACGAAAAGCGGCCCGAGCCCGTCACATTCCAGCACCCCTTCCATGCCAAGGGCGCCATGGAGCGCATCCAGGTTCCCGCCGATATGCATCTGGAGCTCTTTGCCGAGGCGCCGGAGATCGGCAAACCCATCGCCATGGCCTGGGACGCCCGCGGCCGCTGCTGGGTCGCCACCACCTCCGACTACCCCCATGGGGTGAATCCTTCGGGGCAGGGAAATGATAAAATCATCATCTGCGAAGACACCAACGGGGACGGCAAAGCCGACAAGTTCACCGTGTTCGCCGAGGGGCTCAACATTCCCACCGGGCTCTGCTTTGTGAATGGGGGCCTCATGGTCGCACAGCCCCCCCACTTTGTGTTCCTCAAGGACACCAATGGTGACGACAAAGCCGACGTTCGGGAGGTGATCTTTGGAAGCATGTGGGGCATCGGAGACACCCACGCCCAAGCCAGCAATCTCCACTACGGCTACGACAACTGGCTCTACGGCGCCGTGGGATACTCCGGCTTCAAAGGCCAAGTCGGAGACAGGATGGTGGACTTTCGCCAAGGCACCTATCGCTTCCGCCCCGATGGATCGAAGCTCGAGTTCCTCCACCAATTCTCCAACAACACGTGGGCTCACGGCTACAACGACGCCGGCGACCAGTTCGGAGGCACCGCCAACGGGGCCCCCATCTTCTACGGAGGCATTCCCCAAAGCCTTTTCCCGGCGGGAATGCGCGGCATGAGCGCCAAAAAAATCAACGCCGTCCCGGAAGCGCATGCCATCACGCCCCACTTCCGTCAGGTCGATGTCTTCAACGGCTACACGGCCGCCTGCGGTTCGTCCTTTGTGTACTCCGCCAACCTGCCCCCGCGCATGCAGGGCAAGGCGCTCGTCTGCGAACCGACCATGAAACTCGTCGCCCTCATGGACGTGCGTCCCGATGGCGCCGGGTACAAGGCGTTCGACGGGATGAACGTATTCGCCAGCTCCGATGAATGGACCTCGCCCGTCTACGCCGAGGTCGGACCCGATGGCGCCATCTGGATCGCCGACTGGCAGAACTTCATCATCCAACACAACCCCACCCCCTCCGTGGAACGCGGTGGATTCAAGGGCACCACGGGCCCCGGCGGCGCCCACGAAAACGATCTGCGCGACCACTCCCGTGGCCGCATCTACCGGGTCGTCTGGAACCAATCGAAGACCACGACACCCGCCCCCTTGGAAAAGGCGTCCAATGACGCCCTCCTGGCCGCACTGGGCCACCACACCCAGTACTGGCGCCTCACCGCCCAGCGACTCCTCGTCGAGGGAGGAAAAAAGGACGCGGCACCCGCCCTCCGCAAATTCGTCTCCACCAACGACGGCTCCATCGCCGCCGTGCACGCCCTCTGGGCCCTCCACGGTCTGAACGAGTTGGATCACGCCACCCACCAATCCGCCCTTTACGCCAAGGACGCCCGCCTCCGGCGCAACGCCATTCGCGCCCTCCAGACCGACGACTCCTCCCGCGCCCTGTTCTTCGGCACCGGAGTCGTCTCCGACCCCGATCCCCACACCCGCCTCGCGGCGCTCGTCAAACTCGGGGAATTTCCCACCACCCCGGAAATCCAAAACCTGGTGAAGGGCCTCGCCTCCGATTCCAAAATCTCCAGCGACGAATGGCTCTCGGAAATCTCGCGGGCACTCGTCAAAATTCACCGCGTCGAACTGTACAAAGAGGGCCCCAACCTCCTCCCCAACCCCAGCTTTGAATCCCTCGCCTCCGACGGCCTTCCCGAGGGCTGGAAACGCAGGGATTACGGCCCCTCCGAATCCGCCACCTGGACCCCGACCGACTCCAAGACCGTCGTCCACTCCGGAGCGAAAGGCGTCCGCAGCAAATCCTCCGCCCCCTCCAACACCGGACTCTTCGCGGAAGTCACCCTCAAGCCCGACACGCAGTACCGCCTCTCGGGCTGGGTCAAAGTCCTCTCCGGAAACGGCCCCGTGTGCCTCAACGAAGGAACCCGGCAGGTCTACACCGACAAAATCAGCCGCAACTCCGACTGGATGGAGATCGAAAAAGTCTTCAACAGCGGTCCCAAATCCAACGCCACTATTCAGCTCCTCCGCCATGGCCCGGGCGAGGCCCTCTTCGATGACGTCAAACTCGTCGAACTCCTCCCCATCACCACCCAGTCCCTCCAGCCCGGGGACGTCGCGCGCGGCGAGAAAATCTTCCGCTCCCATCCCGCCGCCGCCTGCGTCCTCTGCCATGCCTTGAAAGGACAGGGCAGCACCGTGGGCCCCGCGCTCGATGGCATCGCCTCCCGCAAGGACGCCGCCTACATCAAACAAAGCCTCCTCGAGCCTAACGCCGTGCTCGCCCAAGGATTCGAATCCCTCGGAGTTTCGCCCATGCCTCCCATGGGACTGCTGCTCACCCCCCAGGAACTCGAAGACATTCAAGCCTTCCTCCACACCCTGAGGTAACCCCCCTCGATCTCCCGCAAAAAAAGCGCGTCCCCATCCCTTGGGGACGCGCTTTTTCATGCTCCAGCCCCGCCCCAAGTGCCCCCGGACCTCCGCCTCCAAAGCCCCCATCCCGCGCCACACGCCACGCTCGCCGAGAGCACAAACCCCGTCACACTCCCCCAATCCCACCCATTCCCCCCTCCCGCGGTCGCCTCGGCCCTCCCATGCTCCACTCCGAGAGAGGCCTCCCCGCGCACTGCACCTGACACCGGCGGTTCATCCGTCCGCTCCGCGGGGCGCCCCCCCGGCGGAGGAAGATCCGCTCCGTGCGCTAACTCCTTCCCCGGGCTCCCCTCCCCAGCGGGCGCCTCCTCTGACACAGCCGGGACGTGCTTTGCCCCCGAGACCGGAGCCATCGCCAAATCATACACCGACGTATCCCCCTCGGGCTCCCGTCCCATGCGGGCCGTCTTCAACCAGCGCAAAGCCACCTCAGGAGTGAAGTCCTGCAAGCGCGCCACCCGTTCCATATCCCCCTCCACAATCAAACACCGATTCGGAAAACTCGCCTTCGAAAAGTCAATGCGCCGCCACTCCGTGTTGGGATAACGTAAAAAATCAGCCAATAAAATCCCCCTTACTTCGATTCGAATTTTCCTTAAGGAAATATCATTCTCGAATCCCTGTTCACCAAGATTGCTATCCGCCTCCTTAACCACTAGGCGAGCCCTCCCCTTCTCCAGCACATAGGCCAGCCGCCAGTACTTTCCATCCACGACCCTTTCGTGTGCGGTCTGGATCACGGCGCATTTCCCCCCGGAATCGTCCAGCGAGAGACCGTCTATAAAATTGAGCACGAAAGGGGATACCCGTTTTTTGCCGTTGGGCAGTGTCGCGTGGAGAAACATGGGCTTCCAATTTCCTGAGGGGGCCTTCGAATAAAAAAACCAATTCACATCACGAGAGCAGTCCGTACCCGTGACACTCCAGAGCCGTTCCGGAATACCATCCCGATCCAGATCCGCGTCGGCCATGAGCAGGTAGCCGCCGCCCGTCTCCACCCACTTTTCGTCTCCAAACGGGGGCTGGGATTTCAACTGCCTCTCCAAGAAACCCACGAATTCCGAATCCAGCTGCGCCTGAAGCGAAAGCGTCCCTCCGAGAAGCAACCCCAAAACTCCCTTAATCCTTTTTTTCATCGCGATGCGCTCCCTTTTGTTTCCTCCATTTGTCCGCACACCAAATGCACGTAGTTGAAGGGTTTAATTCTTGGATAGTCATGCGGCCAGTTGAATCGGCTCAGGTGCCACCCCCGGGCCTGCGGATCCCAGTAACAGAAATTCCCCCGTATGGGATCCCGGACTAGAAATCCTGGAATTTCCTCCCAATCGTTCTCCAGCTTCAAATTGAGCTTTGAAAGCCCGTTGTAGCCCTTCAGAATCATTGCGTCCAATATCGTGCGCCGAAAACCCGTTTCCGAAACGTCCTCGCTGAACAGCACGCCGTTTACGCGAAGATCTGGGATTGGATTTTGGGGAGCCATTTCTCGATATTTTCTGAGCCAGCTCACCGCGTTGGCGCTTTTGCTCCGGATAATTTTTCCTCCGGCCACCACATTGAGCATCCAGTTCCAGATCTGGTTCCGTGGAATATTGGCCTCGGCGAGTGCCACGTTGCCGGTGACTTGAAAGATGCCATAGCCTCCGGGAACATCATCACCATCATTATTGAATGCAGGATAGCCAATATCCTTTTTTCGGGGATTGGATCGAAATTGGTTGTAGAAGGAGGGTTGGGAGGCGCCTGGGGGGGTGTAGCGGTATTCTGCGGTTTCGTGTTTGGCAATGGCATAGGAGAACCAGAGATCTCCCGCAGGGTCGGCCCCGGGAATGAACTGTTCCACAACGGATCGAGCCAGCTCGTTGGTGGGGTTTTCGCCCCCGATGCGGAAATGGGCGACGAGGATCTCGGCATCCACCCCTTCCAAGACGCAGTAAACGAACGCCTCTCCCCCGAAGAGCCCCCGGGACTGGACCTCCCGGCGCCACTCGATGGTCTCAAAGATGCGCCAGGGTTCGCTGACCTCCATCCAAGGGGTGCGGCCGGGGACATTCGAGGGAGGCCCGCCCGATTCGGGAGGGAACCGCAAAGGATCCGGCCGCCCGGGAATATCCACGATATCCTCCGGCTGCGTGCGAGGACCGAGGAGGCCCGTGGCGCGCTCGGACTGCCCGTTTTTGCGATCGTAGTGCACCCTGAGGCGCCAACGGCAGCGGAACCCTGCAGGCGCATTCGGAACCTGCACGGTCAAACAGGGCATTTCGGGAGCCGGAAGCCCGGCCTTGATGAAGGCCAGTCCGCGCTTCGGAAAAGGCCGTAAAAAGTAGCGACTCAATGCCCTCTGATCGGGTTCCTCTCCGAGGACCGGCCAGGGAGGAGGCGGCGTTGGCAGGATCAATTCCGTGCCGTTGGGGCCGCGAGCTCCCTCCTCGTCTCGGACCACCACCGGACACCACCGGATCCATTGAGGCAAACCAACGTCCCCCTGAGTCGGGCTCGGAGCCCCCCCGGAAAACACCGCCGGTCCGATCTCAGGCAAGGTGCGCACTCCATACAGGGTCAACTGATCGGGCTCCTCCGCCATCCGATACGACGCAAACAAGAGATAGGTCGAAACCACCTCCAAGGGCGCCGAAGCCTTCGCGAACAGATAAAAGTCCCGCTTGAGGGCCACTTCCGGCGCTTGCAGCAGTTCCACAAACTTCCGCGCCGTCCCGCTGCCCGAGGTGTAGAACCCCATGTTCTCGGTTCCCCACCGGAACGCGGTCCCGAAGGGGATCGGGCCAGTCTGGGACTCGTTTTTTTCGCAAGGCCCGTTCGGCCCGAGCACAGAGAACTTTTGCGGGGGAGGCGGAGACTCCATCCCGAGGAGATCCAGCGTGACATTCTCCCCACCCCGGTACGCGGTCTCGAATCGGTGATCCTTCGCGTCCTGATTGATCGAACGGAACCACGAAACAAACTTCAGTTGGAAGGTGCCCGCTTCGGGGTCCGTCACATACGTGCCGGGAGCCAACCCGCCGGAATCGTTTTCAGGCCGCCGGCCGGCCCCCGTAAGGTCCAGTGGAGTGACGCGCTGCCAGGGCAGAAGGGGAGGCGGCGGCGGATTTTTGGCAGACGCCGAAAGGACCCCCATCCGCAGGCTGCCTCCCGATACGGCGCCTCCGCTTCCCGCAACCGACTGGAAATCGCGCGCCGCCGCTGCGGGAGCCAGTTCCTGCCCCCATTCCCAATGAACCTCCAGCCAATGCTCCGTGCCCGGCTGCAGGGGAAAGAGGGGCACCACCCGCAAGACCCCCTGCACCGCGTCGTACTCGGCGGCGGCCTCGACCACGGTCTCGGGGCCGTCTGCCACCACGAGGCGGGCGGAGAGGGAGCGGACCGTCAGGGCAGGATCCGGTGGACGCAAAGGAATGTGGAAGATGCCATCCAGTGGGAAGGCATCCATGGGGAATCGGGAGAAGCCGCGCTCGAAATTCCCCGATGGCTGGGGCAACGCGGAGGCCCGCCGGGCTGCCTGGAAACTCCACGAGAACGCCTGCTCCAACCCGACACCGCTGAGATTGCGAATCCCGGAGCTCAGGGTGACGCGGTAGCGCCCCCCCGGCTCCAGCGGACTGAAGGGCAGGATCGTCAGCAGATTCGCTTCGCTATCGCACTCGAGGCGGATGCCCACCCGCCCGCCCCCTTCCCGCTCCAACCATACCGTCTCCGCAGAGACGCTTTCTGGATCCAGGGTTTGAGTGAAGCGCACCACGGGATGAAAGCCGACGTCCACGTCCACGGCCCCCTCAAGAGGGAACACATCCAAAACGGCAGGCGCGCTCACCGGCGTGAGAAAATCGGGGG
>JBEBAG010000022.1:0-5604 GCA_041159065.1 Verrucomicrobiota bacterium | reverse complement strand
CGGCGAGCACCATGCCTTCACGGACGGCAGAGAGGGCCTCGGGGGAGATCTCGATTTTGCGCCGCACATCCACCTCGTAGGCATGGACGACGGAGCCGGTGACGTCCTGGGTTTGTTGGACGATGCGAGGCTGGTAAAGCAGGCCGCCATTGGCGAGGGCTCCCATGGCGAGGGCCATCTGGAGCGGGGTAACGGTGAGGGCCCCCTGTCCGATCGAAAGGTTGGCGAGGTTGCCTCCGGTCAGGGACTCCGGCGGGTTCCGGCGGCGCATGGATTCCTCCGTGGGGATGAATCCGCTTTTTTCGTCTGCGAGGGGGAGGGTGGATTTTTCGCCGAACCCGAATCGGAAAGCGTAATCGGTGATGGGCTTGGATTTGAGCTTGAGGCTGACCTGATAGAACCAGGTGTCGCAGGACTGCTCGAGGGCCTTGGAGAGGTTCAGGAAGCCGTTCTCCTTTTTGTCCCAGTTTTTCATGGTCGCATTCCCGATCTGGAGGAGCGGCGGGCAGTCGAATTCGTCGTTGGGGGAGATGGTTCCGGAGTCGACGGCGGCGATGCCTACGAAGCATTTGAAGGTGGAGCCCGGGGGGTAGACGCCGCGGAAGCCGCGGGGCGTCATGGGGCTGTTGACGCTGTCGTTGAGGAGGGCGAGGGCCTCGGGGGAGTTGGTGAGGAACTTGGCGGGATCGAAGGAGGGGGTGGAAGCCATGGCGAGGATATCGCCGGAGTTAGGGTCGACGATGACGACGGCCCCGCGTTTGGCCTTGGCGGACAGCACTTTTTCGCAGACGCGCTGCAGTTCAGAGTCGAGGGTGGTGATGACGTGCTTGCCGGCGATGGGGGGGACGGCGACTTGCTCGGAGGTTTTTTTCCCGGTGCCGTCGTAGGTGACGTTGAGTTGCCCGGCTTCGCCGCGAAGCACGGAATCGAAGGACTTTTCGAGTCCGTCTCTGCCATCGAAATCGGGCCAGAGGGGATCGTTGTTTTCCACGGGACCCGAGGGGAAGGAACCGGTGCGGCCGAGGTAGCCGAGGAGATGGCTGGCGATGGGGCCGGCGGGGTAGTTCCGCACATAGAAAGGGAGCAGCTCCCAAGTGTCCCGGTGGGTGGCCCGGATTTTTTTCTGATCCTCCTCGGAAAGGTTTTGGAGAATGATCCAGGGGATGAATGCGCGGTCCCGTGCCTTGTAATGCCTGAGGGCGGTCTCTGTGGCGGCCGGAACGGGTCTGCCGAGGACCTGAGAGAGGGCGAGCGCCTCCTGCTGGATGAATTCGACGAGTTGCGCGTCGGTGAAGGTGAACGGGCGAGGGAAGACCACGCCGAGGTTGTAGCTGGTGCGCGAGTTGGCGAGGGCGATTCCGTTCCGGTCCGCGATGACGCCGCGAGGCGGGGGGATGACAAAGCTCCAGATGCGGGCGAGTTTCTGGGTGTTCCAGGAGGGGGTGAACGGGGCGGAGGGGCGTGGCGCGGTGGGGGGAGGTTCGGCGGGGGGGGCGTCCGCCGCGGGTGCGGGGGGAGGCGGAGCCTGCGCTGGGGGGGGAGTCGGTTTTGCGGCTTGGGAGCGGGAGGGCTTGGGTTTGTCGGATTCCCTGGAGTTTCCGGGGGCAGGTGCCGCGGGGGCCTCGAAGGTGGAGGCGAGAACGACGGGAAGAACGGCTCCGAGCGCGCAGGTTGTACTGCGGAGCGGAGCGGGGCGGGCTGGAGTCATTCGGGAACCCGGCTAGGCGACCTGGAAGCGGGGGTTTTGGGAGAGGAAGCGCTTGGGATTGCCGTAGACGAGGGCGTCGATGGCCTCGGGGGAGTGCCCGCGGCGGCGCATCTCGAGGGCGGTACGTGGGACAGCGAGGGGTTCGGAGCGACCCCAGTCGCACGCGCAGTTGAGCCAGATATTGTGCATGCCGGCTTGCTCGACCATGTCGATGGCGCGGGCCGGGGTGGCCTTGGATTCGGGATAGAGGGTGATGCCCGCCCAGAAGCCGGCATCGAGCACCATTTGGACGGTATGCTCCTCGACGTGGTCGATGATGACGCGGGAGGGGTCGATGCGGGAATCGCGCTGGAGGACGTCAAGGATGAGGCGTGTGCCCTTGAGCTTGTCCTCGAGGTGGGGGGTGTGGACGAGGATGAGCTGCTCGTGCTGCGCGGCGAGATCGACGTGTTCCTGGAGGATGGCGAGCTCGTTTCGGGTGTTTTTGTTCAGCCCGATTTCTCCGATGCCCAGAACGGTGGGGGATTGCAGAAATTGCGGGATGATGCTGAGGACTTCCCGAGCCAGAACCATGTCTTCAGACTCCTTGGGGTTGATGCAGAGCCAGCAGTAGTGGGGGAGGCCGAACTTGGCGGCACGCTTGGGCTCGTAGTCGGTGAGCTGGCGAAAATAGTCGGCGAAACCGTGCACGCTGCCGCGGTCGAATCCTGCCCAGAAAGCGGGTTCGCAAACGGCGGCGCACCCTGCAGTGACCATGGCTTCGTAGTCATCGGTGACCCGGCTGACCATGTGGGCGTGGGGCTCGATGTAACGCATGGGGAGGAAAGGGATGGGAGAGGAGGGCGGGAGGCCGGTCGGCGCGGGGCAGGGAGGGCCGGAGGGGAACCCGGAATCGGGCGGGGCTCAGGCCTTCGGTGCCTGGGGCGTGGCGGATGGCGAAGGGGAAACGGGACCCGGCCATGCTCCGCAGGCGCCTTTTCCCGGGGCGGCGGCAAGGGGTTCCTGGGTGGGGTCGCTCAGAGAGAGGAGGACCTCCCGTGCCCGGGTCGGGGAGGGGAGGGTCAGGCAGGAGAGGGCCTTTTGAAGGGCCTCGAGGCGGAAGTCCCCCTCTCCCTCCGCGCGATCGACGCGATCGAGGAAGGCTGCGAGCTCGATGAGCTTGCAGCGGGCATCCATGAAATACAGGTCGAGAACCTGTTGTCGGGTCATGGGAGGGAAGAGGGGGATGGGCTTCAGAGGAACGAGGGACAGGGACCGGGAAGGTTACTCCTTCTTGAAGTCTTCGTGGCCCTTCTTTTTGAGGTCGTTGAGTTTGTCGAAGGCGGCCTTGGCGGCGGCGGCGTCGCCCGCGGTGACGGCGGCTTCGACGGCATTGACGGCCTTCAGGTAGTCGGCCATCTGAGCCTTGAATTTTTCAAGGAAGGCAGCCTTTTGCGCGGCGGGCTGGTCGGCGGCGGTCTTGGGCTCGAGTTTGGCGGAGTTTTCGGAAGTTTTCTTGATTTCGGCCAGCAGCGCGAGGTTTTCGGCCTTCTTGGAGGGGTCTTCGATCTGCTTCTTGAGGGCTTTGTAAGCCTTGTTCATGGCAGACATCTCCTTCTCCATGGGGGTGTCTTCGGCTTGGGCGAAGGTTCCGAGGGAGAGGAGAACGGCGAGGGGGATGAAGTGCTTGAACAGTTTCATACAATGGTGTGTTCGGGTTAGTGCCAGCCGAGGCCTTTGCCAAGGCTCGTTTCTACCCTTTTTTTGAGACGCCGGCCGAGGCGCTGCCGTTCAATGCATCGGGGATCGGGCGGGCTGCGATGAATTTGGCGCTTTTGCATGGCATCGTCGCCGCGGGCTGGGGTTTGCTGGGGGGCAACGTATGAGCGCTTCTTCCGATTCCTCCCGGAAACTCTTTGGCACGGACGGCGTGCGTGGGGTGGCCAATCTGGAGCCTGTGACGGCCGAGACGGCGCTGAAACTGGGCCGGGCGGCGGCGCACGTGTTCAGCCAGCGGGACACACCGCGTGCGACGAACGCGGAGCGTCCGACGATTGTGGTGGGGAAGGACACGCGGCTCTCGGGGTACATGTTGGAGAACGCCTTCGCGGCGGGGGTGATGTCTTTGGGGGCGAACGTGCTGTTTATCGGGCCATTGCCGACGCCGGGGGTAGCCTACATCACGCGTTCGCTGCGGGCGGATGCGGGGGTGGTCTTGAGTGCTTCGCACAATCCCTACGAGGACAATGGGATCAAGTTTTTCCGGTACGACGGCTACAAACTGGATGATGCGCTGGAGCGCCGCATCGAGCAGTTGGTGTTCAGCGGGGAGATCGAGTCGGTGCGTCCGACTGCCGGGGCGATAGGGAGGGCGAAACGGATCGATGATGCGCTGGGGCGGTACGTGGAGTATGCGAAGGCAAGCTTTCCAAAAACGCTGAGCTTGGAGGGGATGCATATTGCCGTGGATTGCTCCAACGGGGCCGCTTACAAGTCGACGCCCTGCGCTCTGCGGGAGCTCGGGGCGCGGGTGACGGTTTCGGCGCATGAGCCGGACGGGACGAATATCAACCGGGACTGCGGGAGTACGCATCCGGAGGCGATCAGCCGTCTGGTGCGGGAGTCCGGGGCGAGTCTGGGGATTTCGCATGACGGGGATGCGGACCGGGTGTTGCTGTGCGACGAGCGCGGGGAGGTGGTGGATGGGGACGAGATTCTGGCGATCGCGGCGTTGCACTTCATGCGGCGCGGGGAGTTGATGCGGAACACCTTGGTGGCGACGGTGATGAGCAACTTTGGCCTGGACGAGGCGCTTCGCAACCACGGAGGACGCGTGCTGCGGACGGGGGTGGGGGACCGCTATGTGATCGAGGCGATGGTGCGCGAAAATCTGAATGTGGGGGGGGAGCAAAGTGGGCACATGATCTTCCGCGACTTCGCGACGACGGGCGACGGTTTGGTGAGTGCGCTGCAGATTTTGCGGATCATGGTGGAGACGGGTAAGCCGCTGGCGGAATTGAAACGGTGTTTGAGCAAATACCCGCAGGCGCAGCGCAATCTGAAAGTCCACCGCAAGCCACCGCTGAGTGAGTTGGCGGAGGTGGGGGCTCTGGTGGGGGCGGCGGAGCGGGCCCTGGAGGGGCGGGGCCGGGTGTTGCTGCGCTATTCGGGGACGGAGCCCAAGGTACGGCTTCTGATCGAGGGGCCGGAGGCGGGACTCATTGATCCGCTGGCGGATGGGATTGCGGCGGCTTTACAGAAGGCGATCGGGGTGGAGGGCGGGGCTGCAACAGGATCTATCGTATGAAGCACGGCGTTTTTGTGAGCGGAACCGACACGGGGGTTGGGAAGACCCAGGTGGCGTGTCTTTTGGTGCGGGCGCTGCGGCAGTCGGGCGTGGACGCGGTGGGAATGAAGCCGTTCTGTTGCGGGGATCGGCTGGACGCGGAACGGTTGGACGCCGCCAACGAGGGAAGCGTGCCGATGGGGTTGGTCAACCCGGTGTGGCTGAGAGTGCCGGCTTCTCCGTACACGGCGTCGCTGGTGGAGAATCGGGGGGTGGATGTGTCTTTGGCGCGGGAGGCGTACGAGACGCTGCGGGCGGCGCACGAGGTGGTGGTGGTGGAGGGGGTGGGGGGCTGGGCGGTGCCTTTGACGCAGAGTGTCTGGATGAACGATCTGGTGGTGGAGTGGGGATTGCCGGTGGGCGTGGTGGCCGCCAACCGCCTGGGAGCGCTGAATCACACACGGTTGACCGTCGATGCGGTGCGGGCTGCCGGGGTGCCCTTGAGGGGCATTTTATGGAACGAGGTGCATCCGGTGCAGGGGGATCCGGCTCAGCTTACCAATCGCGCGGTGTGGGAGCAGTTGATGCCCGGCCTGGAGTGTTGGGGGCTGGAGCACGGGGCGGAGGCTTT
>JBEBAG010000021.1:0-4767 GCA_041159065.1 Verrucomicrobiota bacterium | reverse complement strand
GTGACACTGGCCCGCCGGATCCGTGGGCGTCCGGGAGCGGGAGCGGGTGTTTGGATCATCGCGGTGACTGCGGGGACGGAGGGGGTGGAACGGAAGCGCTGTTTGGAGGCCGGGATGGATGACTTTTTAGAAAAACCGATACGGCTGGACGCTTTGGAGGAGGCTTTGCGGCGGGCCCCGAAGCCGTCTCAGGCGGGGCGAGCAGCGCGTGAAGGAGAGATCCCGAATGCATTTGCTGTGGTGGATCCGCTGGCTTTGGAGAGTCTGCGCCAGTTGGGAGGGGAGAATGGAGAGGTGTTGGTGAGGGAGTTGGTGGAGCGGTTTTTGGAGGATGGCGCTGCGGCGGCGGATGTGATTCGGAGAGCTGGCCAGGAGGGAGATGTCGGCGCACTGGAAAGGGCGGTTCACCTCTTGAGGGGGAGCGCCTCTCATTTTGGGGCGCAGGCGTTGATGCACCGTTGTCTGGCGGTGGAGGAGCGCTGTGAGGACGGACTGACGGTCTCGGTAGCCCAGGAAGCGGAGCAAGTTTGCGAGGAATTTGAGCGGTTGCGTCTTCGGCTGCACAAAGAGATCGGTCATGCTCGGGGTACTATTGGGCAGGCGCATGAAAATTTTGGTGGCAGAAGACGACGCGGTATCGGCGAAAATCCTTCAGCTCAGCTTGGAGCGTGAAGGGCATGAGGTGTTTTTGGTCCGCGACGGCAAGGAGGCTTGGGCGCATTTGAAGCGCGATCCGGTGTCGGTGGTTTTGAGTGATTGGAAGATGCCGGACCTCGACGGGTTGGAGCTTTGCCGCCGGATTCGTCGGGAGGCCGGGGGGGAGTACCCGTACTTTATTCTGCTGACGGGGATGGCCCCGGGGCTGGAGAACATCCGGGCGGCGATGGCGGCGGGGGTGGATGATTTTCTCTCCAAGCCGCTGGACAGGGAGGTGCTTTGCATGCGGCTGGGGGTGGCAGCGCGGATTTTGGATTATCACCGGCAGATTCGAGATCTGCGGAGCCTTTTGCCGATCTGCATGTACTGCAGTCGCATCCGTGACGAGGGGAGCCGTTGGCAGCCGGTGGAGTGTTACCTCGCGGAGCATTCCGGGAGTCGGATCAGCCACGGGGTGTGTCCCGAATGTTTTGCCCGGGAGCACGGAAGCCTCCCCAAGCCGCGAGTGTAGCGAATGCTGCGGGGGCGGGAGTGGAACGGCTGGGGGGGATGGTATTGAGGGGGGCGCGTGCTTCGGATTAGCCTGCGCCATGATTCATCCCACGGCAGTTGTTTCCCCAGACGCGCAGCTTGGACCGAATGTGTCTGTGGGGCCATTTGCGGTGGTGGAGGCAGGTGCACAAATTGGCGAGCACTCGGTGGTGGAAGCGCACGCGGTGGTGCGTGGCAGTGTTTTGATGGGCAGCCACAATGTGGTGGGGGCCGGCACCGTGCTTGGCGGGGACCCGCAGGATTTGCGCTTTGATCCGGCCACGCCCAGTTTTGTGCGGATCGGTCACCGGAATCGGATCCGTGAGCATTGCACCATTCACCGGGCCACGGTGTCCGGGGGAGAGACGGCGCTGGGTGACGACTGTCTGCTGATGGTGGGTTCCCACTTGGGGCATGATTCGCGGGTGGGAAGCCGGGTGATTTTTGCCAATGGCGTGATGCTGGGCGGGTTTGTCGAGGTGCAGGATCAGGTGTTTTTGGGAGGGGGAACCAAAGTGCATCAGTTTGTGAAGATCGGTCGGCAGGCGATGTCTCAAGGCAACAGCAGCCTCAGCAAAAACGTCCCTCCTTACACGATGGTGGCCCTTTTGAACCGGATGGTGGGTCTAAACGTGGTGGGCCTTCGCCGGTCGGGTTGGTCCGGGGCCCTGAGACTCGAGATGAAGCGGGCGTTTGATCTGCTCTATCGCGGGGGCTTGAACGTGGCGCAGGCCCTGGAGCAGGCGCGGCTTCGGGCGTGGAGCCCCGAAGTGGAGCACTTTTGGGAGTTTGTGGAGGCTTCCAAGAAACGCGGCCTGTGCGCGTGGAGCCGCAGCAAAGCAAAAGCGGGTGCGGCAGACGGCTCGGAGGACTAAGGGCGCGCTTTTTTTGCGGGTCTCCACTAGGAGTGTGGGGTCCGTGATTTCCCTGATCGTTTTACCCTATGTCCAAGTCCAAACCCATCGATCACCGGAGTAGCCTCTCTCTGCTGGGGCGTTCCGAAGCCAGCCTGCCCTCCACGCCGTCTGCGGACATTTTGGAGACGTTTGAAAACCGTTACCCGCAGCGGGATTATGTGATCCAATTTGATGCCGAGGATTTCACTTCGCTGTGTCCGATCACCCGGCAGCCCGACTTTGCGGTGTTGCAGATCGAGTATGTGGCCGACCGTAAGTGCATTGAGACCAAGTCGCTGAAATTTTACCTCGCGAGCTACCGCAACTGCGCGGCTTTTAACGAGGAAGTCGCGAACCGGATTTTGGATGACCTGGTGTCGGCTTGCGCGCCAAGGCGGATGACGGTGCGGGGGGAGTTTGCATCGCGCGGGGGGATTCGGGTGAGTGTGGAAGCTTCGCATGAGGCGAAGCGCAAGCCAGCGCGGCGGCGATGAGTGAGGCGGCCTCCGACGCGGTGGTGGTTTTGGTGAGCGGCGGCATGGATTCGGTGACTGCGCTTTATGATGCGAAGTCCCGGGGGCCAGTGGCGGCGGCGCTTTCTTTTGATTATGGGGCGAAGCACCACGCGCGGGAGTTGCCCCTGGCGCGTTGGCATGCGGAGAGGCTCGGGGTGCGGCACCTCGTTTTGCCGCTCTCTTTTATGGCGGAACACTTTGAGTCGGCTCTTTTGCAAGGGGGGGCCGAGATTCCCAAGGGGCATTACGAAGAGAGTTCGATGAAGCACACGGTGGTGCCTTTTCGGAATGGCATCCTCCTGGCGGTGGCGGCTGGTTTTGCGGAAAGCTGCGGCGCGTCCGGCCTCGTTATAGCCGCCCACGCGGGGGATCATGCAATTTATCCCGATTGTCGAGAGTCATTTATGGAGGCGATGGGGGAGGCGATCCGGCTTGGAACCTACGCGGGTGTGGCGCTCCGGAGGCCATTTATTGCGATGCACAAGGGGGAGATTGTGAGTCGTGGCAGGGAGCTGGGCGTGGATTTTTTGCGGACCTGGTCCTGTTACGTGGGGGGGGAGCAGCACTGCGGGGAGTGTGGAACCTGTGTGGAGCGGCGGGAGGCATTTCTTTTGGCCGGGGTCGAGGATCCGACGCCTTATGTTTCGCGGGCACCCCTGCCGCCGAAACCGGAGAGAGGGTAGGGGATGCGGATTTCGGAGATATTTTACTCGGTGCAAGGCGAGGGTGGTTTGACGGGGGTGCCTTCCGTGTTTGTGCGCACCTCGGGATGTAATCTGCGGTGTCGCTGGTGTGATACGCCCTACGCTTCGTGGCACCCGGAGGGAGAGACGCTTTCTGTCGAGGAGGTTCTTTCGGCGGTGAAGCGCTTTGCGGGGGCGCGGCATGTGGTGCTGACCGGCGGGGAACCCATGCTGGCGCCGGGGCTCCCAGAGCTCGCGGCGCGTCTGCGTTCGGAAGGGTGTCACATCACCATCGAGACGGCGGGCACGGTGCCTCCCAAGGGGATCGCCTGTGACCTGGCCTCGCTCAGCCCGAAGCTGTCCGGTTCCACTCCCCGGTTGGGGGAGGCGGAGCCCGGGTGGGTGGCGCGTCACGAGGCGACGCGGTTTTGTCCGGAGGCGGTCCGGGAGTGGGTGGAGGGCTATCCTTTCCAGCTTAAGTTTGTGGTCGCGAGTCCTGAGGATGTCGCGGAAGTCGAAGCCTTTTTAGCCTCCCTCGCGATACCGGTGGCTCCCCACCACATCCTGCTCATGCCGGAGGGAATCGATTCGAACACGATCCGGGAGAGGAGTTTGGAGTTGGTGGAGATCTGCAAGGAGCGGGGCTACCGGTTCAGCGACCGGCTGCACGTGCACCTGTACGGGCACCGGCGGGGGACTTAAGCCGAAGGAGCCTTTGGCGGGGCCGCCGCCCGCTCGCGTGTTTTGACGACTTCCCGTGCGGCTGCGACGAGGAGGTTGCACGCCTCATGGCAGAGGAGGGGGATGGAGCGGGTACCATCCGCGAGGCGGGCGGGTTCGGCGCAACATTTTTCTGCGGGTAGCGAGGTCATGGGCTGCTCGGCCGTCAGGGGCCAAAGGACCCGCTTCAGGCAGGCGCCTTCGGAGGAGCAGGCGCGCCCAACCAAAGATTGAGCCTCGTCGTCCTGCAGCCGTTTGGAGGCCGTGTACATCCCGGTTTGCCGTCCGAGCGTGTCGCGGAGGGGAATGGGGCGGAGGGATTGGCTTTGTTGGCTAGCCCAAATTCCGAGCATCGCCGGGTAAAAGTGATCCAAAGCTGCGCGCAACTCGCCGGCATGGCTGAGGGTCAGGCGCCATCCGCGGGCCAGGTTGGGGGCGGTTTTGAGGGGGCGGAACTCGCCTTGATCCGTGTACATCGAAAGGCGGCGGGCGGCTTCCACGCCGTCATAGGGTCGGAGTTCCGCAACGGTTGCGTCGTCGTGGTGGCGCAGCTCGTACCCGCCGTGAGCGAGGGGCGTGATGAGGATTTGTCCAATGCTTCGGAAGCCTTGGGTGACCCATTCGGAAAGGAGGGTGGTGAGGTTGCGGGTCATACGGTGGGAGAGTGGGTGGCGTCAAAGAGGCGAACTTGGTCGAGGATCAGCTCCGAAAACAGGGGCTCCGTGCCGATGGAGCTGGCGTAGTAAAGGTTGCGATTGCGGAGAT
>JBEBAG010000020.1:0-5268 GCA_041159065.1 Verrucomicrobiota bacterium | reverse complement strand
GAGGGGGAGTGCATCCTCGCGGTGGGGGGCGGGGTCTAGAGGGAGGGGAAACTGGCGAGGAGTTCCTGACGGGAGACGGTGGCGGTTCCGAGTTTGCCGACCACGATGCCGCTGGCGTGGTTGCTGATCTCGGCGGCCTCGACGGGGGAGGCGCCACCTGCGAGGGCGGCGGTGAACACGGCGATGGCGGTGTCTCCGGCGCCGGAGACATCGAAGACCTCTTGGGCGCGGGTGGGGATGTGGTAGGGAGGCTGTCCGGGTTGGAAGAGCATCATGCCGTGCTCGCTGAGGGTGATGAGCACGAGGGCGCACTCCCATTGCGCGAGCAGGCGCGCACCGACCTCGAGGAGGGCGGCGTCCTGGAGGGGCGGGTCGACGGGGTCGGACCAGGGCAGACCTGCGGCGAGGAAGGCCTCGGAGCGGTTGGGGGTGACGCCGGTGACGCCCTTCCAGCAGATGGGGTTGGAGGGTTTGGGGTCGACCATGACGGGGACGCGGGCCTGGCGTGCGGCGGAGACGATGGCGTCGGCGAAGTCTTGGTCGAAGAGGCCTTTGTCGTAATCCTCGAGGATGACGGCATGCAGCGAGGGGAGCATGGCTTGGAATTGCGCGAGCGCCTGGGTGCGGTAGGTGGGCGCGAGGGGGGTGCGTTTCTCGCGGTCGACGCGTACGACCTGTTGGGTGCGTGCCACGATGCGGGTTTTGCGGATGGTCAGGTACTCGGGATCGTGGAGTGCGCAGTCGAGGCGGATGCCGTGGGAGGTGAGGAGGTCGCGGAGTCGGTCGGCGTCCGGACCGTTGCCGCAGAGGCCCATGAGGAAGACGTTTTGGGAGAATTCGCGCAGGTTCCGCGCGACATTGGCGGCGCCGCCGGCGTCGTAGGTTTCACGGACCACCTCGACGACGGGGACCGGGGCCTCCGGGGAGATGCGGGAGACTTTTCCCCAGATGAATTCGTCGAGGATCATCTCGCCGATGACGAGAATTTGGGAGGATTCCGGCAGGAACTTTTGGACGTGCGCTTGGAGCATGGCTCAGGAGTCGAGTTGTTCGGCGACGGCGGCGAAGAGGAGGGGGAGATGAATCTCGTGGTGACCGATGAGGTAATAGCCGCGGCCCCCCAAGGCGGTGGGGCGTCTCTGGACATTTTCGCTTGGGCGGTAGTGCCGCGTCATGTCGAGGGTGGCTGTGGTGAAATGGGAGACGGTGTGTCCGAGGTTGCGGGCGATGGTCAGGGCTTTGAGGAAGACCTCAGGCAGGATGACGGCGCTGCCGACGTTGAGGACGACGCCGCCTTCGAGTTGCGCGCAAACGGAGGCGAAGGTTTGGAAGTCGCGGAAACTGCCTTCTCCGAGGGCGGCTCCGTCGCAGGCGGGGTGCTGGTGGATGATGTCGGTGCCGACGGCGATGTGGACGGTGATGGGCACATCGAGTTCGCGTGCGGTGGCGAGGAGGGAGAGGTGCTGGTTGGGGAGGGCGGTGGTTGCCTCGGCGAGGGAGCGTCCCGCGCCCCAGCCTTGGGCGAGGCCGGATCGGAGGGCGTGGTTCATGAGGCTTCCGGTTTCCTCAACCATTCCGAAGGTGCCCTCGTTGAGTCCTTTTTGAACATCCTCGCTGGTTTCGCCCTGGTAGCAGAGCTCGAAGTCATGGATGGCTCCGGCCCCATTGAGGGCGATGGCGGAGAGGATGCCCCGCCGCATGGCGTGAATGAGCACCGGGTTGAGTCCGACTTTGATGACATGCGCGCCCATCATGAGCACGACCGGGCGGCGATTGCGCACGGCCTGGACGATGTCCGCCACGATGGCTTTGAGGTCGCTGACGGCGAGGAAATCTGGGAGCGAGTCCAGGAAGCGGGCGAAGGACGCGCCCTTGGAGTGGGGCTTCGCGAAGGATTCCAAGGCCACTTTGTTGGCACGGTCCGCGACGGGGTAGGTGCGGATGCGGGAAAAGTCGAGGGGCGGGAATTGCATCGTGGGAGCGCCGAGTGGGGCGGGGTGTGAGGAGGCCGAGGAGCGGTGGGCTCGCTAGAGATTGTGGAAGGATTGGAAGGCGAGCCAGGAGTTCCAACTGGAGGCGGCGAGGGCTGCCAGGAAGGCGAGGCAGAGGGCGGTGGTGCTTTGGCGGCCGATTTTGTAGAGGAGGCACAGGAGCAGGAAAGTGGCCGTCCCCATCAGGCAGAGGCTGACCACGGGGTCCTGGGTGGAGAGGGGCGCGATGGATTGGATGAACAGCCCTGGGAGGGTCGGGAGGGTTTTGAGGAGGGCCCAGCGTTTTGGATCCCAGGGTCCCGACTCGAGGCCGATCCATCCGAAGGGGGTGTAGAGGGCGAGGAGCAGCAGGAGCAGGACCCGCAGCGCGCCCGGGGGGCGGGGCTGGGAGAGCGGGAGCATGAAAAACTGGCTGCGCTTCGACATGGGGCGGGAAGTCAAAGAGGAGGCGGATGGAGTTGCGAGCGGTTTTTTTGGAGGGGGCAGTCTGGGGTTGGGGGTGGTGGTTTGTGGGAGGCGGGTGTCGGTTGGGGAGTGTCGGCCGGGCGGAGAGCCGGGGACGAGTGGGTGATTCTTACGCTGGCTGAGCGTGAGGGGGGGTGCGGGAGGCTTTGCAGAGGTAATCGTAGCGGGGGAGGCTTCTGGGGTGCACGGCATTCAGGACGAGGCCTTCGATGGGGGCGTGGGCGTCATGGAGGAGGCGCAGGGTGCGGAGCAGGGAGTGCCGGGGGGTTTTCCCATAGCGGATGACAATGCAAACGGAGTCGACCCATTGGCCCAGGAGGGCGGCGTCACTGACTGGCAGCACGGGGGCGCAGTCGAGGATGATGCAGTCGAACTGGGTGCGTGCGAGTTCGAGGAGCGCGGGGAAGCGGGGGGTGGAGAGGAGTTCGAAGGCTTTGGGGCCGTGATCGCCCGCGGGGAGGAGGAATAGATTGGGGATGTTGGTGGGGCAGGACGCGGAGGTGAGGGTGGCGCGATTTTGGAGGATGTCGGCGAGGCCGGGGAGTTGTTGGGTGCCGAGGATTTTGTGTTCGAGGGAGGGGCGGCGCAGATCGGCATCGATGAGGAGGGTGCGCAGTCCCTGTTGTGCGAGGGCGAGTGCATAGCCGGAGGAGCAGATGCTTTTGCCTTCGCCCGGGAGGGGGCTGGTGAAGAGGAAACAGTTGCGGCCGTGCTTCCTGGCGCGCAGGTGGAGGGAAGCGCGCAAAGTGCGGAAGCCCTCGCACAGAGGAAGGTTGGGGGTGAGGAGGAGCGAATCGAAGGGGAGGGGTTTGCGCAGCTCGGACTGGCGCACGAGGGAGGCGAGCACGGGCAGTCCGCAGCATTCCTCGATTTCCTCCGGGGAGCGCACGGAGGCTTGGAAGAGGTTTTTACCGGCGAGGGCGGCGGCCCCGAGGAAGAGTCCGGCGAGGGTTCCGAGAAGGAGGATCTGGGGTGCCTTGCGGGGAATGGGGGCGGAGGGAATGGGGGCCGGGGAGAGGATTCGGAAACTGGGGGTGTGGATTCCAGCGGCGACGTCGGTCTCCTTCATTTTGCGCAGGACGGCTTGGTAGAGGCTGCGGTCGGTTTCGACGTCGCGACTGAGCACGTGATAGGAGATGGCCTGACGGCCTAGGGCGAGGGACTGGCGTTCCTGTTCTTTGAGGGCGGCTGCGAAGTTGCGTTCCGTGGCGCGGGCTCGTTCGAGTTCGGTTTGGAGGGTGTCAGGAATTTGGAGCGCAGCGCGGAGCACTGCGTTTTCGGCTTCTTGGAGCTGAAGACGGGTCTGGATGAGCCGGGGGTGTTTCTCGGTGTAGCGCAGGCGCAGGGTGGCGATGCGAGAGAGGAGATCGGTGATCAGGCTTTGCTGGGAGGCCACGGTGGGGTGCTGGGCGATGCTGGCGACGGAGAGGAGTTGCTCGGGCTGGGCTTGGTATTTGGCAATGGCCTCCACATCTGTCTCCAAGCGGATGCGGGTGGCGCGGGCGGAGGCCAGGTTGGCGGCCTGGGTTTTGAGGGCGGAGGTGACCGTATCCTGTTTTTCTTCGAGGGATGCGGCGTTGTGGGATTCGAGGTAGGATTGGAGGGCCTCCTCGCTCTTTTGCAGGCGGGCTTTGAGGGAGTCCGCCTCCTGGAGGAGGAGTTGCATGGAGGAACCGTGGCTGCGGGCCTGTTCCTCTTGGTGCTCCGCGAGGAAGGATTCGGCAAGGGCGTTTGCGAGAGAGGAGGCGGTTGCGGCGTCGGGGTGTTCGGCACGGACCTCAATGCCTTGGGAACCTTTGCGCGGGCGAGTTTGGACGTGGGAGAGGAGGGCCTGCAGGGTTTCAGACTCCGACCTGGGTAGAGGCGCGAAAGTGGGGTTGGATTCGAGTTGGAGGGAGCGCAGGGTGCGGAGCAGGACGGGCTGGCCTTGAAGGGCGTCGAGCGCGTTCTGGATGGGTGAATCGCCCGAGGCGGTGGCGGGATCGGAGTCAAAGCGAACCAAGGGGCGGGGGGATTCCGAGAGGAGGACGAGGGAGGCCCGGTAGAGAACGGGCTGGCGCTGCAGATAGAGGAGGGCGGGCAGGAATCCGGCGAGCGCGCAGAGCAGAAGCAGGCGGGGATGTTCGAGCAGGGTGGAGACGAGTTGGAGCAGGTCGTTCCCCTGCGGTTCGGGGGCGGGAAGCGCGGGGGGCGGGGTGGGCTGCGGTCTGGACGGAGCGGAGTGCATTTTCAGAAAAGACTTTCCTCGACCACGATGGTGTCGCCGCTCTGGAGCTCAAATCGTGGCGCATCCGGGTCGGAGGCCATTTTTTTTCCGTTGAGTCGGAAAATCTGTTCGCCGTTGGGGGTTTGACGTTTGAGGGAAATTTTGGAGGCGTTGGCGATGCGGGTGTAACCGCCTGCCATTCCGATGGCCTCGAGCAAGGAAAGGGGGGAGTCGTCTGGAAAATCGAACGTGCCGGGGCGGTTGACCTGTCCGAGTACGGTGAATTTGCGTTTATTGAATTCGAGGATGCGAATGGCGACTTGGGGGCGGACGAGATACTCGCGCAGGGCGCTTTCGAGGCGTGTGGTGGCTTCCTGAAGGGTGAGTCCGCCGAGTTGGACATTGCCCAGCAGGGGGAAGGGGATGGAGCCGGATTTGGAGACGCGGGCGGAGGTTTCCAGATCCTCCTCCTGAAAGACACGGACATGGAGGATATCGTTGGGGGCGAGTCGGTAGTGGGATGGCGCAGCGTTGGGCGTCGCGGATTGGGGTGGAGCGCTGGGAGAGAGGGAAAGGGGCGGAACCGGGAGCGCGCGGGTGGGTTTT
>JBEBAG010000019.1:0-8837 GCA_041159065.1 Verrucomicrobiota bacterium | reverse complement strand
CGCCGACCCCCCGTCCACCCCAAAAGCGTGCACCCATACCCCCTCCGCTCCAGCTCCCGCACAAATGCCTCGCGCCGCTCCCGTTCCGGAATCCCCCGCTGCAGGCTCACCCACGCAAAGTTCCGGTACCCGCGATCCACGAAATGCTCCGCAGCCATGCGCCCGCACTCCGCATTGTCCTCCTTCACACAGGGATAACTCAATTCCGCGTGATTGCTCCCAATCAACACCGTCGGCTGGCGCGCCGCCTGATCCGCAAAAATGCGCGCGATCCTCGGCACCGCCGTGTCGTTGGCCAGTAATCCGTCCCCGCTCCAGCCCCGGGGAATGGTCGCCTCGATCATGGCCCGCATTTCCAGGTGCCATCCCGCCTCGCGGGCATAACGGCCCACCCCTTCGATGACCCGGGGATCATACCAACCGAGGGCGACGAGCACGTTGCGTTTGGCGTTCATGGGGGCGGCCTTCTGCATTTAATGCCCTACTTTTTGCAAAAGATGTCTATGGATGCAATCCCTTTTCGGGTTATCGTAGACACCGTCCGCCGCCTCCCCCCCGTTTCCTCCGCCCCGGCACCTCCCTTGCTCTAGAGACGCAGTCCCCGCCCTCCGGACCTAAGAAAGCAACGCACGCCGCATTATTTCATCAGCGAAACACATTTCATAAATGAAACCACACCCCCTCCTCCTCGCCCTCCTGCTGCCGCTCGCGTCCTTCGGGCAGGCGCGCCAAGCCCCCACCGTCGCCCCGGCCAGCGCCATCACCCACTCCTACGCCGCCTTCGGAGGCGCCACCGAAATCCGCTCCGCCGACGGCCAGGTGCTCTGGAAATACCCCGCCGCCACCCGGGATGGCTGGGTGCTCCCCAATGGGAACCTCCTGCTCACCCTCTCCAAAAACAAAGACTACCCCGGCGGCGCGGTGGTCGAGGTGAACCGCGACAACCAGATTCTCTTCGAATTCAAGGGCACCCAGGCGGAGGTCAACACCTCCCAACTCCTCGAAAACGGCAACATCCTGCTCACCGAAGCCGGTCCCAAGCCGCGCCTGCTCGAGGTCAACCGCGCGGGCTCCATCGTGGTGGAGGTCGCCCTGCAGTGCCAGGCGTCGAACGCGCACATGCAGAGCCGCATGGCGCGCAAACTGGCCAATGGCAATTACTTGGTTCCTCAACTCCTGGACAAGGTGGTGCGTGAATACACCCCGAAGGGCGAGATTGTTTGGGAATACAAAACGCCCGAAACCCCGAAGGACAGCTGGCCCTTTACCGCGATCCGCCTTCCGAGCGGGAACACCCTCATCAACCTGACCCACGGGAACCTCGCCGTGGAGGTCGACCCCGCCGGCAAAGTCGTTTGGCAACTCACCAACGAGGATTTGCCAGGCGCCCCGCTGAAGGATCCCTGCGGCGCTCAGTGGCTTCCCAATGACCACATTGTTATCGCAAGTTACGCGGCGAAGGGGGACGCGCTGAAGCTCATCGAGGTCAATCGCCAGAAGCAAATCGTCTGGTCCGCCCAAGACAACCGCCCACACGGAATCCACGAATTCCAGATCCTCGACACCAACGGCAAGCCGCTCGAAGGCCCCGCCTACCGCTAACCCTCCCCTCGCGCTCCCATGAATCCCCGTTTCTCTCGCCCCGTCCCGTTTTGGAGGCCTGTCGTCTGGGCCCTTCTTGGGAGCGCTTGGTTCCCTGCTTCCCCCACGGCCCACGCGGCAGCCACTCCGCCCACGCCCCAGCAGATTGAGTTCTTTGAACAGAAAATCCGGCCCGTCCTCTCGGACAAGTGCTTCAAATGCCACAGCTCCGAATCGGAAAAGGTCAAAGCCGGCCTGCTCCTGGATTCCCGGGAGGGCTGGATCAAGGGCGGCGACAACGGCCCCGCGCTCGACCTGGCCGCGCCCGACAAAAGCCTGGCCCTTCAGGCCATCCGGTACACCGACAAGGACATGCTCATGCCGCCGGAGAAGTCGGGCGGCAAGCTGCCCGAACCGGTCATCGCCGATTTCGAGCGCTGGATCCGCGAGGGCGCTCCGTGGCCTGAGGAGAAAAAAACGGGCAAAACCCTCGCCCGCTTCGATCTGCAGGAGCGCAAGAGCAAGCTCTGGTGTTGGAAACCGCCCGTGAGCACCCCGCCTCCCGCAGTCCGCGACGCGGCATGGCCAGCCTCGCACCTCGACCGGTTCATCCTCGCGGCGCTCGAAAAGAACCACCTCCAACCCGCCCCCAAGGCCGATCCCGCCGCCCTGCTGCGCCGGCTCTCCTTTGATCTAACTGGCCTGCCCCCCACTCCGGCGGAAACCCAGGCCTTCCTGGCCGACCCCTCCCCCAGGGCCTTTTCCGAGGCCGTCGAGCGCCTCCTTGCCTCCCCGCATTTCGGGGAACGCTGGGCCCGCCACTGGATGGACCTCACCCGCTACGCCGAGGGGCGTGGTCATGAATTCGACCACCCCATTCCGAACGCGTGGCAGTACCGCGACTATCTCATCCGCGCCTTCAACGCCGACGTGCCCTACCATCAGTTCCTCAAGGAACACGTGGCCGGAGACCTCCTCCCCAAACCACGCCTCAACCCCGCCACCGGCGCCAATGAGTCCATCCTCGCTACCGGCTTCTATTTTCTCGGCGAGGAAGTCCATTCCCCCGTGGATATCCGCCAGGACGAGACCGACCGCATCGACAACCGCATCGACACCCTCACCAAAAGCTTCCTCGGGCTCACCGTCGCCTGCGCCCGCTGTCACGATCACAAGTTCGACGCCATTTCGCAGAAGGACTACTACGCCTTGGCAGGCTTCCTCATCAGCTCCGGCAACCGTCAGGCCCGCTTTGAAACCATGGAGTCCGAGCGGAAACTCGCCGAGCAACTCGAGCAAAACCGGCAGGCCGCCCAGAAGACGCTTCTCCCCGCCCTCGCCGCCGCGTCTGCGGACACCCTCCCCAAGGTGCGCGCCCTGCTGCTGGCCGCCCGGGCCTGTTTCCTCTCGGCCCCCAAGGGCGCCGCACCCGAGGCGATCCCGGCCTCCGTGGTCCAATCCGTCGCCGAGCAACACCGACTCAACCCAGCCCAGCTCCAGGCATGGATCCGCGAACTGGACGAGGCGCGCAAACTTCCCGCCCATCCCCTCCACCTGTTTGCCCTCACCTGTCTCGCTTCCGAAAGCAACGACTCCGCCCAGCTCACCGGCAAAGTCCACCAGCTCCTCGAGAAACTCGGCTCCCAATTCCCCGCCGCCGACCTGCCCAAGGACGCGCTCGTGCGCGCCGATTACCGTGTCCCCAACGCGACGCCCTTCCTTCAGGACGGCTCCGCGTTCGGCCCGGGCTCCGCCCGGCCCGGGGATCTTCGCCTCGGGAGCCGTCCCGAGAGTCCTTTTGCGGGGATTGTTTCCTTCGGTTCCGCGTGCCGGCAGGAGCTGTGGAAGAAAATCGTGCCCAAGGGTGAGGCGGAACCCGGCTCGCTCAAAGCCGTACCCCGCAGCGGACAGTCCCTGCGCACCCCGGAATTCACGCTCCAGAACGGGAAACTCTGGTACCTCGTCAAAGGGGCGGGGAAAGCCTACGCCCCGGTCGATTCCCACCTGATGATCGGCGGTCCCCTGCATGGAAAACTCATCACCTCCTGGAAAGCCACGAACGACTGGCAGTGGGTGTCCCAGGACCTGAGCGCCTACTCCGGCCACCGCGTCCATGTGGAATTGGTCCCCGATGGGCCCGGCGAATTCGAAGTCGCCCTGGTGGTGGAGAGCGCGGAGGCCCCCGCCTTCCAGCCCACCGCCCGAGCCCTCCACGCGATCGCGGCTCTGCTTGTTCCCACCTCCGATCTCTCGGCCGAGTCCCTCGCCCAATCCCTCCAGTCCACCCTCGAAAAAACCGCCGCCGCCCTGCGCTCCGACTCCCTCGGCTCCCACCCGGACCTGCTTCCCCTCGCAGACTGGATGAGCCGGGAGATCGACCTGCTTTGCCCCCACGACTCCCCCGACCGCCGCAGCCTCTCCGAGGCGGCCAAGCCCTGGATCGAAAAGGCCCGGACCCTCGCCCAAGCGTTCCCCGCGGAATCGCACACCGCCCTTGCCATGTTCGACGGCACCGGTGTGGATGAATTTCTGCTCCGCAGGGGATCCTCCAAGGCTCCCCAAGCCGCCGTGCCCCGCCGCTTCCTCGAGGCCCTCGCCGGCCCCGAGCCCATGGCCATCGCCCGCGGCAGCGGGCGCCTGGAACTCGCCGAGCAAATGGCGGACGCCCACAATCCGCTCACCTCCCGGGTCATCGTGAACCGGGTCTGGCATCACCTTTTCGGACGCGGAATTGTGCCCACCGTGGATAACTTCGGCGAACTCGGTCAGCGCCCCTCGCACCCCGAGTTGCTCGACCGATTAGCCCTCGATTTCACCCGAAAACACCAGTGGTCCCTCAAGTCCCTCATTCGCGAACTGGTCCACACCAGCACCTACCAAATGACCGCGAAGCCGGGGGATGCCGCCGCCGAAAAGGCGGATCCGCAGAACCTGCTGTGGCATCGGATGAACCTCAAGCGCCTCGAAGGCGAGGCCATCCGCGACGCCCTGCTCACCGCGTCGGGCCGCCTCGACCCCACCCTCGGGGGGCCGAGCATCCCCGTCTTCATCACCCCGTTCATGGAGGGACGCGGACGGCCCGCCGGCGGCCCCCTGGATGGCAACGGCCGCCGAAGCGTCTACCTTGCGATCAAACGCAACTTCCTCTCCCCAATGATGCTGGCATTTGACATGCCCATCCCGTTCCAGACCGTCGGCAAGCGGAACGTATCGAATGTGCCCGCCCAATCCCTTGTGCTCATGAACGACCCCTTCGTCGTGAGCCAAGCCCAGCTCCTGGCCAAGTCCCTGCCCGAGGCGCTCTCCCCGGAGAAGAAAATCGCCAGCATCTATCTGCGCGCCTTCGCCCGCGCACCGCTCCCGGAAGAGACCCAGGCCGCACTCCAGTTCCTTCAAGAGGCCGCACCAGAATCCGCGAACCCTAAGGACGCCTCCGCCCCCTGGGCCGACCTCTGCCACATTCTCTTCAACACGAAAGAATTCATCCACCTCTACTAAACCGCCTCCGCGCACTGCCATGAACTCCTGTCGCAACTTCGCTCCCCGTCCGATCTCGCGTCGCGAAATGCTCTGCCGCTCCGCCACGGGCTTCGGCGCGCTGGCACTGACCTCCCTCCTCTCCGAGCGCTCCTTCGGCTCCCTTGTCGCCGCCGACACCCACCCCCTCGCCCCGAAGTCCACCCACTTCCCGGCCAAGGTCCGTAGCGTCATTTTCCTCTACATGGACGGCGGTCCCTCCAGCATGGACACCTTCGACGAGAAGCCGAAGCTGCGGGAATACGACGGCAAGCCTTTCCCGGCGAAGATGGAGGCCACCCAGTTCAACAACAACGGGAACACCCTCGGCTCCCCCTGGGATTTCACCCCGCACGGCCAGAGCGGGATCAAGGTCAGCAGCCTTTTCCCCCATGTCGCCCAGTGCGTCGACGACATCGCGTTTGTGCGCTCCATGACCAGCGAGTTCTCCGAGCACACCAATGCCAACTATTTCCTCCACACGGGAAGCGGCCTCCAGGGACGCCCCAGCATGGGCGCTTGGGCCGGCTACGGACTCGGCACCGAAAACGCCGATCTCCCGGGCTTCGTCGTGCTCAATGGAGGCCTGATCCCTCCCGGCGGACTCGACAATTTCAACAGCGGCTTTCTTCCCGCCACGTTCCAAGGCTCGGTGTTCAAGCCCGGCAAGGATGCCGTCGCCAACATCAACCGCACCGAGGCCTCCGCCGAACAGCAGATCCGCAAACTCAACCTCATGCGCCGCCTCGATCAGGGCCTCCTGAACCGACTCGGCGCCCTCGACCAGTTGGAAAGCTCCATCGCCAACGCCGAACTCGCCTTCCGAATGCAGGCCGCCGTCCCCGAACTCATCGACCTCTCCGGGGAAACCGAGGCCACCAAGGAACTCTACGGATTCAACTCCTCCTTCAAACAAACCCAGACCTACGCCGCCCAGTGCCTCCTGGCCCGCCGCCTCGTCGAGCGCGGGGTCCGCTTCGTCGAACTCACCTGCCCTGCCGCAGGCGGGGACCGCTGGGATCAGCACGGAAAACTCCGCGAAGGGCACGAAAACAACTCCCGCGCCGTGGACCAACCCATCGCAGGGCTTCTCCGGGACCTCAAATCGCGCGGCCTCTGGGACAGCACCCTCGTCGTGTGGGCCGGGGAGTTCGGACGCACCCCTTTCGCACAGGGCAAGGACGGTCGCGATCACAACCCCTTCGGGTTCACCGTCTGGCTGGCCGGCGGCGGCATCAAGGGCGGCACCGTGTACGGCGCCACCGATGAGTTCGGATACAAGGCCACGCCCGAAACCAAGGTCTCCGTCCACGATCTCCACGCCACCATGCTCCACCTCCTGGGCATTGATCATAAAAAACTCACCTTCCGCTTCAGCGGACGCGACATCCGCCTGACCGATGTCCACGGAGAACTCATCCACCCCATCCTCGCCTGAGTCTTCCTTTCCTGAGTCTCGATGTACCGGTCATCCCGCCCCTCCATGAAAATCGCCCTTGGACTCGATTTCGGAACCGAATCGGTGCGCGCCCTCTTGGTGGACCTCGCCGGACGCGAGCGCGCGTCCAAGGCGGTGGCCTATCCCCACTCCCAGATCACCACTGAGCTGCCCGGCTGCGGCGCGCCTTTGCCGCCGCACTTCGCCCTCCAGCACCCAAAGGACTGGATGGATTCCGCCGGCAAGGCCGTCCGGGCCGCCCTGCGCTCGGCACGCGTCAGTGCCCGAGACCTGGTTGGCATCGGGGTCGATTTCACCAGCTGCACCATGCTCCCGGCCAAGGCCGACGGCACGCCGCTGTGCCTGCTCGAAGCCTTTGCCGATCGCCCGCACGCGTGGCCAAAGCTCTGGAAACATCACGCCGCCCAGGCCCAGACCGACCGTCTCAATGCCGTGGCCCGCAAACGCAGCGAACCCTTCCTCCAACGCTACGGCGGATCCATCGGGCTCGAGTGGTTCTTCCCCAAAATGCTCGAGGTCCTGGAAAATGACCCCGCAGTCTATCGCGCGGCCGACCTTTGGGTGGAGGCGGGCGACTGGTTTGTCTGGCAACTCACCGGCGGCCCTGCGTCCGAACTGCCCCGCTCCACCTGCCAAGCCGGCTACAAGGGCCTGTGGCATCCCGCGGACGGGTATCCCTCTGAAAAGTTCCTGCGCGCGGTTCACCCCGAGTTCGCCTCGGTGGTCCGCGACAAGATGCCCGGGCGCCTCCTCGCTCCCGGCACCCCGGCGGGTCTCCTGACCGAGGCCGCCGCGAACCAGCTTGGGCTGCGAACCGGCATCCCGGTGAGCACGGCCATCATCGACGCGCATGCCGGGGTTCCCGGAGCCGGGGCCTCCGAGCCCGACACGCTGGTCATGGTCATGGGCACCAGCTCTTGTCACATGCTCAACTCCCGAACGGAACGCCTAGCCCAAGGCATTGCCGGCGTCGTGCCCGATGGCATCCTCCCCGGCTTTTTCGGGTACGAAACCGGTCAGGCTGCTGTCGGGGACGCCTTTGAATGGCTGCGGAAACTGACCGGCCAGACCGACCTCTCCGCCCTTACCGAACGCGCCTCCAAAATCCCGCCGGGCGCCGAAGGCGTGCGCTGTGTCGACTGGTTGAATGGCTGCCGCACTCCCCTCATGGACGGGGCGCTCTGCGGTGCTTTCACCGGGCTGCACCTCCATCACACACCCGCCCATCTCTACCGCGCCCTTCTCGAGGGCTCCGCCTACGGGGTGCGCTGGATCGTCGACGTCCTCCGGGAGGGCGAGGTGCCGGTTCGCCAATTCATCGCGACCGGCGGGCTCCCGCACCACAACCCGCTCGCCATTCAAGTCTACGCCGATGTGCTCGGCGCCCCCATCACGGTCCACCCCTGCAAGCAGGGGCCCGCACTGGGAGCCGCCATCCTGGGGGCCCTCGCCGCGCGCGCCTTCCCCTCGCCCAAGGCCGCCATCCGCGCCATGGCCACCCCGGAGCCGGGCTCCGCCCCCCGCTTCCTTCCGGACCGCTCACGCCACAAGCTCTATTCGCGCCTGTACGCCGACTACCGCCGCCTCGCGGCGTTTCTCTCCTCGCCTTCCGGGACTTGATACGGCACCCCTCTGAGGCCATGCGCCCCCTCCCTTTCGCTCCCGCTGCCTCCGCACTCGTCGCCTTTGCCCTGCCCCTCGCCGTGAGCCCACGGGCCATGGCCGCCGAGGATCCCCGCACTCAGGCGCTCCTTGCCGCCGACGACGCACGTCTGGACGCCATGATCCACCCCTCCCGGGAGGCGCTCGACGCCCTCCTCTGCGACGACCTCCGCTACGCTCATTCCAATGGCGTGGTCGACACCAAGGCCTCCCTCATCGATGCGCTCGTCTCCGGCCGCCTCCGTTACCTCGCCAACACGCCTTCCGAGCGCAACTTCTCCTTCCCTGCCCCTGACGTGGCCACAATGAGCGGAACCACCCGGATCCACGTGGCCGGCCCTTCCGGCAACACCGAGGCCACTCTCCTGTTCCTCGCCGTATGGAAGCGCGAGGGCGAACGCTGGCGCTTCTTCGCCTGGCAGTCCTGCCGACTGCCCCCCAAATAGGCGCATCCCGCTCGCCCGCGCCCCATCGCCCGCCACCCTGCGGAGGGCGCGAGTTTGCCAACCGCCGGCCACTCCTTTACAAAGTCCGGCGTCGGCTTGCTCAACGGCTCGGTTCCTCTCTCGCTCCCATCTTCCAATGGACGAACCTTCCTCCCCCGATTGGAGCCTCCAAT
>JBEBAG010000018.1:0-2626 GCA_041159065.1 Verrucomicrobiota bacterium | reverse complement strand
GGCAGGCTCTTGCGGGATGGGGATTCCCAGGGACCAGAGGATTCCGTTGCGCAGGAGGCGTTGGAATTGGGGGACTTGAAAGTCCTCTGCACTGCCCAGCGAGGTGTAAAATACGCGCTGCTTGTCGAGAACGTTCACCCACGCGACGGGTTCGGTTTGAGGGGCGTTTTCGAGTTGCCCTTGCAGCAGGGGCGTGACCGTGGGGGCGAGGACCGGGTTTTTGTAGAGGTGCGAGGGGCAGCGGAACGGGGTGGGGGGGAACCCGGAGAGGATCGGGTGGCGGAGGGCCTCGGGCAGGGGGGAGACAAGGGTGGCAATGCCGGTGCCGTAGTGGCCTCCGTAGCTGCCGCCCAGAATGTCCTTATCGAATGATTCCCACGACGCCCCTGGGGTGGCGGGAGTGGGAGGCGCTCCATTTTTCTTGGAGAAGGCGTGGCTGGCGGTGCGCATTCCGGCGACGGGCTTGCCGGCGGCGACGTGCGTACGGATGAGTTCGAGTTGGTCGTTCGGAGGGGTTTTGCGGCGGACACTCAGGAAGAGGAGGTCTGCGGAGGGCAGGGTTTCGAGTCCGGGGAAGGAGTCGCTCGTTTCGTCCGTTTGGATGGAGAAGGTGCACTGGATTCCCAAAGGCTCGAGTTGGGCTTTGGCGAAAGCGGGGAGTGTGATTGCGGAGCCGTACTCGGGTTCGGCGATGAGGAAAAACACGCGGGGCTTGCGCGGGGTGTCCGGGGACTGGGCCGAGGCTTGAGAGAGGGGGAGGAGGATCGAAAGGAGGACGAGGAGCAGCGAGGGGGGGCGGTTCATGCGAGTGCCGGGGTTGCCGGAGGTGGGCGGGGCACTATGCCATCGGGTTTGCCAGAAACAAAGCCCGCAGGCGTTCTGCAACGCGCTGCGGGCGGGAAGGGCTCAAGAAAGGCAGTTGGGGACCGCCTGCTTGAACGAAGGCGAGGGCCTACTTTTTGGCGGGCGCCTCTTTTTTTGGGGCGGGTTTTTCCGCCGGCTTTTCGGTGATGGCGGGGGTGGGCTCGGACTTCCCAGAGAACGCATTGGCGGCCTTTTGGATTTGGTCCGCCGAGAGGGTTTCGCCCTCCGCGAGAAGCACCCGGATTTTGAGCGTGGTTTCGCCCCCCGCTGGGATGGTGGTCCGGAAGAACGCCCCGAAACGCCCGTAGTCACGGTAAGCGGAGAAGGGGGTGTCCTTGGGGTTGTCGGGATGGTTGATGAGGGCGACGGAGTAGCGTTTGCCGTCGATGGTCATGCGTTGGGCGACCCAGGGGTAGTCGCGGTCCTTGTGGGGCTCGGCGTCGGCTTTGGGGTAAACGTAGGCGGTCAGTGCCCGGTCGATGGAGCTGGAAGGGCGGAACTGGATGCCGGCGTGCTCGGGATCGCCATCGAGTTTGGTTTCGCCGGTGAGGGCTTTGAGTTTGGACTGCATTTCCACCAAGGCGTAGGCGGGCGCCGGCGCGGGAAGGATGGTGTAGGTGCGTTCCTCGGCGAGCACGGGGTCCGTGGTGGAGCCCTGCCAGTGGATGAGCGCGGTGAAAGTGGCCGAATCCTTGTCTGCCTTTTGGCTGAGGATTTTCTGGTGGACGATGTTGCCGCCCTTCATGTGCCAGCGGTCGATGACCCCGGCGGAGGTGGTGAGCTTGTTCCAGCCGACAAACAGGCCGCGGTGATGGGGGAAATCGCCTCCGGATCCCTTGGTCAGCAGGGTCTGGCCGGAGGGATCGAGGAAGTGGAGGTAGGGCTTGTAGGTTTCGTTCAGGCGCTCGGGCGTGCTGGCGTCAAAGGCGTACTGGTAGCGGATGAGCGTTTTGCCATCGCGTTGGACGTCGAGGTGATCCCCGGCGGTGTCTGCGAAGGAGAAGCCGGCGCCCTGCGCGAGGGCGGAAGCGGACAGGACCAGGGGGAGGGAGAGGAGGGAGGCGAGGGAGGAAATACGCATGGAAGGCGGGAAGTTTCAGGCTGATGAAGCCTGAGTCGGCCTGCCGCTTCCGAGCAGAAAAAGTGCGGTTCAAGCACTTTTAATGTCTAAGACGAAGGCTTTTGCCGCATCCCGGATGGATTCTCCGGTTTGGGCGCGAGGCTTGGCGAATTTGGGACGAAACCAGGGGAATGCTCCGGTCAGATCGTGGGTGACGAGGACCTGTCCATCGCAGTGGGGGCCCGAGCCGATGCCGATGGTGGGTATGGCGAGGCTCTCGGTGATGCGTCTGGCGGTTTCGGGTTCGACCAGCTCGAGGACGAGCGCGAAGGCGCCCGCTTTTTCGAGGGAGAGGGCGTCTGCGAGGAGCCGTTCGGCCTCGTGGGGGGAACGCCCCTTGATGCGATAGCCGCCCTCTTCGCGGACGCTTTGGGGGAGCATTCCGATGTGCCCCATGGTGGGGATGCCGGCGTGGGTGAGGGCGGCGATTTGGGGGGCGTGCGAGGTGCCGCCTTCGAGTTTCACGGCGTTGGCGCCGGCGGAAAGGAGTTGTTGGGCGGATTCTAAGGCCTGCTCTGGGGTCGCGTAGGTCGCGATGGGCAGGTCGGCGATGATGGGGGTGTTGCAGGCTCCCCGGGCGACGGCGGCGGTGTGATGGACCATGTCGGCCAGCGTCACGGAGGTCGTGTCGGGATACCCCAG
>JBEBAG010000017.1:0-4757 GCA_041159065.1 Verrucomicrobiota bacterium | reverse complement strand
CCCGGGGCCTGTCGGGTTGGGAGAGGAGGGTTTGGGTGTGAGCGAGGGCGGTTTTGAGGCTGCCTAGGAGCCGTTCGCGCAGTTCGGCGGTGGCGGCCTTGGTGAAGGTGGTGACGAGGACTTGGTCCACGCGGAGTCCCTCTTCGAGGAGAAGCCGCAGCCAGAGCAGGGTGATGGAGTGGGTTTTGCCCGTGCCGGCGCTGGCCTCAATGGAGTGGGTGCCGGCGAGGGGTTGGAGGAGTGGATCGAAGGCGACCATGGGGTATTCAGACGGGAATGCCGGACTGGCGAATCCAGTGGCGGAGGAAGCGGGCAAGCCGCCACGCAAGAGGGGATTGCGGATCGGGGAGCAGGGGGGACTCCAAGGAGGGGGGTAAAGGCCAGGCGAAGGGATTTTCACAGCCGCGGAATGCGAAGCGACCGACGGGCGACTCGCTTTCGGAGGGCCCCCCCCCGGGGGAGGTGGTGCTCCAGTTTTCGAACGCGGCATCCAAGGCCTCGCGGATCTGCGCAGGGGAGAGGGGGGCGGGCGTGGGATTCTTGAGGGAGAGGGCCTTGTCGATGAGCCCCATGGTGGCCTTGGGCCAAAGGGGGAGGGGGATGCGCTGAGCCAGTTGCAGCAAGGGCAGAAGCGAGGCCAGCGTCGGGAGTGCGACGGAGGGAGGAGGAAGGGGAAAGGAGTAGGATTTGTGGACAAAGTGGGCTTCCACGGAGGCGCCTCCCTCGCGTTCCGCCTCGGAGAGTCCGGCGGCGAGCAGGAGGGTATCCAAAACGAGGAGCAGGCGGCGTTTGCCATCCGCTTGGGAGGCGCTCAGGTGGATGGCCTGGCGGGTTGCGGGCTTCCAGTACCAACCATTGCGCAGAACGCCTTCGAGGGTGCATTCGGGTCGGGGAATGGAGGGATCCGCGGCGAGCGGGACCCTGAGGGTGCGGGACAGCTTTTCGGAGGGATGAACCGGGGGAATTCCCTCCGGGATTTTTTGAAGGGCCTCTCTCCACTCCTTTTCTCCGAGCATCCCCCGGGGAATTTCCCCCGCCGATTCCAGCTTGTGCCGGAGCGCGGCGAGGTCCCGCTCCTGGGCGATGTGCTCCAGGAGCTGGGAGCGCAGGTTCCACTGCCTGAGCCGGTCCGGTTGAATGAGATCCCCGTGGAGGAGGGGGTCCTCCTCCTCGGGCAGCCGGATGCCGAGGCCGTCCAGGAATAATTTCGCGGGCCGCTGCAGGAGGGTCTCAAGGGTTTTGAGGGGAATCCAACCGGGGTGTGCCTGGGGAGGCAATATCCCTTGCCAGAGGGCGTTGGACTGGGGTGCGGAATTCTGGAGAAGGAGCGCGGCGCGGTAATCGGAGGCCAGTTGAGCCCGGCCGCTGGCGGGGGCGTCGCGGCGGAAGGCCTCGGGCGAGAGGCCATGGAGCGGGTGCTCGTGGAGGAGGCCGGGGGCAAGGTCCTCTCCGGGGGATCCGAGGGCTTGGAGCAGATCGGCGACCGGCGGGCTGGGGGGACGTTTCTTGGAATCCTCATCGGAGCCGCCCTGATAGGTGAGTACGAGGCGTTCGCTGCAGGCGAGAATGGAGAGCAGCAGGGCGTGCCGGTCCGCGTCGCGTTGGCTGGGATCGCCCGGTTTGCGCGAGTGGTGGAGGGGATGCCACTCGGGGCGGTCGTCGCGTCGGGGAAAGGTGCCGTCGTCGAGGCCCGCGACCAGCACCATGCGGGCGGGAACGCCTGCGTAGTGGCGCAAATCGGCGATCCGAATTCCCCCGGAACCCCGGTTGCGGGACTGCGAGAGGGAGGCGAGTTTTTCGTCAAGGAGGCGCAGGAACGCCTCGGCGCTGAGCGGGGGGGCGCCTGCCGGAACCGCCCTTTGGAGCTGGGGGAGAATGGATCCGAAGAGGAGGGAGAAGTGTTCGGAGGCGGTCTCGGAGGAGGAGTCGAGGAAGGTTTCGCAGAGATTTTGGAGGAGGCGAATCCAGGCCTCCATGGGGTGTGGTTCGGGCGCATTCCAGTCTTTGCGGGCATTTTCGAGGGACTGGGCGAATCGGGCGAGGGAGGCGAGGGCGTTGAGGGAAAGTCCGCTGGCTCGCTCCAGGGGGAGGGTGGAATGGAGGGGGGGGGTGTCGGCGAGGGGCAGGGGGGTGCCGAGCATGTCGCGGGGCACCAGTGCGCCGAGTGCAAGGCGCTGGAGGGCCCAGCGCAGGTTCCAGCGGATCTCGTCCAAGGGCTGGAATGCGGCTCGGTGTTCGGGGCTGGACCCCCAACGGAACTGGGCGTCCTGGAGCCACTGGAGCAGGGGAAGCCGGTGGGTGTCGGCCTCTTCAAACCCGAACTGGGAGGCGATGAGCGGAGCCTCCAGCAGCATTTGGATTTCCTCCAAGCCGATCCTTCCGCGCAGCGCGCGAAGCAGGGTTTGCAGGTCGCGGGTCCACGGGGTGGGACAGGATTGACCAAGGCCGAGGAGTCGGAAGGGGAGGGCCGCGGGGGTTGCGCCGGGCAAGCGGAACGCGGCCTCCAGGAGGGGGGCCTGGCGTTTGGGGTCAGCGAGAAGGAGGAGGATTTCCTCGAAGCGAAGGTCGGGGAGATCCCGGAGTGCTTGCAGGATGCGGTCGCGGCAGACTTCCAGTTCGCGCAGGCCGCTGCGGGCGGAGTGGACGGTGAAGGAGGCATCCTCGGGGTTTTCCCGGGCGGATGGCTCGGGGAGCGGAGCGGCGTTTCGGCAGGCCAGTTGGAGGCGGCCCAAGCGGGAGTCGGGCGGAGGGGGGGAGGGCAGAAACAGGCCGCCGTCTCCCTCGGCGAGAAACGAATCGGCGAGCTGCCGGTGCAGATCCTGGGCGGATTGTCCGAGGGCCCAGAGCAGGCTGCCGGGATGGTGTTCCTCCGGATGCGGGAGGGGGGCGGTGCGTCTGCGGAGTCTGGCCTCGGCCCAGTACTCGGAGGAGGGGCTGAGGGCGAACAGGTGCAGCCGGTCGGCGTGGTGTTCTTGAAGCAGGGCGAGGAATTGGCGGAGGCGCTCGAAGGGGGTGGAGGGGATTCCGCCATCCAGCTGGATCCAGAGGTGGGGGATGCCGCCGCGCGCCTCCCAAGAATCCATCCAGGACGCGACGCCCTGCGTGAAGTCCGTGGCCGATCCGCAGCCGAGGTGGGAGGCGATGGCCCCTTGGACATCCGGGTGGCTGGCGAGGGTTTCAAGAAAGGAGCCGGACTCCCAGCGCTGCGCGGGGGGGCGGCAGAGCAGGGCGTCATCCAAGGCTTGGGCGAGGGTGCTTGACCAATCGAGCACCGCGGCGGAGAGGGGGCTGAGGGGAAGCTCCGGGGGGAGGGGACAGCGCGGGTGCGAGGCGAGGGAGGGCAGGGCCGAGGCGCAGGCCAGTCGAAGGCGGTCGAAATCAAAGCGGGTCTTCTGGGCGCCACTGGCGGCTCCTTCCAACAGTTCCCGCAGCTGCACTTCTTGGGAGTGCGAGGCAATCCCGGAGCGGCGTGCCCAGAGGTGGATCGCGGTTTCGGCCCGCCCTTTTCCCGGGAAAATCAGCCAGTGGCGTGCGTAGGGGTCTTGGATTTCGGCCAGGCGGTTGGCCAGGGCGTGAAGGAGGGTTCTGGGGTTTTCTGCGAGGACGAGCATGGGAAGGCTTCAGCGATCGGGGGCGAGTCTGCGCGGGGGGGTGGGGTGATTTCGGGGGGACCCCTCATTTTTGCATGGGAGAACGGAGGGCGCGGCGTGGAATGCGGGAAAATTCAAAGCGGGGGTTGAACGGCGTCGCCAAGAGGCTGTCATGGGAGGGGTATGAATGCATCATTGCAGAAGGAGTCCGCCGGTTCACAACGCAGGGGGCTTTGGCTTCGCAGGGGTGGTTTTGCGGTGCTGGGAGGTTGGGGGCTGCTGGCAATGGGGTGCGTGTATGTGCCTGAGGGATCGGGTTATGCCCGCTACCGGAGCCACTATTATGCTCCGCCGCCGGGGGTGCCGGTGGTGGTGGAGCCGAGCTTTGTGGGGCGACCCATGGCGGTTCTGCCGCGTGGTGCGGTGGAGGTGGTGATTGGGGGGCAGCGTTGCTGGCATCATCATGGGCGCTACTACCGGAGGCATCCGCACGGTTTTATCGCGTTTGTTCCGTAGCTCGGGACTCTGGGAACGTGCCTCGAGCGTTCGCGGCGCGGGTGGCTTGCCTGGGGGGAGGCCGATGGGGGACAAGGGAGGATGCGAAAGTTTCCTGCGATGGACAAGGAAGGCCCCCCTGGGGGGACGGCGGTGGATTGGGATCGGGCGCATGCGTGGCATCCCTTCACGCCGATGGAGGAGTGGTGTGCGGGGGATCCCCTGATTTTGGAATCGGGCCAAGGCGCATGGCTTTGGGACGTGCAGGGGCGGGCCTACTTGGATGGGAACGCGTCGATTTGGACCAATGTGCATGGGCACCGTCATCCGAGGTTGGATGCGGCGTTGGTTCGGCAGATTGGAAAGGTGGCGCACACTTCGTTTTTGGGAACGAGCAATCCGGTGGCGGCGCAGTTGTGTGCGGAGCTCGCGGCGCTGTGGCCGGAGGGAACGCTGGAGCGGGTGTTTTTATCGGACAACGGATCGACGGCGGTGGAGGCGGCTCTGAAGATGGCGGCGCAGTATTGGCAGCAGACGGGGCAGCCGGAGCGTCGGCGGTTTGTGGCGATGGAGGGGGCCTACCACGGGGATACGATGGGGGCGTCGAGTGTGGGGGGGATTTCGCTCTTTCACGGGCGATTTTCGGGGTGGCAGTTTCCGGTGGTTCGCGGG
>JBEBAG010000016.1:0-10611 GCA_041159065.1 Verrucomicrobiota bacterium | reverse complement strand
CCCCCCCCCCCCCCCCCCCCCCCCCCCCCCCCATCGAGGGAGGATGCAAGAAGGCCCATGCAGAGGCGGTAATGTCCGGAGGCGATTTTCTGCACCTCCGGGTGGCGTCCGCGCAGGGAGTAAAAAAAGGCGTGCAGGTTTGCAGAGCGGACTCCGAGGGTGGCGGCGATCTGTGAGACGCGGAGGCCTTGGGGACCGGCGCTTCGGAGCACCTCGAAGACTTGCTTGCGCAATTCTCCTGGAGCCATGCGTTTTCTTCTGGGGATTGGGAGGGAGGGGGAAGTTCGCAGGTGGCCCCAGGCCTGCCTCTGGAGGGCGCAGATTCGCTCCAGAACGAGAAAAAGCTGGGACTCCATGCGCTCCCGTTGGGCCTCGAGGAGGAGCAACTCCTTGAGCGTTTCGATTCTGGGATTGTTTCTGGTGGGGGGGACTGGATTCGAGCCGGAGGCGGAGCCCGGGGCAGGGCCGAGTGGCGTGGCGGTGGGCGCTGGTTTGGCGGTTACCTCAAGGGTGTGCGTGGTGAGAACGGGCGTGTTGGATGGAAGAAGCATCGGATTGCGGGATTGAGAGGGGCGCGGTGACCCGCCCCCCTCATCATCGTGTTTGATACGGATGGCGGATGGCTTTCCCCGGGGGATTGGAAGTCGGGGGGGATGAATCCAGCCCGGCTGCGATTTTTGTTTTGTCTTTCCCAGAGTGATTTCTAATCTCCAACCCCTTTTCGCATGTTTCGAGTGTCGACAGAGATGAAGATTTTGACCGGCTCAGCTCACCGCGAGCTGGCGGAGCGTATCTGTGGATACATCGGGGTTCCGCTGGGAGACGCCACGGTGACGTCTTTTCCAGATGGTGAGACCTATGTGAAGGTAAACGAGAACATCCGGGGGCGTGATGTGTTTATCGTGCAGCCCACCTGTCCGCCTACGAATCAGAACCTCATGGAGTTGCTGATCATGGTGGACGCGGTGCGACGTGCCAGCGCGGCGCGGATCACGGCGGTCATTCCCTTCTTTGGCTACGCGCGCCAAGACCGGAAGGATCAGCCCAGGGTTCCGATCACGGCCAAATTGATTGCGAATCTGCTGACGGCGGCGGGAGTCAACCGGGTGCTGACGATGGACTTGCATGCGCAGCAGGTGGCCGGATTTTTCGACATCCCGGTGGATCACCTGTATGCGGCTCCGGTGATCATCCGCAATTTGAGGCAGCGGAAGTTTGTGGATCCGGTGGTGGTGTCTCCCGACGTGGGGGGATTGAAGATGGCCTCTTCGTATGCGGAGGCGCTCGGAGCAAGCCTCGCGATTGTGGCCAAACGTCGGCGGAGTGCGACGGAGACGGAGGCTCTCAATGTGATTGGGGAGGTGGCTGGCCGGGACGTGATTTTGGTGGATGACTTGACGGAGACGGCGGGGACTCTCACGAGTGCGGCTCGGATTTTGAAGGAGCGCGGGGCGCGGGAAGTGATTGCGTGCGTGAGTCACGCGGTGCTTTCGGATCTGGGAATTGAGCGGTTGGTGAAGTCTGAGCTGCGTGAATTGATTACCACCAACAGTGTCCCGGTTCGGGGGGTGCCCGGCTTTCCGCTGACCGAATTATGCATCTCGGAGCTTTTGGGGGAGGGGATCAAACGGATCCATGACGACGAGTCGGTGAGTTCACTTTTTGAAATCAGTAAAAACGAGAAGGTGTAAATAGATTATGGCAAAGCAAATTAAACTCTCGGCCCAGACTCGTCTGGGGAACGGGCGGAACTCGGTGAAGAAGGTGCGTGCTCAGGGGCAGGTGCCTGCGGTGATTTACGGAGCGACGCAACCCGCGTTGAACCTGCAATTGAGCGCTCGGGAATTGACCGAAGTGCTGGCGCACGCCTCGGGCGAGCATCTGCTGGTTGACCTTCAGATCTCGGGGGAGGGAAAGGTAGAAAATCGCCTCGCACTCATTCAGGAGGTCCAGCACGACCCGGTTCGCCGGAACGTGTTGCACGTCGATTTTCATGCGGTGAACGCGGATGAGAAGATTCACGCGCAGGTTCCCGTGGAGGCCTTTGGCGAATCGATCGGCGTGAAGACCTACGGGGGGCTGTTGGTGATGTTGCTGCATAGTGTCGAAGTGGAGTGCCTTCCGAAGGATCTGCCGGAGGTGATCCGGGTGGATATTTCGAGTTTGAACGTGGATCAGGCGCTGCATGTTCGGGAACTGCCTCTGCCCTCGGGCGTGAGTTTCCGCGGGGATGGGGACGTGACGGTGCTTCGGATTGCGGCTCCGACGACTGGAGAGGTCGCATCGGCTGAAGGTGCGCCCACGCAGCCCGAGGTGATCAAGGAGAAGAAGCCCGAAGCTGGGGCCGAGAAGAAGTAGGAAGCCTCAGGATACACTGGCGGCCCTTACGGGGGCCACGATTTGGAAAAGCCGCTCCGGAGTTTTTGCTCTGGAGCGGTTTTTCGTTTCGGGGAGTCCATATTGCGGAGGGGGCTTGCTGGGAGGAGGAAGGAAAGGGAAGGTGGGAGCATGAGTGCGGGTGCGAATTTCAGACTGATTGTGGGGCTGGGGAATCCCGGTTCGGAGTACGCGGAGACGCGCCACAACGTGGGGTTTATGCTTTTGGATCGCATGGCGATGCGCCGTGCGGAGTGGAGGCGGGAAAGGGCATGGAACGGGGTGTGCACGGCGGTGGATGGGGTGCATTTGCTGAAGCCGGAGACGTACATGAATTTGAGTGGGGAGTGCGTTTGGGCGGTGGCGCATTTTTACAAGATTCCAGCGGCGCAGATTTTGGTGGTTTTGGATGATATGGCTCTGGGTTTGGGGCGTTTGCGCTTTCGCAAGGAGGGGTCTGCGGGGGGGCACAACGGGCTGCAGTCCATTTTGGAGAAGTTCGGCACGCACGGGGTGCCGAGGCTGCGGTTGGGGATTGGGGGGGCTGTGCGAGGGGAGGCGGTGGGGCATGTGCTGGGAAAGTTTCGGAAGGACGAGCGACCGGCGGTGGAGGAGATGTTGGAGCGGGCGGAGGAGGCCATTCGGATGGCGCAATCCGATGGGATGGAGAGGGCGATGAACGCTTTTCATTGACCCGGAGGCGGAGGGGGCTCAAAAGGGCTGGCTCAACTTGATACAAAGCGATGAAAAACCGTTACGAAGCACTCTTGATTTTGAACGTAAGTGGCACTGAAGAAGGCACTAAGGAGATTGTTGATCGCGTGGAGGCCGAGTTCAAGAAAGCCGGTGCATCCGTGGAGCAGATCCAGAAGATGGGCACCCGCCAATTCAGCTACGCCGCGGGGGACTTGCGCAGCGGTTACTACGTGAATTTCATCTTCCAGTTGGCTCCGGAAGCGTTGAGCGGCCTGCGTGCGAAGTTGGCATTGGATGAAGATGTGTACCGCCAGCACTACCTTCGGATCGGTTTGAAAAAAGCGGCCTAGACGCTTTTTCCACGCGACTCATGGTGGCTCATGCCGCGCGGAGCGCCGGTTTGAGCTGGACCTCTCGAAAATGGCAATCGGGGGAGAGGACAGGGGAGCCGTGAGTCAGGAAAAGCCCCCATGCCTCGCAGCGAATTCTTCTTATGCCAAATCTGAACAAGGTGATGTTGATGGGGAACCTGACGCGGGATCCCGAGGTGAAATACACGCCCAAGGGAACGGCGGTGGCGGACATCGGGTTGGCCATCAACCGGGTTTACAGCAGCGATCAGGGGGAGCGCCGCGAGGAGACCACGTTTGTGGACGTGGAGCTTTGGGGGCGTCAGGCCGAGATTGCGGGGGAGTATCTGCGCAAGGGGCGCCCGGTGTATATCGAGGGGCGTTTGAAGCTGGATACTTGGGACGACAAGCAGACGGGGCAGAAGCGCTCCAAGATGCGGGTGGTGGGAGAAACGATGCAGTTGCTCGGAGCCCGTGACGGAAATGGAGGCGGAGGTGAGGGGGGACGGGAAGAAGGCGGATTCGGAATGCGCCAAGGTGCGCGCCCAGCCCAGCGTCAGGCGGCACCTCCGCCGCGCAAACCGGTGGATCCGGATCTGGACGTGGAGGGCGACGAGGTTCCCTTCTAGGCCCCTTGAGGAAAGGCGCGGAACTTGGGGGTTCGATTGAACCTCCGGTTGCCGAGGTGGTGTGGTTTGTCGGGGAGGACTCGCAGGGCTCTGCAACGACGGGTGTTTCTGAGCAGCGAGGCCGGCGCGCGGTGGAGCGCAGCGGGTGGCAGCGGGCAGAGGGGGAGGGAGCGGCTCTGGGAGAATGCTCTAGGGAAGCGGGGAGGCCGGGGAAGGGCTGGTTCCAGCCCGTTCCCCTCCATGCCGTGCGATTTTACACGTTTTATTTTTCCGAGAGGGCCTTGTTCCAGGCCGCGATCAGGGTCTTTTCGGACTCAAAAAGGGCGTCGGTGGAATCGAGAACCTGAATGGACTGGATGGTGTCACCCTGCTGGATGGCATTAACGATATCCTGCCCCTTGGTGACTTCGCCGAAGACGGCATGTTTTCCATCGAGCCAGTCGGTGGGGACGTGGGTGATGAAAAACTGACTGCCATTGGTGTTGGGGCCGGCGTTGGCCATGGAGAAGATGCCGGGCTTGGAGTGCTTGAGGGACTTGTGGATTTCGTCGGGGAAACGGTAGCCGGGGCCTCCGCGTCCGGAGCCCGTGGGGTCTCCGCCTTGGATCATAAAGTCTTTGATGACTCGGTGGAAGGAGAGGCCGTCGTAGAACCCGCGCTTGGCGAGGTTGAGGAAATTGGCGGCGGTGATGGGAACCTTGGAGGCGAAGAGGGTGGCTTCGATTTCTCCGCGGGAGGTTTTGAGGACGATTCGGATGTCTTCCATCGGGGGAAGCTAACGGGTTTGGGAACGGAGGGGAATCTCCGCGTGACAGGAAGGGCGTGGAAACGCTATGGAGCGGGGACTATGTCCAAACAGTTCCTCCTTACGACGGTTGCGGGATTCCTGCTGGGATCGGTCTTGAGTGTGAATGCACAGGCGCCGGCTGGGGCCGGTGGGGGTGGAAAAGAGGTGGCGGTGATCAAGACGAACAAGGGAGACATGACGCTCGAGTTCTGGCCGGAGGTGGCTCCTAAGACGGTGGAAAATTTCAAAAAGCTTTCGAAGGAAGGCTTTTACAATGGCACGGCGTTTCACCGCATCATCAAGGGTTTCATGATTCAAGGGGGGGATCCCCTGACCAAGGACGTGGCGAATGAGGCGCGTTTTGGAACGGGGGATCCGGGTTACAAGATCAAGGCGGAGTTCAATGACCGGAGCCACCAACTGGGGGTGATCTCGATGGCGCGCAGCGCGGATCCGGACTCTGCCGGTTCGCAGTTTTTCATCTGCCTTGGGGACGCCTCGTTTTTGGACAAGAAGTACACCGCTTTTGGGAAAGTGGTGAAGGGCGAGGACGTGCTGATAAAGATTGGGGACACGCCGGTGGCTGAGGGGGGCCGTGGGGAAAAGAGCAAACCGACGGAACGCGTGGTGGTGGAGAGTGTGACGGTGACGGCGGCTCCGTAGGAATGTCACGTGATTGTGGGGGGTGTCCGGGGTGATTTGCTGGACACTGAGCCGGATGAAAATGCCCGGATGGGCGGGCTCGCAGGCGAAGGCTTGCGGGCCCGTGTGTTTTGAATGTGATTGAGAAAGAGCGATATATGTCGAAAAAGCCGAATCGAGTGAAGGTGGGGTTGGTGCAGATGACCTGCGGCGCGGATCCCGGGGAGAACCGGAGGAAGGCCGCGGAGCGCGTGCGGGAGGCTGCCGCGGCGGGGGCGCAGATTGTGTGTCTGCAGGAACTATTCACCTCGCAGTATTTCTGTCAGGTCGAAGACCATAAGTATTTTGCGCTGGCGGAGCCGATCCCGGGGCCGAGCACGGAGGTGTTTGGGGCGTTGGCCAAGGAGCTCGAAGTGGTGATTGTGGCTTCGCTTTTTGAGCGTCGGAGCGCGGGGCTTTACCACAACACGGCGGCGATTTTGGACGCGGACGGGACCTACCTCGGGAAGTACCGGAAGATGCACATTCCGGATGATCCGTTGTTCTACGAGAAGTTCTACTTTACTCCCGGGGATCTGGGGTTTCGCGCGTGGCAGACCCGCTACGCGAAGATCGGGGTGTGCATCTGCTGGGACCAGTGGTACCCGGAGGCGGCGAGGCTGACGGCGCTGCATGGGGCGCAGATTTTATTTTACCCGACGGCGATCGGATGGCATCCGGCGGAGAAGGCGGAGTATGGCGAGCGGCAGCATGGGGCGTGGGAGACGGTGCAGCGGGGGCATGCGATTGCGAACGGCTGTTATGTGGCGGTACCGAACCGGGTGGGGCACGAGGCCCCGGACGGCGGGCCTGGGCTGGAGTTTTGGGGGCAGAGTTTTGTGTCGGATCCCTCGGGGCGACTGATGGCGAAGGCGTCGGTGGACCGGGAGGAGATCCTGGTGGTGGAGTTGGATTTGGACGCCTTGGACACGCAGCGTACGCACTGGCCGTTTTTGAGGGATCGTCGCATTGACGCCTACCAGGGGATCGAGAAGCGGTTTTTGGGGGACGAGTATGTTTGAGCATCGGATCGGGGGCGGGGAGGATCTTGCCGGGATGGGGTACCGGATGCCGGCGGAGTGGGAGCCGCATGAGGCGACGTGGTTGTCGTGGCCGCGTCCGGAGGGGATTTCGTTTCCGGAGAGTTACGAGCGGGTGATGCCGGCATTTGCCCGGATGGTGGATGCGCTGGCGGATTCGGAGCCGGTGTGTGTGAATGTGTGGGACGGGGCGCATGAGGCGGAGGTGCGCCGACAGTTGCAGCGACACGGGGCCCGGGACGGGCACGTGCGGTTTTACCGGCATCCGGCCTATGAGCCGTGGTGTCGGGATCACGGCCCGATTTTTCTGAAGCGGGACGCGGCTCCCCAGCGGGTGATCTTGGACTGGGGTTACAATGCGTGGGGCGGGAAGTATCCGCCGTGCGATTTGGACGACGTGGTCCCGGTGCGGGTGGGGGAGGCGTTGGGGATTCCGGTGTACGGGCGGGAGATGATCTTGGAGGGGGGATCGATTGAGGTGAACGGGAGCGGGACGCTCCTGACCACGACGAGTTGCTTGCTCAATCCGAACCGGAATCCGGGACTCACGCGGGAGCAGATCGAGGGGAACCTGAGGAGGAACCTCGGGGTTTCAAACATTCTGTGGCTAGGGGATGGGATTGAGGGGGATGACACGGACGGGCATATCGACGATCTGACGCGCTTTGTGAACCGGACGACGGTGGTGACGGTGGTGGAGGAGAATGAGGGGGATCCCAATTGCGAGCCGTTGCGCGAGAATCTGGCGTTGCTGGGGGGGATGCGCCTGGAAGATGGGGCGCCGCTGGAGGTGAGGCGCCTGCCGATGCCGGGGCGAATCGACCGGGAGGGGCTGCGGCTGCCGGCGAGTTACGCGAATTTTTACATTGGCAACCGGGTGGTGCTGCTTCCGGTGTTTGCGGATGCGCGGGATCGCGAGGCGGAGGCGGTCCTTGGGGCGGCGTTTCCGGGGCGGCGCGTGGTGCCGATCGACTGCCGGGAGCTGATCTGGGGCCTCGGGGCGTTCCATTGTCTGACCCAGCAGCAGCCGCTGTAGCCGCTTTCGCTGCGACGGCTCGGGGCTTTGGCGGACGTTTTTTCTTTTGCCGGAGGTTCTTTTGGCGCTGCCTTGTGGTCTATGGCACGCACGGAAGCTCTCTCTTTAGGACATTCGCCCGACCCGGATGACGCGTTCATGTTCTTCGCACTGGCGGAGAACAAGATCGACACGAAGGGCTGGCGCTTCGAGCACACCTTGCAGGACATCCAGACGCTCAACGAAAGGGCGACGCGCGGGGAGTTGGCGGTTTCGGCGATTTCGATCCACGCGTACGCCTACGTGCTGGACCGTTACGCGTTGCTTCCGTGCGGGGCGAGCATGGGGGACGGTTATGGGCCGATGCTGGTGGTGCGAGAGGGGACCGCTTTCCCGTCGGATGCTGCGGAGCGGCGCGAGTGGCTCCGGGAGCGGGTGATTGCCGTTCCCGGACTGATGACGAGCGCCTATTTGAGTTTGCGCCTGTACCTCGGAGAAGCGCGGCAGGTGGTGGTGCCTTTTGACGAGATTTTTGACGCGGTGAAATCGGGGCGGGCGGAGGTGGGGCTGATCATTCACGAAGGACAGCTGACCTATGCCATGGAAGGGTTCGCGAAGGTGGTCGATCTCGGGGAATGGTGGAAGGAGGAGACGGGGCTTCCCCTGCCTCTGGGGGGCAACGTGATTCGGAAGGACTTTACGCCCGAGGAGCGGCGGGAGATCAACGGGGTCCTGCGCGAGAGCATTGCCTATGGGCTGGCGCACCGGCAGGCGGGGGTGGCCCATTCCATGCCCCTGGCAAGGGGAATGGACGAGGGATTGGCCGACCAGTTTATCGGCATGTACGTCAACGACTACACGCTCGACTATGGAGACACGGGGCGTCGCGCCATCCGAGAGTTTCTGGGGCGCGCGCACCGGGCGGGGCTGATTCCCGCGCCGGTGGAGTTGGAGTTTGTGGAGTAAGGTGCGGGGCGTCCCCGGAGGCCTTGAGCTCCGGGGGGGAGGACTTAGAGCTCGATGGTTTTTCCGGTCCGGAAGCTTTCATCCGCCGCGGCGACGATGCGCATGGAGTGGAGGGCGTCGTCCATGTGGCTGGAGAGGTCGAGATCCTCGAGGATGGCTTTGAGGAAGAACGCCTGTTCGCGCAGGCAAAGTCCGTCGTGGTTGGGTTCGTCCTCGAGGCGGATGACCTCGTCGGGATGGAGGAAACGCCCCTCGGGTCCGAGCTTGGAGTGGTGCAGGCGCAGGGATTGCGTCTGGGTGTGAGCATCGACGTTGGCGCTCTGGCCCTCGGCGGCGGCCTTGTCTGCGACGATGGAGACGCAGCCCTTGGGGCCGACGACGTCTTTTACGAAAAAGGCGACCTCGCTCATCATGGGGCCCCAGCCGGCCTCGTACCAACCGACGGATCCGTCCTCGAAGGTGACTTGGAGCTGGCCGTAGTTGACTTGGCCCGGGGGGAGGTCGTCGGTGAGGCGTGCGCCGATTCCGGAGACGCGCACGGGGCGGGAGCCGGTCATCTGGCACATGACATCGACGTAGTGAACGCCGCAATCGATGAGGGGGGGAAGGGATTGCATGAGCGCCTGATGGGTTTTCCAGGCGTCGCCGGAGCTTTGCTGGTTGAGGTTCATGCGCATGACGAGGGGTTTGCCCAGGGTGCGTGCGAGTTCGATGAAGCGGATCCAGCTGGGGTGGTGGCGCAGAATGTATCCGATGACGAGCTTGCGTCCGCTCGAGCGCGCCTTGGCGACGATCTGTTCGGCGAGCGGGACAGATTCCGCGAGAGGTTTTTCGATGAAGACATGGCATCCGGCGTCGAAGGCGGCCGTGGCGTAGGCAGCGTGGGTATCGGGGTAGGTGGAAATGGAGACGGCGTCGGGCCGGGTGGCTTGGAGGGCCTCGGTGTAGTCGGCGAACTCGGGGTAGTGGCCGCCGAGTTCGGCGTTGAGCTTGGACCGGGACTCGGCCGAGCGCGTGACGATGCCGACGATTTGGAAGCCTGGGAGCTGGTGGTAGGCGAGGGCATGGGAGCGGCCCATGTGCCCGGCGCCGACGCAGAGGATACGGATAGGAGCGTTCATCGAGGCGGAAGGGTAAGGATTGGGAAGGGGGAAACGGGGTGAGGGTGGGTGGAGGTTTTAGCAAAGGGGTGTGGGGGCGTCGTTCAAATGTGGGCGGGATACGGAATCACACAGGAGGGAGGTGCCGAGGGGCTGTCCGGGAGAGGGTTTGGAATATGGAGGAAGCCTGCTAGGGTTTCGGAGCGTCCGCTTTGGGGGGCCCTTCGGAAAGTGGAGGGAGTGCTTCAAGGTTTGCGCGGATTTCGCGAAGTACGCGAAGCGTCCCGCAGAGAATGCGCGAAAAAAGTGCGCGTTTTTTGTTTCGATTTCTGATTTCTGCCCGGTTTCTCCGTCCCGAATATTCCTGTGAAAACCCCTGAGTCTGCCCCTTTGCCTGCGTCTTCGATTTCCGTATCCCCGGTGCCTGTGCGGAGGAAGCGTCGGTTTTGGAGGCGTTTGTTGGGAGTGCTGGTGGTGGTGCTCGGCCTGCTGGCCATTCCTCCGGTGTTTCGCGCGGTGGTGTGGGGGCTTTTGGAGGAGGAGGTCTTGCGGCAGGGTGGGGCTTTGGAGTTGGCTGGCGTGGAGGGGGCGCTTTGGGAGCCTCTGGTGCTAAGGGGGGTTCGGTTGACGTTGCCCCGGCTGATGGGAGGCAGTGTGCGGGTGGAGGCGGAGCGGGTGGAGGCGCGGTGGGTTTGGGCCAATCTGGTGCCGAAAGTCGCGAAGGGCCGTTTTTTTGATTCGCTGCGGCTGGAGGGGGTGAGTGGGCGGTGGCTTGGGGAGCCGGGCGCAGGGAAGGCGGGGCGGGGGGAGGGGTGGAATCTGGGGCGGCCGCTGCGGATGGCGTTTCCGGCGAAGATGGAGGTGGGGGTGAAGCGGTGGGTGGCGGAGTCCGGGGAGCTTTCTTGGAGTATGGAGAATGGGCGTGTGGGGTTGAGCGAGTTGTCGACCGAGGGAGTGAAGGCGGAAAAGAT
>JBEBAG010000015.1:0-20199 GCA_041159065.1 Verrucomicrobiota bacterium | reverse complement strand
TTCATGTCCTGGAGCAGGCGGAAGCGGTCGTATTTGTCCCGCCAGTAGTCCGGGGAGAAGCGGCGTGCGGGGACGAGTTGGCCCCGGGAGTTTTCCTCGTAGATGATGTCGCCGCTCAGGTCCCGGAGGGGGGTTTCGAGGACGTCGAAGATGAATTCGGGGCGGGTGGTTCCGCAGGCGGGGCATCCATCGAGTTCGGCGCCGAAGTGCTGTTCGTGCTCGGCTTGGGCGAAGTAGGAAAGCATTTCAGCCGGGGTGCCGTAAAAGGCCATGCGGCCGCCCTTGTCGAGCAGGAGGGCCTTGGAGAACATCTGGAACAGCTTGGAAGTGGGCTGATGGAGGGTGACCAGAATGATCTTGTTGTGGGCCATCGAGCGGATGATCTCGAGGACGTGCTCGGAGTCCTTGGAGGAGAGGCCGCTGGTGGGTTCGTCAAAAAGGAACACATCGGCGGAGGAGAGCATGTCGAGCCCGATGTTGAGGCGTTTGCGTTCGCCGCCGGAGAGGAGTTTTTTGGAGGTGCTGCCGACGATGGAGTCGCGGCGCTCGGCGAGGCCGAGCTCGATGAGCCGGCTTTCGACACGCCGTGCGCGGTCCCTCCGGGAGAGGTGTGGAGAGCGGATGGCGGCGGCGAACTCCATGTTTTCCTCGATGGTGAGGTGGTCGTCGAAAGCGTCGTCCTGGGGGATGTAGGCGAGGAAGCGTTTGAGGGAGTCGAGGTTTTCGTAGAGGGGCTGGCCGTTGAGCAGGACGGTTCCGCTGCTGGGGTGGAGTTGTCCGGCGAGGGCTCGCAGCAGGGTGGATTTGCCCGAACCGCTGGCTCCCATGACGCACACCATTTCGCCCCGACTGACGGCGAAGGAGAGCGTGTCGAGGGCGCGCTCGTCTTTGCGGAACGCGTAGGAGAGGTCGCGGACTTCGAGCACGGAGATGACGTTGCGTTCCTCCTCGATGATGCGCTCGGAGAAGTCGCAGCGCAGGATTTGCCAGGCATCCAGTCGAATGGTGGCGCCGTCCTCGAGGGCGCAGCGTCCGCCGGCGGAAAGGGAGAGTTCGCCGACGTGGAGGGGGCGGTCTGCGTGCAGGACCTCGAGGGTGCCGATGCGGTGGTCGTAGTCGCAGTGGATGCGCAGCAGGATTTCGCCGGAGGTTCCCGGGGAGAGGAGGATGTCGTCGACGTCGAGGTTGGAGGGCGAGTTGGAGACGAGGTAGCTGGTTTTGTAGGTTTTGAGCTGGAAACGGCCCCCGAAGGCGCGGGCGCGTCGGCGGAGGTCGTTGAGGGGGAGTTCTGAGTCGTTTTCGAATACGAGGCGGTCCTCGAGGGAGGCTTCGACTTGGGTGCCGACGGTGAGTGGGACCCCGTGGAGTTGGGCGGTGGTGTTTTTGAGGGCGCGGACGTGGACCTTGAGCCCGAAGCGGATTTCGAGATCGCTGTCGCGGGATCGTTCTTTTTGGAGTTCGACCTCTCCGTCTTCCTCGAGGGAGAGGTAGATTTGGGTGAGGGAGACGTTTTTTTTGGCGTTAAAATAATAGGCGATCTCCTGATGGCTGAGCACCTGTTCGCCGAGGACGATGCGCTGGCCGGGGTAGACGCGGCCCAAGTCGCCGGGTTTGAGGGGGCGTCCGCGCACGACGAGGTTTTGGACGGAGAGGTTTTTGAGGAGGAGCAGCTCGTGGTAGCGGAAGGCGATCATGCGCTCGGAGCCGTGGAGGCTTTTGAGTTCCACGTCGGCATCGCTGGAGGGGGAGCCGAAGCTGACGGATTCGAGGGGCGAGTGGCCGCCCCGGTAGACGGCGGGGTCTGGAGAATCGGAGGAGCTGAGCTGGTAGGCGATGTCGATGGCCTGGGTGGCCATGCCCAGCTGGTTCATGAAGGAGTAGAATTCCACGAGCTGCTGGCGGTCTTTGCCCGCCCGGGCGATCAGGTCGAAGAGCTGGACCCCGAGCATGATTTTCTGGTCGGGATTGAGCTGTCCGGCGAGTTTCTGCGCCATGACGCCGGTGTCATGCTGCTCGAGGAGCGCGTTGCGGAAGAGTTTGCGCAGTTCGGAGTAGACGGCTTCGGGGAAGTCGTGGCGGAGGAAGCCGAGGGAGGAGTCGATTTCCTCCTCGAGGATGTGCCCCTGGCCGCCGCCCTTGGAGAAAGCGGCGAGGACTTGGATGAGCAGGGGAAGGAGATTGGGGCTTTCGGTGACGGTGCGGGGACGGCGGGCGAGGCGGCGGGCGAGGTATTGAAGGTGGTGCCAGCCGCGGTGAATCAGGGGAAGCTGGAGCCATGCCTCCTTGAGATGGGCGCGCACTTCTTGGAGCAGGCTTTCGAGGATGGGAGACATGGGGCCTTGGGAAGGTAGTGGGGAGTGGGGGGAAAGTCGAACTGCAGGCGGGCGGGGTTGCCGAGGGAGGCAAAAGTGCTACTGTGAAGGGGAGGGCGGTTCTTCCGCCCCCGATTCTCGCTTCCAAAAGCTTGTAAAAGCTTCCGCGGGTCTCCGAAGGTCTTCTAAAGGCCTTTTTGAGCCGACGGAACAAATGTGCCCTCAGTTTGCCCTCAAAAAGCCGTATCCCAGCCTTCTATGTCCGATTTTGAACCGCGAAATTCTCCGCAGCGTCAGCGCCCTGGAAACGGGGGGGATCCCCAGTTTAACTGGAGGACGCTTCTGCTCTTGGTCACGGGAGGGCTCCTGATTTTGGGGGCTTTTGCGACGAACATGAAGCCGGGGGGGGAGGCGTTGGAGCGTTCCTACTCGGAGTTCCGGGACATGGTGGAACGGAAGCAGATTGTGAAGGACTCGCCAGGGAAGCCGCTGGAGCTTGTCACGGAACCCGGAGGGGTGAATGACCACCTGCAGGGGTGGATGCGGGTGACGGAGGGAGAACGCGAGGTGGAGCGGCGATTCCGCACGCAGGTGAACCTCCAGTACAACCGGGATTTGCGCGAGTTTCTGAACAAGCACGGGTTGGAGGCCAATCCCCGCGTGGAGTCGAGCCCGATGAGTTCGGTTTTGGTGAACTTCCTTCCGATCGGATTTTTCCTGCTCGTGCTGTATTTCCTCTTCCGGCAGCAGATCCGCATGGCGGGCCGGGGGGCGATGAGTTTTGGAAAGTCCAAGGCCAGGATGATGAGCCGGGAGAAGAACCGGGTGACCTTCAAGGATGTGGCCGGGGTGGAGGAGGCGAAGGAAGAGGTTCTGGAGATCGTGGAGTTTCTGAGGGATCCGAAGAAGTTTCAGAAGCTCGGCGGCCGGATTCCGAAAGGGGTTTTGATGGTGGGATCGCCCGGGACGGGAAAGACGCTCCTGGCGCGGGCGATCGCGGGAGAGGCGGACGTGCCCTTTTTCTCCATCTCGGGTTCGGACTTTGTGGAGATGTTCGTGGGGGTTGGGGCGAGCCGCGTGCGGGACATGTTTGAGCAGGGGAAAAAGGCCGCGCCCTGCCTGATCTTCATTGATGAAATTGATGCGGTGGGGCGTCACCGCGGGCACGGGATGGGAGGGGGGCATGACGAGCGGGAACAGACGTTGAACGCGCTCCTCGTGGAGATGGATGGGTTCGACACCCAGGAGGGGGTGATCATCATTGCGGCGACGAATCGTCCCGACGTGTTGGATCCGGCGTTGCTCCGGCCCGGGAGATTCGATCGACAGATCACGGTGCCGCTTCCCGATGTAAAGGGACGGGAGGAGATCCTCCGGGTGCATTCCAAGAAGGTGAAACTCGGGGAGGATGTGGATCTGGCGGTGATTGCGCGGGGCACGCCGGGGTATTCCGGGGCGGAGTTGGCAAATGTGATGAACGAGGCCGCCCTGATGGCCGCTCGGCGTGGGATGAAGGCCATTAGCCGGAGGGAGTTGGAGGAGGCGCGCGACAAGGTGCGTTGGGGCAAGGAGCGTCGTTCTTTGGCGATGAGCGACAAGGAGAAGGAGAACACGGCCTATCACGAGGCGGGGCACGCGCTGCTGGGCGTGCTTTTGGAGAACACGGATCCGGTCCACAAGGTGACCATCATTCCGAGGGGGCCCTCCCTGGGGTCGACGATGTACCTCCCGGTGGAGGACAAGTACACCCAGCGAAAGAACGAGTTATTGGACCGTTTGGTTATGATCATGGGGGGGCGCGTCGCGGAGGAGATTGTATTCGGCGACGTAACCAACGGCGCGCGGGGGGATATCAATCAGGCCACCGAGATCGCCCGGCGCATGGTGTGTGAGTGGGGCATGAGTGAAAAGATGGGGATGGTGGAGTACGGGAAGCACGAGGAGTACGTGTTCTTGGGGCGCGACATTAACCGGAACCGGAACTACTCGGAGGCGACGGCGATGGAGATTGACCGCGAGGTGCGTGCACTGTGTGACAACGCGTATTCCCACGCCAAGGAACTGCTGATCAAGCACCGGGATAAGTTGGAGGCGATCGCGAAGGGGCTTTTGGAGTACGAGACGCTGGATGGCTCCCATGTGCGGGAGATTATGGATTCGGGAAGTATTCAGAATCCGCCCACCCCTCCGAGTTCTCCGAGTTTGCCGCCGCCCTTGCGTCCCCGGACCCCGGAATCTGCGCAGGAGTCGAAGGGGGGACCGGAAATGCCTCCGGGTTTGGCTGGGGCATTGGCCTAGATTGGTTGGCGAATAAAGGAATAGAGAAGAGGAGCACGCGCGGGGGGGCGCTGGGTTTTCCCCGTGCAGGCGCCTCTTCCCTGAGGGGTGCTTTGATGAGGCTCGCGGTGCGTGGTTCAGCCCGCGCCCGGGAGACCTCACGTCGAGGTATTCCACAAGAGGGGGGCGGAAGTCTCAGCTAGGGAATCAGGGGGCGGCGTGGCGGAGGCCACGCCTTGGGGCTACTTCAGCAACTCCTGGAGAGTTGGAGTAATCGCCTCCGCCCAGATTTGGTATCCTTTCTGGGAGAGGTGGAGGAAATCGGGCATGATCTCCTTGGAAAGGGAGCCGTCCGGCTGGAGGAATTTCTCGCCGATATCGAGGTAGAAAATGTGTTTGCGGTCGTCCAGTGGAGCGAGAGTGGCGTTGACGGCCTTGAGTTTCTCGCGGGTGGCGTCTGGCTTTTCGCTCCGAGGAAAGATGCCCAGAAGCAGCACCTTCGATTTGGGAGATTTTTCGCGGATGGTTTTGACGATTTTGGAGACTCCTCTGGCGATGGCTTCTGCCGAGTCGCTTCCGGAGTTATTGGTGCCGATCATGAGCACGATGGCTTTAGGGGTGAACCCATCCAGTTCGCCGTTGGAGATTCGCCAGAGGACGTGCTGGGTGCGATCCCCGCTGATGCCGAAGTTGGCTGGCTTCCAAGCGGCGAAGTATTTGTCCCATATTTCTTTCTGAGAGTTCCATCCGGCGGTGATGGAGTCCCCGAGGAAGAGAAGCTCGGGTTGGGTTTCTCTTGCGACTTTGAGGAACTGTTCGTGGGCGACGAGGAACGGGTTGGGTTTGATAGAAGGGATGTCCGGCCCCTCGGGTGAGGTTGGGGCGGCAGGAGTTGGGGGAGTGGAGGGGGCGGGAGGAGGCGGGGTCTGGGCGAGGAGGGAGGAGGACAGAAGAAGGGGAAGGAGGAGGGTTGGGCGCATAGGGAGGAGTGGGGTGATGCGAATAAAAATGGTTTCGCTTAGGGCGATGGAAAGTGCGAAGTTTTGGAGGGCGGTGGTTATTTTTTCTTGGAAGCTTTTTGGAAGCAGAGACGGGGGCCTCGCAAAGCATCACGGGAGACACCTGCGAGACCATGTCGAAACTCATCAGCAGCTTAAAAGAACGCATTCAGAGTGGGTTGACGGTGGATACCCCGGGGGCGCGCCGGACGGAGGATCGGTTCCGTCAGCTGGCGAAGGATCCTCTAGTCCAGGAGTTGATGCGGGACCTCGAGAGTGCCATTACCCGGACGTCGAACGGGGCGGCGAAGATTTCCACGCGACTGCAGACGGTGCTGGACCAGATTCAGGTGGCGGGGGATCAGATTGATAGCGTGACGACGGACGTGGAGGAATTGCGCCGTCGGGCGGAGGGGATTTCCAACAGTGCGTTGATTGCGAGTGAGACGGCGCAATCAACGGCTGCGTACACGAATCAGGGGCTTGAGTTTACGAATCTGACCCTGCAGGCGATGCAATCGCTGCAGAACAGCATGAACCTCACCTATGATCGGATCAACGAGTTCGTGAACCGGGTGAGAACGATGACGGAGCTCAGCCAGGTGGTGGAGGATATTGCTTTTAAAACCAAGCTCCTGGCTTTGAATGCGGCGATTGAAGCCGCCCGGGCGGGGGAGCATGGTCGAGGGTTTCATGTGGTTGCCGATGAGGTGCGCAAACTGGCGGAGGACACGGCCCGCCAGAACAAGCAGATATTTGGGGTGTTGCAGGCGATCACGAATGATTTGGCGCCGGCCAAGCAGTCGATCGAGGAAAGCAAGGTGTCTACGGATCTTGCGTCGGATCGTTCCTTGGAACTGACGCGTGCCTTCGAAACCATTGCCGGGATGGTGGCGGGCGCGAAGGATCGGATAAACGAAATTTCAGATTCGATTCATGCACAAAATGCTTCGATCCAGAGTGTTTCCGAGCGGCTCATGCGGGCGCGACGCTCGGTTTCAAAGGTTCGGACTGAGTCCTCCTCCATCACTGAGAATATCGTGGGTCTCTCGCAGTTGACGGAGGACGCCTATCTGACCTTGGAGCGTGTGGATGTGGGGACCATGTTCCATCGGGTGCTTCCGGTGGCGCGTCATTTTGTGGCTTCGGTGGAGGCCTTCTTTGAAAGTGCCGTGGACAGTGGGAGAATCTTTTTAGAGGACCTGCTTGCGTTCCGGTACTCGGAGATTCGCGGATCAAAGATCCAGTCCCTCAGCCGACTATTTGATGTGAGTGCGGTTCCAAACGAAGGGTTTAAGCCTGCGAAGTTTGATGCGGTCTACGATTCGGCTGTCGATAAGGAGCTGATGGCGATCTGTGACACTGCCAAAAACAGCATGCCGAATCTGGTGCTTGCGAACGCCTTGGACGTGAACACGTATGCTCCCTCGGGAAACTCGGTGAATTGTCAGGGGTGGTCCGGAGTGTATGAGCGGGACCTGATCGGAAACCGGGTGAAGCGCGTGTTTGATCAGAACCAAGTGTTGCTTCGTGGGGCTCGGATGGGGTTGGGGGCGGGGGCCACCTCGGTGCGCGTGATGGCTCCGCGCTCGGAGTTTGTCGAAAAAGGGTGTCAGATGGAGCAGACTGGGGAGGTGCGCAAACAGTTTTTGCTTCAGACCTATGTGCGGGATACCGGGGCCATTCTTTCGGTCCTGACGCTGCCCGTTTTTGTGAAGCGCCAGCGTTGGGGGGTGACGATTGTGGGGTGGGACAGCGAGGCGGCGGGGTAGATTGCGTTGGGGAGCGGGACCGTTTTTCGGGCTGCGGATGGTGCGCGGGGAAAGGTTACTGGAGATGGATCCAGAGGGTGCTTGAACCGGCCCCCGGGGGGAAGTCTGGGGGAGGAGGGGAAGGCTGGAGTGTGGCGCTGCGGCGGGCCGATTTGAGGCAGAGACGGGCCATGGTTTGCAGTTCGGGCAGCGCCAGTTTGGTGCAGTTGGTCGAGAGGAGGATGTGCGCGCGCGGGGCGGCGACTTCGAGGGCGAGCAGCAGGAGGGATTGAAGGTCGTCCTCGGCGCGGAAGCGGCGGCCCTTGTGCCCGCGCGAGAAGGTGGGGGGGTCTAGAATGAGGGTGTCGAATTGTTCGCGACGGCGGGCGAGTCTGGGAAGTAATTCGAGGACATCCTCGGCGAGGAAGCGGTGGGAAGAGGGGTCGAGTTGGTTCAGCGCAAAGTTGGCACGGCCGCGGTCGAGGGATTTTTGGGAGAGGTCAACGGAGAGGGTTTTTGCGTTTTGGGAAGCTGCGGCGACGGAGAAGGCGCAGGTGTAGGCGAAGGTGTTCAGGAGAAGGCGCGGGGCGAAGGAGCGCAGGAGGGAGCGGTTGAGGCGTTGGTCGAGGAAAAGGCCGACGGAGTAGCCTGCAGAGAAGTCGATGCCGAAGCGCAGTTGGTTTTCGCGGACGGTGGTTTCGAGGGGGAGGGCGGGGTCGCCGGAGAGGAGGACGGGGGCGGATCGCTCGGCATTTTGGAGAGGCATGAGGCGGCCAAAAATCCGTTGGGGTGAGAACGAGAAAGAGGGGGCATTCTGGTCCCAGACGGCCTGGAGGTGTGAAAGCAGAGCGGGGGTTTGGTAGTTGAGCAGCAGGTCGTCTCCGAGTCGTTCAATCCAGCCGCCTGGGGTGGAGTAAACGCGGTGGGCGGAGGTGCCGGTGGAGGCGAGCTGATTCCAGAGTTGGGGGGAGATCAAAAGGGGGGCGGGATCGTTGGATGTGCGGGCCATGGCAGCAGAGGAAGACGCATTGCAGGTGGCGTGCAATTCAATTAGGTATCCGGACTCCTCCTCCATTTTGTATGCGGCCTACGACCTCCGTTTTGATAGCGACCAGCGTGTTTGTGAGCGCAGCCTCCGTTTGCGCGCAGAACGCGAACGATGGCTCCGACTTGTTTCTGGCGGCCTATGGGAATTTTCAGAAGGCGGAGGCGTTGGAAAAAAAGGGGGATAAGGCGGGGGCCTTAGCGCTGTATGAGGAAGTTTTCAGGGCGCTGAACCAACTTGTGAGTCAGTATCCGCAGTGGAACCCGCAGGTGGTGAAATTGAGGACGGATTTTACGGATCGAGCGATCAAGCGTTTGCGTGGTTCGCTGGGAGTTGCGGCGCCGGAGGCGGTGGCTTCGGGGAAGAGCGCGGAGGGGGGAAAGCCGGAGGCAGGGGCGAAGCCGGAGTCGGCCAAACCGGTCCCGGGGGATTCCAAGCCGGTGGTGGGAGGAGGGGGGGCGAAGGAAGAGCGCGGGAGTGGTTTGCCTCCCTCGCTTTCGGCACCGATCAGCTCTGGACGGGGGGCGGGGGCGGTCAGTGGGGGGGAGGTGACCCCTCTGATTCCGAGATCAACGGCTCCCGTTGCGGCGCCTGCACCGGCGGGAGAGCGTGGGGGGATTCCCTTGGCTCCGAACGATCCTTTTGCGGAGATCCAGGCGAAGCTGGCCCAGCTTCAGAATGACTTGAATTTTGCGCTGGATGAGGCTCAGCGCTTACGCCGTGAGAAGGCGGAGTTGATTGCGCAACTGGAGGAGTTGACTCAGGCGAAGGCGAAGGCGGAGAACCGGGCGCGAATTTTGGAACAGCGTTCGGATGTGGCGGAGAAGGCGTTGCTGGCGGCGAAGGAGGAGAATGTGAAGTTTTCCGGGGACATTTTGGCTTTGCAGAAAGAGCGGGATTTGCTTTTGCAGCAAAAGCGGGAACTGCAGGCCGAGCAGGCGGCCTCGGAGGAGGTGCGACGGAGGGTGGAGGCGCGGCTGGCCCAGGCGCGCGGACGGGAGACGAACGTTTCGACGGAGCGGGAAGCGGTGAATCAGCGGCTTGCGGAGGCGAATCGCTTGGTGGCGCAGTTACAGGCGGATCTGGAGAAATCGGGGAAGGATCGCGCGGTGGTGCAGTCCAAGTTGGACAAGGCGTTGGCGGAGCGGGATGAGGCGAAGTCGCTTGCGCAGAATGCGGAGCGGGAGCGGGATGCGGCGAAGAAATTGGAGAAGGATGCGCTGAAGGCGAAGGAACAAAGCGAGAAAGCATCCCTGCAGGCTGGGATGGAGCGGGACGCGGCGAAGGCGGCTTTGGTGAAGGTGACGCAGGAGCGGGATGACGCGGTGGCGCTGGCGGCGAAGTTGAAGGATGCGCGCTCGCAAATTGACCGGCTGGAAGCGCAGAATCGGGAGGCGGCCGAGAAGTTGGCGAAAGCGCAGGATCAATTGAAGCAGAAGGGGGCGGGTGGTGCGCCGCAAGGCGAAGCGCTGGCGGCGTTGCGGTCGGAGGTGGAGGCAGTCCGCACGCAGTTGCAGGATTCTCAGAAAAAGGCGCAGGAATCGGAGAAGACGGTGACGGAGTTGCGGGGCAAGCTGGAGGGGGCGTTGAAGGAGGGGGCCACGGCGAAGACGGAGGCCGCCCAAGCGACGCAGGAGACGGAGCGCGAACGGGAGGAGAAGGAGGTGCTGCACGGGATTCTGAGGCGGACGATGGTGGAGCAGGGCAAGCGGGATGAGGCGCGCAAGGCCTTGGTGGCGGAGGTGGCGCGTCTGAAGATCGACTCGGAGGTTTTGGTGAAGCAGATCGGTCTGCTTGGGGAGCCAATACTCCAGTTGACGGAAAAGGAGCAGGCGCTCTTCAAACAACCCCTCGTGGAGATCAGTGAGGAGGGCATTTCGATTTCAGCGATCAAAACCTCCTCGAAAAAGGGCGGAAATGGAGGGGCAAAGCCAGGAAAGGCGGAGTCCGAGGAGGAGAAGAAAGGGGGGACGGAGGCGAGTAAGGAGATGGCGAAGGCAGCGGGAGGCCCGACGGAGGCGGTGCGTTTGAAGATGGCGGAAGCCAAGGAGCATTTTGAGCGGGGTGACTTCGAAAACGCCGAGAAGCTTTACACGGAGGCGCTGACGGGTTCGCCGCAGAATGCATTCATCCTGTCCAATTTGGGCGTGACTCAGTTTCGGGCGAAGAAGTTTGCAAAGGCCGAGGAGACCCTTGGTAAGGCGTTAGAGTTGGCTCCCCAGGATGCTTTCTCGAGGGCGACGCTCGGGATCGTTTATTACACGCAAGGAAAGTTGGACAAAGCGGTGGATGAGTTAACGGAGTCGGTGGTGTTGAACCCGAACAATGCGGTAGCGCACAATTATCTGGGGATCGCGGCGAGCCGGAAAGGCCGCCAGGAAAATGCGCGCAAAGAGTTGGAGGAGGCGGTGGCACTGGATCCGAACTACGCGGATGCGTTCTTCAACCTTGCGGTGGTTTGCGCCTCGCAGAAGCCGTCGGACAAGGAAGCGGCTCGGAAGGCCTATCAGCGGGCAATCGAGTTGGGGGCGAGTCCCGATTCGCGGTTGGAGGAGCTGATTCGTTGAGTCGGCGGGGGGGGCGGCAGGGGCCGGTGGGTGGTCTGGCTGGGGAGAGGCCCTGGGTGATTGCAAACTTTGCGCTCACGTGGGATGGCCGGATTTCGACCCGGGAGCGCTCGCCCTCGGGTTTCGGTTCGGAGGAAGACAGGCGGCGGTTGCTGGCGATTCGGGCGCAGGGGGATGCGGTTTTGGTCAGTGGCGTGACGTTGCGCGTGGACCGGATGACTCTGGGGATGCCGGATGAGGAACTGCGGCGAATCCGATTGGAACGAGGCCAGAGGGAGTATCCTTTGAGGGTGGTGGTGAGTGGATCGGGACACGTGGATCCGCAGGGGAAGGTGTTTACCGGCGGGGAAGGGGCGCCGGTTGTGGTGTACACCACCTCGCGCATGGCGACCGGGGTGCGGGCCGCCTTGGCGGGGGTGGCGGAGTTGCGGGTCTGGGAGGCGGAGGATGCCCGTCTGGATCTGGGTCGGGTGCTGATGTCGCTGCGCGAGGAGTTTGGGGTGCGGAGTGTGGTGTGTGAAGGGGGGGGCGAACTCCTGGCGGGGTTGCTGCGGGCGGGGTGTGTGGACGAGTTGTGCACGACGCTGTGCCCGCTGATTTTTGGGGGAAAGCGGGGGATCAGTTTGAGCGGCGGGCCTGGGGATTGGTTGGGGACGTCGGTGCGGCTGCGTTTGGATAAAATGGAAACTATTGGTGCGGAATTATTTGTGAAATGGAGGGTTCCTGGGGCGAGCCGGAGAAAAAAATCTTAGAAACAGTTTGCAGGGAGGGGGTGGTCGTGCTCTTATGTGTGTACCCCCAGTTCTGTCACCCCCAGACAAAACCGAGAACGCCTCTCCTGCGAAAGCTGGAGAGGCGTTCTCCCTTTTTTGGGGAATGGGGAGTTGAGCTAATTCGCCGCGAAACACGGAGAGGCTTTGAAGGTGCCGGGGGCGGGTGTTAAGGGAAGGGGATGAGACTAAGTCCGGAAGAGTTGTCGGCGCTGCGGGTGGACTACTCGCAGAGGGGGCTGCGGAGAGGGGAGTTGGAGGGCGATCCAGTTAAGATGTTTGATCGTTGGTTGAAGGAGGCCCAGGACTTGGGATTGTTGGAACCGAACGCCATGGTGCTTTCAACGGTGGATGCAGAAGGGCAGCCGTGGTCGCGCGTGGTGCTGCTGAAGGCATGTGATGGAGAAGGGTTCGTTTTTTTCACGAACTACGAGGGGGCCAAGGCCGGTCACCTGGCTGGGGAGCCGCGTGCGGCGTTGACGTTCTGGTGGGGGGCGCTGGAGCGTCAGGTGCACGTGACGGGGAGGGTTCGGAAGACGTCCCGAGAGGAGAGCGAGCGCTACTTTGCGACGCGTCCGAGAGCGAGTCAGTTGGGGGCGTGGGCTTCGGCGCAGAGCAGTGTTTTGCGGGATCGCTTCGAATTGGAGGAGCGGTATCGGGTTGTGGAAGAGCGGTTTGCTGGCCAAGTGGTGCCCTGTCCCGAACAGTGGGGGGGGTATGTGCTGGTGCCGCAGAGCGTGGAGTTTTGGCAGGGCAGGCGGAGTCGCTTGCACGATCGTTTTCGGTACGTGTTGGAGGCCGGTGGGGGGTGGACTGTGGAGCGGCTTTCCCCTTGAGAAGGGGGGGGCGAGGAGCTTTCCGAGAAAGGAAGAGAATTGATTGACAGCTTTTGCGGAGTCTCTAATCTCCGGCTCCCTTTTTTGAAAAACCCACTGGCTTTTTGTTATGAAACGCACCTATCAGCCCTCGAAGCGCACGCGGAAGCGCCAGTTTGGTTTCCGTAAGCGGATGAAAACCAAGAACGGCCGGGCCATTCTTTCTCGTCGCCGCCAGCGCGGCCGCAAGCGCCTCCTGCCGAAAGGGGTGGAGGTTCACTATGCGCGTCAGACGGACTTGAACAACAATGCCGCCAAGGCGTTGGCGCGGCGCAAGCAGCGGCGTGCGGAGGCTCGGGTGGCTTTGAAGGCGGCTCGTGCGGCTGCTCGGAGTGCCGCCGCGTAGTTTCGCTGGGCCGTCGTCTGGCGAAGGGAGTTTCCAACCCGGACCCCGTTTGGCATTGCCGATTCGGGGAGGCGAGTTCTGGCTTCTGAGAGCCGCTGTGTCTTGAGCGTATGAGGAGTGCCTCTCGCAAAGTGCAGCGGCTCACGCTTTCTGGGGAGTACCGTCTGGTGCGCGAACAGGGGCGCAGCTGGACGGGACGCTGGCTGGTCATGGGGGTGTGGCGGAAGAAGGAGAGCGGAGGAGGGGAGGCAGAAGGGAGCCCCGGAGAATCGAGTGCGCCTCGATTCGGGGTGGTGACATCCAAGCGGGTCGGGGGTGCGGTGGTTCGCAACCGAGTGCGGCGTCGGATCCGGCACATCCATTTGGCGCAGCATGAGCGGGTGGAGCGCGGGGTGTGGTGTGTGGTGGTGGCGCGTTTTCGGGCTTCGGAAGCTAGCTATGCGGATTTGGAGTCGGAATGGGTGAAGTTGGCGGGGCGTGCGGGGGTTTTGCGGGGGGTGGGGAAGGGATGAGGGGATTGGTGGTGGGGATGATTCGGATCTACCAGTGGGGGGTGTCGCCCCTGATTCATTGGGTGGCGGGTCCGGGTAGTGGTTGCCGGTTTGAGCCGAGCTGTTCAGAGTACTGTGCGGAGGCAGTGCGATTGCACGGAACATCCAGAGGCCTGAGGCTTGGGATGCGTCGGATCTGTCGATGTCATCCCTGGGGAGGGGCCGGTGCGGATCCTGTTCCCCCGCCGAGAGTTCAACGATAAATCATTATGGATCGAAAAGGTAAGATAGCGGTGGCTTTGGCCGTCTTTGCGTTTTTGCTGTGGAATTTTTACTACAGTCGGGTCACCGAGGAGTATCGGAAGCAGCAGGCTGCCAGCACGGCGGTTGCGGGCGTTGAAAATCCGGCGGCGGGTGGGACGCTGGTGGCAGGGGCGGTAGCGGGGGGGGAGTTGAAGGGGGCGCAGCCCCCGGTGGCCGCGGGGGGCTCCGCGTCTGCTCAGGCCGGCTCCACGGCACCGGCCCCGGGGGAGCCGAAGCGCGTGGAGAAGGTGGTGGTGGGAGGAGTGGAGTGGCATTTCACGAATGTGGGGGGCGGATTGGAGCGGGTGGTTTTGCAGAATCACCGTGGGGAGGGCGATGGCCCGATCGTATTGAATGAATTTGGAGGGGTGCCTGTGGGGGCGTTGACGGAGGCGTTTGAGAATCCGGTCCTGGATTCGTATGCGATGGAGCGGGGGGCGGAGGGGAAGGAGATGACATTCCGCCGGGTGGATGCGCGGCAGTTGGAGGTGGTGAAGAAGTTTCGGGTGGGGGGCGGCGCGGATGCGGGTGGAAAGGGGGATTCTTACGTGTTGGATCTGGAGGTGCGCTTTACCAATCGTTCCGCCGGAGCGGTAACGGTGCCGAATTACGCGGTGCGTCTGGGCTCTGGAGTGCCGCTGCACGCAAAGGATCTGCCGACCTACACGGGGATCAACCGGATGCTGGGGGGGGCATCTAAATTCAAGGATGTGAGTTCATTCCGAAGCGGAGGGTTTCTGGGGATTGGAAGCCAGGAGGTGCCGTTGTGGAGCGAGTCGGGGGCGGTGACTTGGGCCGGGGTGACCAACCAGTATTACTCGACGATTGTGGCTCCGGTGGGGGCGGCAGGCTCTGAGGTGCTGGCGCGGCGTGTGGCGATTTCAGAGGCGGATTGGAAGTCTTTTGGTCGCAGTGGGCTTTCCTCCACTCCGCTGTTTGGCGTGGAAGGGGCCCTGCGGATGCCCATGACGACGCTGGATGCGGGCAAGGAGCATGTGCAGCGGTATCAGATTTTTGCGGGGCCGCGGGAGCATCGGCTTTTGAGTGCGCTGGGAGGGGGTCAGGAGCAGATGTTGGACTTTGGGATGTTTTCGGTGGTGAGTCGGGTTCTGCTGAGCTCGATGAATGGGCTCAAGGGGTTGTTGGGATCGTACGCGGCGGCGATTGTGGTTTTGACCCTGATCATCAAGTCGCTGATGTGGCCCCTGCAGAACAAGGCGACGGCATCGATGAAGAAGATGCAGGCGCTGCAGCCCAAAATGAACGAGCTGAAGGAGAAGTACGGCAACGATCCGCAGCGGATGAATCAGGAGTTGCTGGGCCTGTACAAGAAGCACGGGGTGAATCCCATGTCGGGCTGTTTTCCCATGCTGATTCAGATCCCGATCTTCTTCGGATTCTACAACATGCTGGGCAAGGCGGTGGAACTGCGAAACAGCGCCTTCCTGTGGGTGAAGGACCTCTCGCAGCCTGACACGGTGGCGATGGTGCTGGGGTATCCGGTGAATGTGCTGCCGATTGTGATGGCGGCGACGATGCTCTGGCAGATGCGTTTGACGCCGAAGACGGGGGATCCGGTGCAGCAGCGGATGTTCATGTTCATGCCGCTGATCATGATTGTGTTCTGCTACAATTTTGCGTCGGCGCTGGCGTTGTACTGGACGGTTCAGAACCTTTTCTCCGTGGTGCAGCTCTGGGTGACCAACCGCCAGGCGGCAGTGGGAGCGCAGTCCGTGATTGCCTCGCCAAGCAAACGGAAGTAGCGAGTCGGAAGGACTGGGCAGTCGACCGTTATGCACGTTGATCCTCGCGAGACGCTGGAGACCATGTTGGGGCAACTGGGGTTGTTCTGTGAGATTCAGGAAACCCGCGGAGCCTCTGGATGCACCGTTTTGCAGGTGTATACGGCGGAGAAGGCCCGTTTGATCGGGCGTCACGGCGAGGTGCTGGACGATTTGCAGGCGCTGCTCAACCGGATTTTGCAGGCTCGGGACAAAGGAGCGCCCAAGGTGCAGGTGGACGTGGAGCATTACCGCGCGATGCAGGAGGACGCGTTGGTCGCCCGGGTTCGGGAAATGGCCGATTCGGTGCGCCAGACGGGACGTCCTTTGCAACTGGAGCCGATGAACGGCTATGAGCGGAGGATCGTGCACAACGCCTTCGCGGACGATCCGGAGATTCAGACGTGGAGTCCGAAGGATGATGCGCGCCTGAAGCGCATCACGCTGAGGCGACGCGGGCTTTAAGCGCGGCGGGAGCCCTTCTTTTGGGGGACGCTGCGTTTGGGCGGGCTGGGAGATTTTTTGGATTTGGCGGCGGCCCGTTGCGGCTTTTCCGCGGCTGGGGGCAGGGATGCGGGGACAACTTCGGGCGGGGCGGGGCGCGGGGCGGGGAGTGGCAGGGATTTTTTGGAAATCGTGCGTGTCCCCCGGCGGCGGGTGGGCCCGAGCGCGAGTTCGATGAACTCGTTCTGACAGTTGCGTTTGGGAGCATCGGGGCCCGGGGTGGAGCGGCGATAGGAGCCGTCTGGGGTGAGGATCCAGGATTTGGTGTTGTCGGCGCACTGGCGGGCGAGGATTTCGTGGAGGAGCCGCTGTTTGAGGAGGGGGTCGACCACGGGGAAGACGACCTCGACCCGGTTGTAGAGGTTGCGCGGCATCCAGTCGGCGCTGCCGACGAAGAGTTCGGGGGATCCGTTGTTTTCGAAGCAGTAGATGCGGCTGTGCTCGAGGAAGCGGCCGACGATGGAACGGACGGAGATATTTTCGCTGATGCCGGGGATGCCCGGGCGCAGGCAGCAGATTCCGCGCACGATGAGTTGGATTTGGACGCCGGCGGCGGAGGCTTCGTAGAGGGCTTCGATGAGGGTGCGGTCGACGAGCCCGTTCATCTTGGCGGTGATGGCGGCGGGCTTTCCGGCGCGAGCGTGGGCGGTCTCGCGGTGGATGAGTTCGAGCATGCGCTCGTGGAGATTGTACGGGGCAATGAGGAGTTTCTGCGAACCCTGGAAGCGGCCGATGCCGGTGAGCATGTTGAAGAGGTTGGTGGCGTCTTCGCTGAACTCGGGGCGTGCGGTGAAGAGGGAGAGGTCGGTGTAGAGCTTGGCGGTGGAGGGATTGTAGTTGCCGGTGCCGAGGTGGAGGTAGCGCCGGATCTGGTCTTCATCGCGGCGGACGATGAGGGCCATTTTGGAGTGGACCTTGAAGTGGACCATTCCATAGACGACGTGGACGCCGGCTTCCTCGAGGCGTCTGGCCCAGAGGATGTTATTGGCCTCGTCGAAGCGGGCCTTCAGTTCGGTGACCGCGGTGACCTGCTTGCCGTTTCGCACGGCGCTCATGAGGGCGCCCACGATGCGGGGATCCCCCCCGGTGCGGTAGAGGGTTTGTTTGATGGCCAGCACATTGGGGTCGGAGGCGGCGTGTTCGAGAAAATCGACGACCGTGCTGAAGTTTTCGTAGGGGTGGTGGAGGAGGAGGTCGCGTTGGCGAATGGTGCTGAAGAGGTCGGTGGACTCGCGCACGGCGGCGGCCTGCGGGGCGACGAAGGGTTGGTCGCGGAGTTCCGGGGAGTGGGTGCCGGCGTAGATGGCCATGAGGCGGGCCGGATTGAGGGGGCCATCGATGAGGTAGAGGTCGTCCTCGGTCAGGTCGAGGGTTTCGAGGAGGTACTGGTAGATTTCGGGGGGCGTGTGGTGATCCACCTCGAGTCGGACGGCGGCTCCTTTGCGGCGGTTGTGGAGTTCTTGTTCGACGGCGCTGAGGAGGTTGCGGGTGTCGTCCTCGTCGATGTAGAGCTCGCTGTTGCGCGTCACTCGGAAGTGCCAGAAGCCGCGTATTTTGGTTCCGGGGAAGAGGTCGGCGAGATGGTTGCCGATCATTTGGCCCAGGAAGATGTAGTGGCGCTGATCGGGCGCGCTGGGCAGCTGGACGACGCGGGGCAGCACCTGGGGGACTTGGACGACGGCGAGATGGTTGGTGCTGATGCCCTCGCGTTCCAACTCGAGGTGGAGGATGATGTTGAGGGATTTGTTGAGGAGTTGGGGGAAGGGATGGGCGGGGTCGATGCCCAGCGGGGTGAGCACGGGGCGGACCTGATTGAAGTAGTAGGCGTCCACCCATTGCTTGGAGGCGGGGTCGAGGTCGTTGGGATGGATGAATCGGATGCCGTGTTCGGCGAGCTTGGGGAGGAGGTCCTCGCGCCAGCAGCGGAACTGGGAGTGCACCATGGTTTGCACGCGGGCATGGACGGCGCGGAAAGTTTCCTCGGCGGTGAGTCCGTCGGTGGAGCGCTCGGCGATGGAGCTTTCGATCTGCTGTTTGAGTCCGGCGACGCGGACCTCGAAGAACTCGTCGAGGTTGGAGCTGACGATGCTGAAGAATTTGACGCGTTCGAGCAGGGGGAGGGACTGATCGAGGGCCTCCTCGAGGACGCGCTGGTTGAATTCGAGCCAGCTGAGTTCCCTGGAGATGAAATGGGCGGGGGGATGAGCCTTCATTCGATGGTTGAGACGCTACTGGAGGCGTTTGCGTTCACAAAGCAACAATCCTGTGAAGGCGGGCGGCGGGGGCGCGGGAAAAGTCTTGCTAAGGAAAGGCCCGGTCCGCTGTTAGCGGAGTATATGAAGCTGATTGTGACTGCATTTTCGTTGCTCGGTCTGGCGCTTTTTGCACGGGCGGAGCCTTTGGCTGTGGGGGCCGCCGCGCCCGAGGTCACGGCGCCGGACCAGAATGGGCAGCCGGTGGTTTTCAAGGACGTGTATGCCAAGGGGCCGACCCTGGTTTATTTTTACCCCAAAGCGGACACCCCCGGATGCACCAAGCAGGCTTGCAGCCTGCGGGATGACTGGGCCGCGTTGAAGGCGAAGGGGATCCAAGTGCTCGGGGTGAGCGGGGACAAGCCCGAGGCGCAGAAGAAGTTCGAGGAAAAGTTTCAACTCCCCTTCACGCTGGTGGCGGATTCCGAGGGCAAGGTGGCCGCGGGGTTCGGAGTGCCTTTTTTCAACGGCATCGCCAAGCGGATGTCCTTCTTGGTGAAGGACGGGAAGGTCGTCTGGAACATGCTCAGTGCGTCCACTGCGGAGCATTCCAAGGACGTGATCAAGGCGTTTGACGCCCTGCCCAAATAACGGGCGCGGGTTGGGGCCGGTCCTGCGCGAGGGCGGGACCGGTCCGGCGAAGCGGTCGGGAGGGGGGGCAAAATCAGGGGAACCCGAGGAAGACCGTTGACGCAGGGTGGGTTGCGGGTTGGTTATGGGGCGAGATTGCATGACACGTTCCTCTCGGATCTTTGGGCGGTCGATTCGCTGGTTCTCGCTCGGGCTTTTTCTGGTCGTTGGGACCGTTTGGGAGGGGGGGCTGGAGGCGTTGGGCGGGGCGTTGGCGCCCTCTGGGGCGGTTGCTTGGCATCCGGGGACGCCTGACGGGCGCAGGGCGCTTCGGGCCCCGGTCCAGGGGAAGTCCTTGGACCGGGCGAAAGAGGCGGCGGCCAAGGAGGAGGCGCTGCGGCGGCTCTGGTCGGAGACGGCGGTGGCCACGGTGGGTTTGTTGGAAACCCAGCACTATTTGAAGCGTGCGGTGGATGGGGACGGGTCGAGACGGGCTTTGGAGCGGTTTTTGGAGACGCTGGATCCGGCGCGGATGCACTTTTTGGAGTCCGATGTGGTGGAGTTCCGGGAGCGGTACGGCGGGGGCTTGGGGCAGGAGTTGAAGGAGGGGCGCTTTGACGCGGTGGAGGCGATTTTTGGGCGGCTCAAGGAGCGCTGCGTGGAGGTGCGTCCGCTGGTGGAGGAGTTGCTGGAGGGCGCCTGGGATTTTCGGGAGCCGTGGACGGTGGAGTTGTCGCGGATGCACGCGGCGTGGCCCAAGGATGCGGTGGAGCGGCGTCGATTGTGGCGGGAGCAGCTGGGGGCGGAGATTTTGAACGAGGTGCTGGACGGGATGAGTGTGGATCGGGCGCGGGGGCGTGCGCGGAAGCGGCATTGGGAGTCGGGGGAGGTGATGCTGAAGGCCGGCTTGGGGGAACGGGTGGCTTGGGCGCTGGCTGGGGTGGCGAAAGCGTATGATGCGCACTCGGATTATTTGACGCGGGAGGAATTCGAGGCGGAGGACAACGACGTCCGGCTGAGTCGGGTGGGGATTGGGATTACGGTGGATGGGGATCCGATGGGGGTGCGGGTGGTGGGGATGTTGCCCGGGGGGCCTGCGGAGCGGGATGGTCGCCTGAGGGTGAACGACCGGATTGTGGCGGTGGCGGATGGGACGGGGCCGTTTCAGGAGCTTGAGGCGCTTCCTTTTGCGAAGGCGATGTCGTTGCTGCGCGGGGAGAAGGGGACGCTGGTGAAGTTGAAGGTGCAGCCGGCGCGGGAGGAGGATCCCGCACGGCGGATGGTGATCGCCCTGCATCGGGATGAGATGCGTTCCTCGGAGGGGGAGGCTTACGGGAAGCTGGTGGAGTGGACGGAG
>JBEBAG010000014.1:0-18575 GCA_041159065.1 Verrucomicrobiota bacterium | reverse complement strand
CCCGATGAAATACACCGCCACCGAGACCAGCATCGTAAACACGGAGGAGCTTGCGAAGGTGGAGATGAGCAGGGTGAGCGTCGCCAGAAGGATGGCCTTCAGGTAGATCAGGACAAATCCGGGCACCAGATTCCACTGGAATGCCGAGGCGCGCAGCTTGGCCAGCTCCTGCGAGACGATCTCCGGGGGCAGTTGCGGGTTGGTGCTCACTTCCGCTACCGCCTGGCTGAGGCGCAGTCCGAGGACGCCGGAAAAAAGAAGCGCCATGGCCGCGAGCGCGATGGCGAGGAGGACGTAGACTCCCAGGAGCTTGCCCAGGAGGTACTCCAGCCGGGAAACGGGCTTGGCAAGGATGGTGTACAGGGTGCGGTCCTCCGTGTCCTTGGGGAGCAGGAACGCCGTGCAGAAGAGGCCGAGCAGCCAGGAGAAAATGCTCGCGGCCCCCAGCCCGACGTCCTTGAGGACTTGGAACTGGTTTTGCAGGCTGAATTGGACGGTGAACACCGAGCTGCCAATCACGAGCAGGGCGAAGAGCAGCAGGAAGGAGAAGACGCGCAACCGGACCAGCTCCAGAAGCGTGTTGTGGGCGATGGCGCCGAGGCGGCCGGGGGAAAAAGAGCGGTGCGCCGGGGTGGAGGCTTCAGTCATGGCGGTGGAAGAAAAGGGGCGGGGGAGTCCGTTCAGGGGGTGGAGGGGGGAACGGAGGCGGTCACTTCGAGGAAATAGCGTTCCAGATCCGCCGGGGGACGGCCCCGGTGGAGGATCCGGGCGCCGGCGGCGCTTGCTCGGGCTTCCAACTCGCGCAGGAGCTCGGGGGAGGCGTTCTCGAGCAGGATCTGGGTTTGGGTGCTCGTTTGGACGAGGTCCCCGATGCGGCCCTCCTTGAGGAGCCGTCCGCCGTGGAGGATGCCGACGCGGTCACAGACCTCCTGGACCTGGCTGAGCAAATGGGAGCAAAGGAGGATGGTGATCCCGCGGGATTTGAGTTGCAGGATGAGGTCGCGGATTTCGCGGGAGCCGTGGGGGTCCACCCCCGCGGTGGGTTCGTCGAGCACGAGCAGGCGCGGGTTCTGAATGAGGGCTTGGGCCATGCCGATGCGCTGCAGCATCCCCTTGGAGAAGCCGCCAAGGCGCCGGTCTGCGGCGTTGGAAAGGCCGACCAGTTGGAGGAGATCGCCGGCGCGCTCGCGGAGGGGTTTGCCGGAGAGGCCGCAGAGTTTTCCAAAGAACAGGAGGGTCTCCATCCCGGTGAGGAATTTGTAGAAGTAGGGGTTCTCGGGGAGAAAACCGACCAGTTCGCGGCTTTCGACCCGGCGGGAATCGCAGCCGAAGATCGCGGTGCTTCCGGAGGTCGGGGCCACGAGGCCGAGCACGATCTTCATGGTGGTGCTTTTGCCCGAGCCGTTGGGACCCAGGAGGCCGTAGACCTCCCCCTCGGGGATCTCCAGGGAAAGGTCGCGCACGGCGAGGAGGCGCTCCTTTTTGAGGGGGATGGCGAACTCCTTGGTGAGGTTTTGGATGGTGATGGCTGGGGTGCTCACGGGAAACTTGCGGAGGGTGGCTTGGGCGGCGCGTGGGGGGTGGACGTTCGTTTAGACCGTCCGGGGTGGCATCTGCTCACGGCGCCATTTTTCGGGAAGCATGGGGAACCAGGGAACCATTCACGCGGAAACCGATTTGTCACGGAAGGGCTTTTTCCCCCGGGGGGTTCCAGAGTTTGCCCGTCTTTTGCCAGGCAATGATGAGATCCCGAAACTGTTTGAGGGGCGGCGTGTCTTGGTCCTCCTGCCACACCAGCACCAAAGGCACGGTGGCGGCGGGCGAAAGCGGGACAAAGCGCAGGGCGGGGTGCGGTGCGGCGACGCTGTCGGTGACGATGCCGAGCCCCGCCCCGGCTTCGACATAGCTGAGCACGGTTCCGATCAGGCTCGGGGTGTGGGCGAGTGTCGGGGTGAATCCGGCCCGCCGGCAGCCGGCCAGCACGGCGTCGTGGAGTCCGACCCCCTCGCGTCTGGCGAGCACGATGAGCGGTTCGCGCTCCAGACTCGCCCAGGGGAGATGCGTTCTGGCCGCCCAAGGGTGGTCGGGGGGCAGCACGAGCCCGAGTCGCTCCTGGCGCAGCAGAATCGTGTGGAGCCCCAGGGTCTCGGAGAGCGGCACCGGCCGGGTCAGCCCAAGTGAGAGGCGCCCCTTCGCCACCATTTCCCAGACGCGCTCCGGGGTGCGCTCCTCCAAATGGAGGGAGACCCGCGGGAATCGGCGGCGGTACTCGGCGAGGAGCCTTCCCAGGAAAGGCTGCGTGGGCGGCCCGATGTAGCCCAAGCGCAACTCGCCCTCCTCCCCCAGGGCGGCGCGCTGCACCCGCCGCAGGGATTCCTCCCACCGCTCGAGCAAAAGCACCGCTTCGTGGAGCAGCGTCGCCCCGGCGGGGGTCAGCCGGACCCGGCTTCGATTGCGCTCCAACAAAAGGGTGCCCAGTTCCGACTCCATTTCCTTGATGGCCCGGCTGAGCGCGGGTTGGGCAATGTGCAGCCGCAGGGCCGCCCGGGAGTAGCTGAGCTCCTCGGCAACGGCCTGGAAGTAGCGCAGATGACGGAGCTCCATATTGGAAAACGAGGCGGCGTTCGGTCTGGACCCCGAAAGCTTATGCCGGATGGGCATCCAAGTCATGCCGAGACTCTATTTCCGTTACAAGCCTCCCGGGGGTATGCTTTCCCGTGTTGCGCCGCGCACCATGAGCAATCTGAACCTTGCCATTCACTTCTTTCTGCAACTCGCGGTGATCCTGCTCTTCTGCCGGGTCGTGGGGGTGGTGGCTGCGCGGCTGGGGCAGCCGCAGGTCGTTGGGGAGATGATCGCGGGGGTGCTCCTCGGGCCGTCGCTTTTCGGAATGCTCTGGCCGGAGGGGCAGGCCGCCCTGTTTCCCTGGGACAGGGCGCAGCAGGCGCGTGACACGCAGAGTTACCTGTTTCCGGCCTCCCAGCTGGGACTGGCATTGTACATGTTTGTGGTGGGGATGGAGTTCCGAGTGGACATTATCCGCGAACGGTTTCGGAGTTCGCTCGCGGTTTCGGCGGCTGGGATGGTGGCGCCCTTTGGGTTGGGGGCCGGGCTCGGCTGGGTGTTTTTTCAGTACACGGACCTGTTTCCGAAGCGGACCTCGCTGATGGAGGCGATGCTGTTTTTGGGGGCGTCGATGTGCATCACGGCGTTCCCGATGCTGGCGCGCATCATTCGCTTCAAGCGTCTGAATGGCACGGCGATGGGGACGGTGGCGATCGGGGCGGGGGCTTTGGATGACGCGACGGCGTGGTGTTTGCTCGCGGTGGTGCTGGCGAGTTTCGACGACCAATGGAGCCGTGCCCTGTGGAACATCGGGGGCGGCGCGGCGTATGTGGCGTTCACGCTGGGGGTGTTGCGCCCCTTGCTGAGTCGCTTTGCGGGGGCGGTGATCCAGGACGGGAAACTGAGCGAGGCCGGCCTCGTGGTGGGGTTGGCGTTGATGGCGCTGGGGGCGTGGGTGACGGACGCGATCGGGCTGCACGCCGTGTTTGGGGCTTTTGTGATGGGGGCGGCGATGCCCCGGGACGTCGTGGTGCGCGATCTGACGGCCCGCATTGAGCCGCTGACGGTGGCACTGCTCTTGCCCCTGTTTTTCACGTACTCGGGGCTGAACACCAAGATCGGCCTGCTGAACACCCCGTTCCTCTGGTTGATGTGCGGGGCGGTGCTGGGGGCGGCGATTTTGGGGAAGGGGGTCGCCTGCTGGTTGGCGGCGCGCGCGACGGGGATCGCGAACCGAGAGGCCATGGGCATTGGCATTTTGATGAACGCGCGCGGGTTGATGGAATTGATCATCATCAACATCGGGCTCCAGCGCGGGATCATTTCCGAGGGACTCTTCGCCGTGCTCGTGATTATGGCGGTCGTGACGACCCTGATGGCTTCGCCGATTTTCGAGCGCCTCGTGGGCAGTCCCCCCGCCCCGGACGAGTCGGGGAGAGAGAACCCGCAGGACTCCCTCCCGTCCGTTCCTGTTTCGGTCCCGTGAGAATCCCAACCCCCAACCCGAACACCCACCCATGAAGTCCCTGATCCCCACCCCTGAGTACGATGTCCTCATCATCGGCGGCGGTCCCTCCGGCGCCAGCACGGCGGCGATTCTGGCCGAGTATGGCCACCGCGTGCTTGTTTTGGAGCGGGAGAAATTTCCGCGCTACCATGTTGGGGAGTCGCTGATTCCCTTCACGTTTGGACCGCTGGAGCGCCTGGGATTGATCCCCAAGATGCGGGCGTCGCGGTTCACGAAAAAGTACAGCGTGAGTTTCGTGCAGCCGGACGGGAAGCGTTCGCAGCCTTTCTATTTCTACACCCGGTATGATCGGGAAACGGTGGCGCAGACGTGGCAGGTGACGCGCGCGGAGTTTGATCAGATGATGCTGGATCATGCGCGTGAGCGCGGTGCGGAGGTGCGCGAGCAGACGACGGTGCAGCGGATGCTGTGTGAAGGGGAACGGGTGGTGGGGGTGGAAGCGACGGGGCCGGACGGGGTTTCCTACGAGGTGCGTGCGGCGTTGGTGGTCGATGCCTCTGGGAAGGAGGCGTTTGCCTCGCGCCAGCGCGGCTGGAGGATGAACGACCCCTATCTCAACAAGATCGCGGTGTGGACGTACTACCAAGGGTCCAAGCGCGAGAGCGGGATAGACGAGGGAGCGACCACGATCGCGTTTGTGCCGGAGAAGGGCTGGTTCTGGCACATCCCTTTGCACGATGACCGCGTGAGCGTGGGGGTGGTTGCGGAGGGCAAGTACCTGACGCGAGGAGGGGTGAAAGATCCCAAGGCGATGTTTGAGCGGGAGGTGGGGGAGAACCAGTGGATCCGCGAGCATCTCGAGTCGGGGGAATGCACGGGGGAGTTCTGGGTGACGAGCGAGTACAGCCGGCATTCGCGTTACTGTGCGTCGCCCGGGCTGCTGCTGGTGGGGGATGCGTTTGCCTTTCTGGATCCGGTGTTTAGCAGCGGGGTGATGCTGGCTCTCAAGAGCGGAGTGCTTGCCGGGGAGAGGATCCACGAGGGGTTGGTGGCTGGAGATCTTTCGCCCGAACGCTTCGCCGGATACGGCGCCCAGATGCGCGAGGGTGTCGAGAACATGCGCAAGCTGGTGTACGCCTTTTACAACCCGGACTTTTCCTTCAAGGAGGTGGTGATGCGGCATCCCGAAGCGGGGGATCTGATCACCGATTGTTTGTCGGGCGACCTGAACCGGGACTACTCGCAGCTCTGGGAGTGGATTGGAGAAGTGGCCCCCCTGCCGGACGCCCTGCCCTACGGGGCGCCGAAGCGGGAGGGAGCGGAGCACCCGCCGGTTTGCTAGCGCGCTCCTGCGGTGTTCCGGCCGGTGCTTCGTTGATCCCTTGGGAGCGCGTGCGCTAGGATCACAGCCATGGTGTGTGTGCCTTCCCCCTTCGTCATCCGGGTGGTTGCCTCGGTGATCGTTCAGGGGGATCGATTTTTGGTATGCCGCCGACCGGAGCAAAAACGGCATGGCGGGATGTGGGAGTTTCCGGGTGGAAAATGCGAGCCGGGTGAAACGGAGGAGCAAGCGATTCGGCGTGAACTGCTGGAGGAGCTGGGGGTGGAAACGGTCTTGGTGGGCGAGCGTATTTGGGAGGTGCGGGAGGAAGGATCTCCATTCCAGATCGTCTTTGTGCGGGTGGAGATCCGAGGCGAACCCCGTTGTATCGAGCACTCGGAGTTGAAATGGGTCAGTCTTCGGGAGTTGGAGGGAGCATGGAGCGCAGGGTTGGCTCCGAGCGACCGCCGGTTCGTGGACTTTTTGACCAAAAGCCTGTGAGTGCTCCCGGAGGACTTCATGCGCTCGGCGAATCTAGACGCGATTTCGCCGGATCATTTTGATGTCGTGCTCGCGGGCTGGTCGCGCAACTCTCGGCGCCAGGACAGCCGTGCATTCTGGTGCCCGGGTAAAGCGGAACACGTGCGCCATGAGGGGGGCGTCCCATGGCGATTGGGTGGAAACCGTGCGAGGCATTGCCGAGCGATTTGTTTGTGCAGTTTGCGGCGGCGGTGGTGTGAATGAGGCGCGTGCCGTTTTCTTTTTACCGGTGTGGTGCGAGGCTGCAGGGGCGCCCTGCCCTTCCCCGTCTCACTTCCGCACCAAACGAATCCCGCTCGGATGGATAGTCCCCTCCCCCATCACACTGACTCGCATGGCGCACAGGGTGTTGGCCCCAAGGGTGTTCCACCCCCCGCCGCGTAAAATCCGTTTGCCTGCCGCCGCGTCCGCTCCGTCCCACATCCACTCCCAGGCGTTTCCCCCGAGATCGTAAAAACCCAGCGCGTTCGGTTTGAAGGAGCCGACGGGCGCCGTTCCATAAAACCCGTCGGCGCCCACCTTTTTTGGATCATCCCGGCCATCCTCCGAGATCGCATAATTTCCATCATCCCAGCGCGGGGGAAAAGCGTCGCCCCAAGGGTAGAGGGAGGGGCCGACGGCGGCGTCCCATTCGGCGTTGGTTGGGAGCCTCCACTCCCTTCCGGTTTCGGTGCTGAGCCAGTCGCAGAACGCCTTGGCCTGGACCCAGCTGATCTTGATGACGGGATGCTCGTCATTCTGATGCCAGTACGTTTCCGGCTGGTTCCATTCCGGAGCTCCCTCCGCGCGGAGGTACAACTTCCACTCGCCCACCGTCAGCTCGGTTCGGCTCATGAGCACCTCCACGCCCGGCACCGGCAGCAGTTTGGCCTCGAGGCGTGCCACGAGTTCTTCCACCACGCTCGGGTCCTTGCGCTGTTCGCGCCAATAGTCCCCCAACGCCTTGGAAATGACCTGTGCCTCCCTGCGGCGCCCCTGTGCCTTGAGGCCCTCGTAGAGGGCGATTCTCGCTTTGACTGGCCCTTCTCTCGCGGCCAGGGCCACCAATGTCTCGGTCCACCTCCGGTTGCGATCCGCCTCCGGATCGGACGCGGCCAAACGGTAGGCCTCCAAGGCCTCGGGCCATCGCATCAGCACCTGCAGGGCATTTCCTCGCAACCGGTGGTATTCCTTGTTTTGCGCGTCCAACTCCACAGCGAACTCGGCCGCCCGAAGTCCCTCCTCAAAGTCCCCCTCCCGCATGGCCTGTTGCGCCCGGAGCGCAAACGTCGGGGCCGTCCCGCTCAGTTTGCGGATCGCAATCCGCGCTTCGCGTCCCTTCAGGATGACCTGCACCGTGAAGGCGCTGACCACCACTGCGAAGACGGCAGCGGAGAGGCTCAACGCACGGTTTCGGGCCATCCACAACTTGAGCAACCTCCCCGCTCCTGCTTTCTCGGCGAGGGTCGCAAACCCGTTTTGGTACGCCTCCACATCGGCTGCGAGTGCCTCCACTCGGGAGTATCGGAGCGCCGGCTCCATCGCCATAGCCTTCAAAATCACCGCCTCCAAGGCGCTCGCCACTCGTTTGCCCCCACTCAACTCCTGCTGCTTTGGTACAAAGCGCAAACGGGACGGCTCGGGATTCACCTCGCACAGAGTCCCGCTTCGCACCTTGAGAAGCACCGAGTCCACCGTATCTCCGGCCACCGGAGGATGGAGCTTCAGGATCGCGAAAAGGATCCCGCCCAAGGCGTAGATGTCGGAGCGTTCATCGAGGTCGGCGATTCGCCCCTCGGCCTGCTCCGGCGACATGTACTGCGGGGATCCCATCACATCTCCCTCGAGGGTCATCCCCAGGTCGACCCGTTCGGTCTCGGTCAGTGTCGTGGAGGGCCCCGCATCCTCGCGCTGCCCCAGAAACTTCGCCAGGCCCCAGTCCATCACCAGCACCTCCCCGAATTCCCCCACCATGATGTTCTCGGGCTTCAAGTCGCGGTGCAAAATCCCCTTCGAATGCGCGTACGCCATCGCATCGCACACCTTCCGGAAAACCGTCAGTAACGCGGATACGGGATACTCGCGCATGGCTTCCGCGTCTCCCCGCTTCAGCGCATCCAGGACCGCCTGAAGCGTCTGTCCCTTCACCAGCTTCATGGAGTAGTACGACTGCCCCCGTTCCTCCACGCCCGCGGCGTACACGGGCACGATGTTCGGATGGGCCAGCTGCGCGAGCACTTCGGCTTCCCGTTGAAATTGGAAATCCCAGCTCCCAGCCCCTTTCCGGCTTACCTTCACCGCCACCGAGCGCTTCAAGACCGGATCTTCCGCAGAAAAAACGTGCCCCATGCCCCCGCGTGCAATCTCCCGGACCAGCGTGTACTCGCCGCGCAACGGGGCCTTGCGCGGGATCCCCGGAACCGCATCCCCCGTGGGGGCGGGCGCTGCGGGGGCTCCCGTCCGCGTTTCCGCTCTCCCGGCGGGCTTCATCGGTTCCGCCTCGTGGGCGCCCGGCGCGATCAACTGCGGAGCAGCGCGCGTCTGAGGCATCCACGGAATACCCCTTTCCCGGCCTGGAAGCGTCGAGGGAAGCAAGCCTACGCGCGGCCTGAGCACCCGAGGGGCGGCGCCGTGCTCGGTGAGTTCCTGGTGGTTCGTCGGGGCGCCGAGGGGGCGCTCCGGCTCCCCGCCCCCCCCGGGCAGGGCCTCACGCCCGACCCAGAGGGAAACCCCGGCAATCTCGAGTTCGAGAGGCAGTTGGGACTCCAGTCTCCCCGCGCAATCCCGTCCCTGAGCGCGCACCCCGGATCCCAAGCTTTCGACTTCCACAGATTCGGGCGCGATCCGCAGTACGACATGCCGTCGTGCCACCCCCTCCACGGCGAGGACCAATTCCGAGTCCGGATCGCTGCCGATTCCGTATTCGCCTTCCAGGAGGAGGAAGCGCTGCTCCGGCCCGCCCGGAGGCGCAACCTTCAGGAGGATGGGGGCCGTCGGAGAGGCGTTTAAAATGCGATGCAAAAGTCGGAGGGGTGGAGGTTCGCCATTGCGTGGATTGCAGTCCGTCGCCGTCTCAGCGGGCGACTCCCTCCGCATTGACGGGAGCGGAGCGGTACGCATCCCGAATCAATCCCATCTCCTTGAAGGGCGGCGCCTTAAAGTCAGGGAGTTTTTTGAAAACCGCGGAATCGGGGCGGAGACGGAAATCTCCCCGCGCCGCATCCACGAAGCCGGGATCCGCCGCTCCGAAATCGGCGTTGCCTTCGAGCACGCTGTGTTTGAACTCGTCGGGTCTGCCATTGCGATACTCCGGTTTGGGGCAACGGGCGGTCACGTTTCTGGTGATGAGGTTGTCGTGGGGAAGGCGCGTATCTTTTTCGATGAGATGGACGAGCGCGGGGTAGCGCTCGCTCCAGGGGCTTTGCTGGAAGGGCAGCGCGCGCAGCTTCTGATAGTGACGGCTGGCGAGGTCGTATCCCCGGGCAACGCCCCGGGCATCCATGTAAATTCCGAAGCGGTTGCAATCGAAGACCACGTTTTCCCGCACGACGTTGTGATGGCCGCCGCATACCGAGGGCCCGTTGATATTGCGGACGAAAAGGTTCCCCTCCACGGTGTCCCCGCTGTCGCCGTCGTCGAGGTACACTCCGATTGCACGCGGATTGTCGTGGATGAAATTGTGGCGCACGACATTGCCCTGACTGGCCCAGTCCCCCTGAGTGTAGATGGCCCCCATGTCACTCGAGGTGAGGACTGTGCGCGCCAATTCATTGAGTTCGATCACATGATTGTTGCCCCCGTAAAGAATCCCTGCGTGCGGGGTGTCATGCACCAAGTTGTGGCGGATGATACAACCCACGGCGCTTCCGTCGCCGCCGCCGCCGCCCCATTCCGAGGCGATCAAGATGCCGGGTGCATAGGTCTTGCGCAGGGCCCCCACCCGCCAGATGTGGTTGTTCTCCGCGAGATGCCCGCTGGGGGTCAGCGTCTTGCGCTCTCCGCCGGTCAGCTGGATGCCCGACTCGCCTAAATCGTGCAGATCGCAGGAACGGACGATGTTCTGGCTTCCGCCGTTGACCACGACGCCGCTGCCTCCGCATTGGCGGACCTCGAGTCCGGCCAGTTCGACGTGGCGACACTCCTTGAGCTCCAATCCATTTCCCAGACCGCGCACTACGTGAATCCCCTCCCAGCGCACATGGGAGACGCCGTTGAAGCGGAGCATGGGCCCTTCCATGTCCGAAAGCTTTGCATCTGTGAGCGCCGCCTCACTTGGGGGCCACCAGAACAAACGTTGCGAGGGAAAATCCACCGCCCACTCCCCGGGCACCGTGATCTCCTCGGGCAGGTTCACCGCCCACCATGGTTCGTCGCGATTTCCCAAGGCTGGCGGCTTCGCGTACTTCGAGCCGATCCCATTCGGCAAAGCCTCCCCAAAAGTGATGGTCCGCGATTTCGCATCCACCTCCGCCACCTTCAAAAACACGGGCTCCCAAGGGGCGCGCCAGTATCCTTCCAGCCACAGTCCGCGGTCGACTTTCCAGCGCAGACAGCGGTCCTCCTGGGCGCGGAATCGGCCGGGTTTCTGCACCCCTTTTTCAATCGATCCGCGCTCCAGGACGTCTCCCATGAGTGCGCTCTTTTCTGGAAAACCATCGGGCCAGCGAGAGAGCGGCTGCCGTTCCTCTCCCGAATGCAGCTCAAGCAAGCCGCCGCGGCCCTGAAATTTGCCGGGATAGGCTTTGGCGTTTTTCACGCCGATAGCGGAGAGGTCCAGGCAGCGCACGTTGCCGCGGGCTGCGGGATCGAGGCGCTGCGTCTCCTCCAAGCTGGGTTGCTCCCAGCGCTCCGGAGGAACGGAAACGCCCCCCTCCAAAAGGACGCTCCCGCGCTGGAAGGCTCGCCACACCACGGGCCGCCCTTCCGCCCCGCCATCTTCCTTTTGGAAAATCAAGGGCTCCGTGCGCGCGTACACGCCGGGATGCAGAACCACCTCGTGTCCGCCACCGGGATTCGCCCGAATGGCATCCCGGGCCGTCTCCAGCGTGGAAAACGGGGCCGGCTCCGAACCATCCCCGCCGGGTGCGGCGGAGGGATTGACGTGAAAAGTGGCTCCGAAGGCGGCGCACGTGGGGAGCAGACAAGCGGCCAAAACGGGGAAGGGTTTCATGGAATGGGAATGTCCGCGGGGATTCGAAACGCGGTGCGTTGGCAACCGGCGGGGGTGGGCGCTTCGAACTAACGCAGCAGCGCTTCGGGATTGAGGGCTTGCAGGCTCTTGGGGATGAAGATGCCGTTTTCGCGGATCAGCTTGCCATCAAAGTGGATGGTTCCGCCCCCCCAGTCCTCGCGCTGAATGTTCACGAGGTCCCAATGGACTTGGGAACGGTTGCCGTTGTCGGTTTGCTCGTAGCATTGGCCCGGGGTGAAGTGGAAGGAGCCGCGGATTTTCTCGTCGAAGAGGATGTCCCGCATCGGGCGCAGGATGTGGGGGTTGAAGGCGATGGCGAACTCGCCGATGAAGCGGGCGCCGGAATCGCTATCGAGGATTTGGTTGAGCTTTTCCGTGTTGTTGGCGGTGGCGCCCACAATTTTGCCATCCTTGAAATCGAGGCGGACCTGATCGAAGGCAGTGCCCTGATAGATGGTGGGGGCGTTGTAGGTGATATGGCCTTGGACGCTGTTTTTGACGGGCGCGGTGAAGACTTCGCCGTCGGGGATGTTGTGGGCGCCCCCGCAGCAGATGGCGGGGATGTCTTTGATGGAGAAGCGGAGGTCGGTTCCCGGTCCCCGGATTTCGACCTTGTCTGTTTTGTCCATGAGCGCTTTCAGGGCCTTCATTCCGGGGACCATGCGGGAGTAGTCGAGCGTGCAGACGTCGAAGTAGAAATTCTCGAAGGCCTCGGTGCTCATGCCGGCGAGCTGGGCCATGGAAGGCGAGGGCCAGCGCAGCACGCACCAGCGGGTTTTTTTCACGCGCCAGTCGAGGACGGGCTTCATTTTGCGGGCGATGAGCTTCATTTGCTCGGGAGCCACGTCGCTGAGTTCGGTGATGTTCGCGCCGCCGCGGATGGCGATGTAGGCGTCCATTTTCTTCATCCGGGCGAGCTCCACGGAGGAGGCAAGGTCGAGCTGGGCCTCCGCCGCTCCCAAGGCCATCTCTCGCGTCACTTGCCCCTGATGGAGCTGGACGAAGGGAAGCGCCCCCGCGTTCCGGACCGCCCGGATCAGGGCGACGGACATTTCCGGGGGAACGTCGAACAGGTCCAGAAGCGCCTTTTCCCCTTTTTGGAGGGCGGTGGAGAAGGAGACGAGGAGCTTGGCAAGGCGGTCGAATCGCGGGTCGTGCATGGTGCGGCGAGCCTAACGCAATTCGGGGGCGCCGTAAAACCGAGGGATCTACCGGGCCCCTCGGGAAGGCGTGGCGACGGCCGGAGATTTGGCGAGGCAAGCCCGCTGACCGGGTCGACGGCGGCGATCCCCTCGCGGCAGCGATGGGCCATTCAGCGTCGGAACCGGCGCCCTGCGAGCCATGCGGCCACGGGAAGGGTGGCACTCAGGATCACGGCCAAGGTTTCCCGTTCGCTTGCGATGGCCCCGATACCAGCGAACGCAAACCCCGTGGGAAGACTGCCCACGGCGAGCGCCGCGAGAAAGGTTCGAAAGGGCATCCGCGCGAGTCCCGCCAGACACGCCACGGCTTCAGGAAGGATGGGCAGCCAGCGCGAGGTGAGCACCAGCCAGGCGCCCCGCTTCGCGAACAGACCCTCCGTGCGCACGAGCCCCTCCTCCCCGGCGAACCGCACCGCCATCGGACGCCCGGCGCAGCGCGAGAGCCCGTAGGCGATGACGCCCGAAAGCATCGAGCCGCCACCCGCCAGCACACCGCCGAGGAAGGCGCCGTAGATCACCCCGAGTGCGGACATGACGATCGTGGAGGGGATGGGCAGCGCCAAATCCGCCACCAACAGGCCGACCCCGGCCAGCCATGCCCAGTCGCCCTGCGCTCGCAGCCATGCGAGGGAACCTTCCATGGTCAGCGTGCCGTCAAACGCAGCGCCCCAGATCCACCATGGTCCGAGGATGCCCGCCAGAACCAGTCCCACCAGCGTGGCGAGAACCCGATTGCCCCGGTCGGATTTCACGGCCGGATGAGGTGTGGCACGAAGCGGCTGCCTTCCAGGGTGATCGGCGAGACGGACTCGCGGATGCCCATGCCGCAGGCCTCACCCCCCACGATCCATGAACCCAGTACCGGGTGATAACCCTCGTGGGCCAGGGGCGGAGCATAGGCCTGGTACACAAAACCGCACTCGATGGCGGGGGCACCCGGAGTGGTGTGCTGCTCGGTCTCCGTGTGGACTGTAATACCGGCCCCGCCCCGCCCGAACACGGGTTTCTGGATCCACCGCGCTCCGAGGCGTTCCGGGGAGGAAAAGGCGGGAAGCAGGTTGGGGTGATCCGGAAACAGCTCCCACAAGAGCACGAGGATCTCTTTGTTGCTGAGCAGCATTTTCCAAGGCGGCTCGATGAACTGGCAGGGTGCCTTCGGGAGGTGGATTCCGAAAGGTTCCCGGAGCATCCACTCCCACGGGTACAGTTTGAATAGGGTGTGAATGGGGCGTTTCTGCAAATCGACAAACCACCTTCCGTCCCAGCCGACCTCCTCGATGAAGAGGCGCTCCGTGGGGAGTCCCGCTTGGAGGGCGGTGTCCTGAAGGTAAACCGTGGTGACGAACTCCTCGTCGCTTCCCCGACTGCAGGCGAAGTGGACCGGGTGTGGGACCTCGGAGCGTTTCCATGTGTCGATGAGGTGCTCGTGGATGGAGTTGAACTGGTCGCAGGCGGGGTGCGCTTCCCGGAGCCAGTGCCATTGCACCACGGACGCCTCGAAAAGGGAGGTCGGGGTGTCGGCGTTGAACTCGTAGAGTTTCGGCACTCCGGCCGCGTCCATGCCCAAGTCGAAGCGGCCGTAGAGCGCGACGTCGTCCTCTCTCCACGAGCGCTGCAGGAGCGGGATGAGGGCTTCGGGGACTTGGAAACGGGCCCAGAGTTTCGCCTCGAAAATGTGCTCCACGGCAAGGCAGCACAGGCGGAAGAGTTCCTGCGTGACGCGTTCGATTTCCAGCACCTGCGGCAGCGTGAACGCGTAGTAAACCGATTCGTCCCAGTAGGGCGCTTCGTTCGAATGGAAGAGGAGTCCCAACGATTCGACCTTCGATTTCCAGTCTGCCCGGGCAGGGGCTTGGTGGCGTTGCATAATGTGGTTTCCCAATGCGCTCGCAAAACGGCGGCCCTGGGCGGAGGCGGTCCCGGGGGAGCCTACGCGCCGGTGCCCCCGGTGCCGTGGCCACCGAAGCCGCCTCGGGAGATCCCGTTGGAGGCGTGGGTGGCTCCATCCGGGGCACCGCCCCCGGAGGAGGAGCCCCGGAAGAAGAAGCGCCCGGACGATCCGCCGCCGGAGGTGTGAGTGGATCCGGAGGTGTTTTGGGTGCCTCCCTGGACTGGGCCGTCGGAGGGGTGCCCGGCAGAGGGGGGCGGGCGCTGCGGATTGTCGCAGGCGTTGAGCACGACGGAAGTGGTGATCACGAGGACCACCTTGCCCGAGCGTTTCATGGTTACCCCAAGGCGGCCGCGATGACGTGGCAGACGCCGATGATGATCGCCCCGCAAAGAATGCCGATGGCGATGTTCCCGTTTTGGAGCTCCTTGCTGAAACTCACGGGAATGACGGCGTCGAAAATTTTGTAACCCACCACGGAGAGCACGATTCCCACGAGGCCGAAGGCCGCCGTGGCCATCAGGGCCTCGGGCATGGTGTGGTTGCCGGTGTTTGCGAGCAGGGGAAGGAGGTTCATGACAGGCGGAGGGGAGGTGCCAGGCGGTTGCGCCCGAAATCACGGAATTGGCTTGGATTAAGATCCGAAGGCGGACGGATGTCGAGGAGCGCCGCGTCGGGGGATGGGCGTTTCGAGCCCGTCGCGAGGCGCGCGTTCTAGCGTTCGGCGTACTCCGCCCAGGAACTGGAGGTTTCCCAGACGCGTACCCGCTCGAGGCGGACGCAGGGGCGGATGGGGTAGGAGTGCTGGGGGCCCGCCAGATACGCGGCAAGGCGGTCTTGGAGGTGGTCGAAAATGGTCTGGGCGAGCAGCTCGGTCGTGGGATCCTGGGAGGCGAAGCCGAGGATGCGATCGCCGTAGGCCTGCTGAAAAACAGCGTACTGGGGGTCGTCCGTGTTCATGCACAGCGAGTGATCGAAGCGGTCGATGAACTCGCCGATGAGCGTCTTGATGACCTTGAAGTCGCACACCATTTCGTGGTCATCGAGGGAATCGGCGGCAAGCACGCACTCCACCTTGCGGGTGTGCCCGTGGGGGAAGCGGCATTTGTCGGGATGCTTGGACAGCATATGGCCGCTTTCGACTTCGAAGCTTTTGCAGACGCGGAAAACCATGGTGGAAGGACGATTTAGTGCGCGGGCGATGCGGCTTGGATCAGGCGGTTGAGGGCGCTGACCACGCCGTGAATGGAGGCGAGCTCGATGTGGGTGCTGACGCCTGCCCCCCAGGCTTTGCGGCCGGCGGCCTCCTGGATCTGAAGGTAGGAAATGGCGCTGGCCTCGGTGCCGCTGCCCAGCGAGTGCTCGCGGTACTCGGTGATTTGAAAGGCGGGAAGGCCGTGGGACGTGAGGGCGTTGACGAAGGCGGCGATGGGGCCGTTCCCCTCGCCGGTCACATCCAGGCGCGAACCGTTCTGGAGCAGGGAGGCGCGGCAACGGAAAACCCCGGCGGTTCCATCGGCGTGAAAGTGTTGGAGACTCAGCGGTTCCCGGCAGTCGATGTATTCCTTCCAGAACATCGCCTTCAACTCCGCCGCGGTCACCTCGCGCCCGAGGCGGTCGACCGCATCATTGGCGAGGGGACCGAACTCGCGCTGCATATCCTTGGGAAGCTCGATGCCGAACTCGCTCTCCAAAAGGTAGGCGACCCCGCCCTTGCCTGACTGACTGTTGACGCGGATCACCTCCTGGTATTTCCGGCCAAGGTCCGACGGGTCGAGGGTCAGATAGGGAATGTCCCAGACCCCGTTGGCCCCCGCTTTCTCCCATGCGGCGAGCCCCTTGCGGATCGCGTCCTGATGCGATCCGGAGAACGCCGTGAACACGAGTTCTCCGGCGTAGGGATGGCGCGGGGGCACGGTCATCCCCGTGCAGCGCTCGTAGATCTCGAGCAATCCGTGCATATCGGAAAAATCGAGGTTCGGCGCGATGCCGTGCATGTACAGGTTGAGCGCAACGGTGATGACGTCGAGGTTGCCGGTGCGTTCCCCGTTGCCAAAGAGGGTGCCTTCGACCCGCTCGGCACCCGCGAGCAGGGCCAGCTCCGTCGCCGCCGTGCCGGTGCCCCGGTCGTTGTGGGTATGCACGCTGATGATGGCGCAGTCGCGCCGGGACAGGTGGGTGCAGAACCACTCGATCTGGTCGGCGTACACATTCGGCATGGCCACCTCGACGGTGTCGGGGAGGTTGAGGATGATTTTGCGTTCCGGCGTCGGCTGCCACACATCCATCACCGCCTCACACACCTCCAAGGAGAACTCGACCTCCGTGGCGGAGAAACTCTCGGGCGAGTACTCCAAGCGGATGTCCGATCCGGGCAGCTTGGGGAGCCGCTCCCTGATCCAGCGGGTGCCGCGGCGGGCCATTTCGACGATCTCGGGTTTTTGGAGTCCAAAGACGATGCGCCTCTGCGCGGGCGAGGTGGAGTTGTAGAGGTGGATGATGGCCTTGCGGACGCCCTTGAGCGACTCGACCGTCCGCTCGATGAGATCCTCCCGGGCCTGCACGAGCACCTGGACGGTCACGTCCTCCGGGATGCGTCCGTCCTCGATGAGGCGGCGCATGAAGGTGAATTCGGTGTTCGAGGCGGCGGGGAAGCCCACCTCGATCTCTTTGAAGCCGCAACGGACCAGGGCGTCGAAAAGCTCCAGCTTCTGGGAGACGTTCATCGGGACCGCGAGCGCCTGGTTGCCATCGCGCAGGTCCACGCTGCACCAAATCGGCGCCTGCGAGAGGGTGCGGGCAGGCCACTGACGGTTCGGGAGGTCGACCGGGGGAAACGGACGGTATTTGCGGCTCGGATCCGAGATCATAAGGAGGGGAGAAGATCGGTCGTGGGGTCAGGGAAGGCAATCCCGAGAATGGCGTCCCGTGGCGATTCGGCCTCCTTTACGGCCCGTCACCGCCGGGCCCGCCTCGCAGGAGCGGAGTGGGCTTTGAAAAACGAAAGGGACCGCGGCCTGAGCGGGCCGGGTCCCTTCGTGGATCCCTCGTGTGAGAAAACGCGGGGGGCGGCTAGTTCGGGCGCCGTTCGCGGATCGCGGCAAGGAGGTCGGCGACGACCTCGGCGCGGGGCCGGGCTCCGAGGTTGCCCTTGCCGTGGACTCGCACGCTCAGGGTGCCGCCCTCCAGGTCGCGTTTCCCGAGAACGAGCATGGTGTGCACTTTCGACTGCTCGGCGCGCAGCACCTTGCCGTTGATCTTGTCGGACGAGGCGTCCACCTCGGCGCGGACCCCGTGGGAGCGCAGTTCGGCTTGGAGCGCGCGGGCGGCCTCGACGAGCTCGGGGTCGTCGCCGATGGGCAGGAGGCGGACCTGTTCCGGGGCGAGCCAGAGGGGGAAGTTCCCCCCGTAGTGTTCGATGAGGAAGCCTAGGAAACGCTCGTGCGTCCCGAGCGGGGCGCGGTGGATGCAGAGGGGCGTCTTCTCCGTGTTGTCGCGGTCTTTGTAGACAAGGCCGAAGCGTTTGGGGACGGCGAAGTCCACCTGGTTGGTGGCGATGGTGAACTCGCGTCCGGTGGCGCTCCAGAGTTGCACATCGATCTTGGGGCCGTAGAAGGCGCCCTCGTTGGGGACCTCGACGTACTGGATCCCGGATTTGATGAGGACGTTGCGGACCATGTCCTCCGTTTGCTTCCAGAGTTCGGGTTCGTTCACGAATTTCTCCCCGAGGCGGGCGGGGTCGTGGGTGGAGAAGCGCATGAGGTACTTGCCGAGACCGAAGATCTCGAAGTATTTGAGGTACATGGCATTGACCGCCATGAACTCGGCATCGAACTGTTCCGGGGTGCAGTACAGGTGGGCGTCGTTCATCTGCATCGAACGCACGCGCATCAGCCCGAGCAATTCGCCGGACTGCTCGTAGCGGTAGCAGGTGCCGTATTCCGCCAAACGCAGCGGAAGATCGCGGTAGCTGCGCGGCACGGCCTTGAAAATCTTGTGGTGATGAGGGCAGTTCATCGACTTGAGGTAGTACCGGTCCGTGACGGCCGGCGCCCCCTCGGTGGCCTCCTTCTCGGTGAGTTCCATGGGCGGGAACATGCTCTCCGCATAATACGGCAAGTGACCGCTGGTCAGGTACATGTTCTCCCGCGCCAGGTGCGGGGTCCGGACGCGCTGGTAGCCCGCCGCAAACTCGGTTTCCTTCGCGAGGCGCTCGAGCTCCTCGATGAGCACCGTGCCATTGGGGAGCCAGAGGGGGAGCCCCGGGCCGACGTCTTCGTCGAAGGTGAAGAGTTCGAGTTCGCGCCCAAGCTTGCGGTGGTCGCGTTTGCGCGCCTCCTCCAGCATCGCGAAGTGGGCTTCGAGCTCCGTTTTGTTTTTGATGGCCGTCCCGTAAATGCGCTGGAGCTGCGGGTTCTTCT
>JBEBAG010000013.1:0-7653 GCA_041159065.1 Verrucomicrobiota bacterium | reverse complement strand
ACCAAAGGAGGGGATCTCGGGGATCTCGAGGCGTACATAGCGGCCGGTGACGGCGGCCCATGAAGGAGCAATGGACAGCCCAAGCAGGGCGAGGGCGGAGACCAGCGTTTTTTGAGAACCGGGGGTGTGCATGGAAAGATGAATGGGAGTGGAGGTGAATGGGGCCGATTACTTGGAAGTGGGGTGATCGCTGGTGCGCGGGTCATCCATGAGCCAGGAGTCGGTGCGGAACGGGGCGGCGGGGAGCCCCTCCTTGTTCATAAGATTGGGGCGGGCTTCTTCGTGCCACGCGAACCGTACGGCCACGGGCTTGGCGACCTTCGGCGAGCGCACAAGCGCGCTGTCTTTTTCCAGGGTGACCTCGGCGGGCACGAATTGACGGTCCTCGCCCGCGATCTCGAACCCGTCTGGCGCAGCGCCGTTGCGGGTGGCCAATCCGGAGCCCGTCGAGGTGAACCGGATGCGGATTTGCGAACCCTCCGGTTGTGCGGAGTGGAAGAATGGGCCGGAGGCGACTACACTTTTGTCGCCGTAGACCTGGCTGGCGGCGAGCAGCGCGAGGCGTTCCCCGGGGACGCGCTTATTCCAGGGATGGATGTTGTCGAGGTCGGTGATGGTATCGTGAATGACGGCCATGCCGCTGTGGGGAATGGTTTTCAGTGCGGCGGTCTGAGCTTCCCAGAAGAGCGGCAACTCGAGCGGGCTGATAGGACGACCGTTGCTGGGGGGCGCGCTCTTGGTCGAGTAACGGTGTGGGGCGATTTGAACGTAGAGGAATGGGAGATCGCTTCGGCCCCACGTGGAACGCCAGAAAGCGACGTTCTCTGTGAACAGGCTGGTATAGCGGGAACCGGTGAATCGATGGACGTTGCTTTCGCCCTGGTACCAGAGGAAGCCGCGGATGCTGTACGGGGCCATCGGCTTGATCATCGTTTCAAAACCGATGCCGCCCTTGGACCACGTCTCAATCGGGGTGGCGCCGATCGAGGCGTGCAGAATACCCACTGGCCGGTTCAGACGGCGGCGGGTTTCGCGGGCAAAGAAATAGCCGACGGCGGAGTCGCCATGGACGCGGTGGGCGGTGAGATTTTCCTTGTTCGCAAGCCGCCAGACGCCGGCGAGCTCTTTCGCGGATTTGGCCTTATCGTTGCGGATGACGGTGAATTGGCGAACCCACGGATCGGCGCTGGTAGCCAAGGCTTCGGCCCAGCCTGGCACTCGAAAGTTCTGGGCGAGGTTGAGCTCCATGTTGGACTGGCCCGAGGCGAGCCAGACTTCGCCGGCGAGCACATCCTGAATGGTGAGGGTGTTTTTTCCCTTGAGGGTGAGTGAACCGTTTGTGCCGGGTTTGAGTGGAGCGAAGGTGACGCGCCATTCGCCCTTGTCATCGGCTTGGGCGGTTTGGGTTTGGCCGGCGAAGGTGGCTGTGACGGTTTCGCCCGGATCGGCCCAGCCCCAGACCGGGGCCGGCGCATCGGCCTGCAGCATCATGTGTTCGGAGAAATAAGCCGGGACGGAGATGTCCGAAAGGGCGGATGGGGTGAGCGCGGAGAGGAAAAGGAGGGACAGGCCTTTTGAGAGGGAGCGGCGCAAGAGATGGGATCGCATGGGACGTTTGGGGCTATGGGAGTTGGGAGGTGTGGACTTTCATGAGAGGGGGATTCGATGAGGGGATGCGCTTGTCCTGTTTCCTCACGAAAGGCGCAAATTCGGAAAAAAAGTGAGCTTGGCTTGTTGTTTTTGTCGGACGAGCGCTCGCTCGTTGGTGGTCACCGTCTGATTTTGGGTGAGGTCGCTGCGTGCGTGTGCTCTACCGATGCTCGCGCAGACCGCCGAGGTGAAGGATCCGCCGATGAACGCCGATGAGAGCAGAAGGGGAGATGCGCCCATCTGAGTCGGCTCCGGCTTCGCGTGCTGTGGGGTGAGCACGCAGACAAGACAGATCCGCAGGTTTCGCTGGAACCAACGAATCCTCATTGGATTACGCTCCCAGCCATTGCAGCTAACTGCCTAAAATTCGTGCCGGACTCCGAGCGTCCACGAACGAGGCGTGGTGATCGCAAGCGTCCCATCCGCGTCCCGGCGCGCTTGGATGGGGCGGTCGCCCAGGTTTTCAATTCCGAAAAAGACTTCGGTTCCGGGGCGCAAGATCCGCGTGAGTTGAGCATCCACGCAGAGGACGCTGGCCAGGCGCCGCTGGTTCTGGTCGTCGTCAAATTGATCCGACTCGTAGCGCGCCGCCAGATTCCAGCGCCAGTGGGCGTGTTCGCCTCGGATCGCCCAACGGGCCTGATGACGCGGGGTTTGGGGCGGAGTCAGCCCCTCGAGGCTGGGCTGAATCGTGGCTTTCAGGATTCTGGAACGCGTGTGGCGCCAGTTGACTTCCAGCGTCAGCGCGGGATGCAGCGCCCATTCGGCTCCGCATTCGAGACCCTGTAATTGCACAAGCTCCACATTTTCCCGCCGAGCCCCCTGGGCGCCCGCCGCCAAAAAACCCCACTCCGGAAAAGAACCCGGGCCGTTGACGAGGGTGACATTGGTCACTGCATTGCGGAGTTGATGGGCAAACAGTTTGCCGCGGAGGGTGACGCGGGAATTGGGGTGCCAGCGGAGCAGGGTTTCGATGCCGCGCAGGTTTTCAGGCCTTAGCGACGGGTTGGCGAGGGTGAGGGTGGAGCCGACTCGGAAAGGCCGCACGAGTTCGTTGAGGGTGGGCGGACGATTCGAGGAAAAGAGGCACGTTTCCGATTCGAGGGAGGTGTGCAGCGCGTGGCGGGCAGTGAGCGAGAGGTCCAGGGGAACGGAGCGTCGGCGCGGGAAGGAACTTTGGGTGAGGAGTGCGCCGGAGGAGAGATCGGATTCGCGTAGGAAGCCGTTTTGTTGGGAGTGGATTGCCAGGCGCGCGCTGGGGGTGAGGGTCGAATGGGGGGCCACTTGCCACGTGTCGGCGATGGTCCACGCCGCCACGGATTGCGAGCCGCCGGCGAGGCGTTTGCGGGTAAACCCTGCGCCTTGGTTCCTGAAAAATTCCTGAGTCTCGCCCTCGATCTTCCGCAGATCGGTGCCCAGCGCCAGGCGGTGGGTTTCCCCTAGGGGCAGGCGAAGGAGGTGAAGAAAACCCGTGGCGCGGGTGGGAACGGCGAACTGATCCAGGGTCAGGGTCTCGACCGAGCGGTCCTTGGAAAGGGCGGTAAAGGTGCTGGCGAAATCACGGCGCTGATGAAAGAGGGTCGCTTGGGTGCTCCATTCGTCCGGGGGGGCGGTGTGATCGAGTTGGAGGGAAAAATCGAGGGACTTGCTGTGGTTGCGGGCGAGGGGAGTGCCGTTGGAGCGATCTTCGTCCCAACCTTGGGTGCGGAGGGTGAGGTGCCAGTCCCCCTCGTGCCCCAGGGTGTGGCGGATTCCCGTGTCGAAGGAACGGGCTTTGAGCGCGTTTTTTTGGTCGAGCGGTCCGCGCTGGCCCGAGGGTACCACGAGGTATCCGCCCCACTGGGTCTCGTGGATTCCCCCAAAAAGCCGCGTTTGGCCCGAGGGGCTGTCTTGGGCAAAAGCGAGGGTGCTTTGGTGGTGGAGCCGGTTGCCCGTAGCGCTCTCTAGTAGCGCAAAGGGCGCGTCATCCCAAAAGCGGGAAGTGATTGCGATCGTGCCAAAAAGCGGCCCGCACGACGCCGTTTGCGGGGAACCCTGCGGGGTGAGCACGACCCGGGACAGGGTCGCCACCGGGAGACGGGTCCAGGGAATCCAGCCGCCGAAGGGGTCGTTGAGGGGCACTCCGTCCAGAAGGACGGTGCAACGGCTGGCGCCATTGGGGGAGGCGTTGCCGAGGGTGGCTCCCTGTGCGGTCGGGTGGGCACTGAGACTGTCGGAACGGCGGAAAAGACTGAAACCTGGAATTTGGCGAAGCGTCCCGTCCAGAGAGCGTTGAGGGGAGGCTCGGAGCGTCTCCAGGGTAAGCGTACCGCTGCGAAGGGGGGAGAGGAGGTCGGCCGAGACGGTGAATTCGGGAAGGGTTTCGGTGCGGGAGGCGGATGATTCCAGTGGAGAAGCTGCGCCCGAGGGGAGGCTGGGGGTCAGAAGGAGAGCCAGTGCCCAGGAGCGCAGGCACCTGAAACTCATGGTTTCTTTGGAAGCGCAAATGCCACCCAGGCATCACCCGATTCGCCCCCCAGTTTTCCACCGCCCGTGGCAGGGAGCACAATGTACTGGCGGCCACCCACCTCATAGGAGGCAGGGGGGGCCGTTCCCAGGAAGGGCAGGGCATAACTCCAGAGCTCTTTGCCGGTGTCGGCATCAAAGGCGCGGATGCGTTTGTCCCAAGTTCCGCTCGCAAAAACGAGGCCGGACGCGGTGACCATCGCGCCCCCGAAGTTTTCCTGACCGGTGACCGGAATTCCCTGACGGGTCAGTTCGGGGTACTCGCCAAAGGGCACGCTCCACGCCTTTTTCCCCGTGTTGAGGTCGATGCACACGAGGCTTCCCCAAGGCGGTGTACAGCCCGGGTACCCCTGGGGGTCCCTCAGTTTTTGGAATCCGCCGAAGGTCCACCGGGGCGGTCCGGGAGGGGTGTTGGGCAATTCCGGGCGGTCCCGGCAGAGCAGAAAGTCCAGGAGAGGCTTGAGCTGCTCTTCCGTGAGGAAGGGCAGGGCGGGCATTCCATTGCGCCCGGAGTGGAGAATGGTGCGAATTTCCGCTTCCCCGAGACGGTGACGCAGCCCGAGCAAAGGCGGGGCGTGGCCAACTCCCCTGCGGTCGGCGGCGTGGCAGGCGACACAAACACTCTGGTACACCTTTTCGCCGGCGGTGGGGGGGACGAGCGGAGGCGGGTCGTTATCGCGGAAACACGTGATTTTCCACGGGATTTCATTGGAGGTGACGTAGAGGAAACCCCGAGAGTCGGCGGCCGCCCCGGTCCATTCCGCGCCGCCATGGATGTTGAACATCAGGGTGGGCCGGGCCTCGTCAAAGGAGGGGAAGGGCCCGTGGTTGCCGCGCTGAAAGATGGGGAGGATGGCATCCCGCGCGGTCGGCTGGGTGGGGATGTCCGCTTCCGTGTAGGCGCTCCGTGCAAACGGCTCCGGCAATTCCGGGGCCGGCTGATAGGGCGCGGTTTCATCGCCGGGAAGCCCGTGAGTGTCGACACGCACGAGCCGGAAATCATAGAGGGGCTGGCCCGTGACGCGGTCCAGAAGGAGCGTGTTTCCAACTTTGGTGACTTGAGCGACCGCATCAACGGCGATGCCGTGGCGTTGCACGGTGACGAGGTTGGGCGGGGCGGGGATGTCCCAGTCCCAGATATCGTGGCGGAGCTCCTGGAAATGCCACAGCCGTTTGCCGGAAAGGGCGTCGATGGCGATCAGACAATTGGAGAAGAGATTGTCTCCCTTGTGGTTCATTCCAAAGTAGTTTGGCTTTGGCGATCCCGTCGCCACGTAGGCGATGCCCCTCGAATCGTCCATGGCCATGCCACCCCAACAGTTTGCGCCGGACTCGATCTTACTCCACGTTTCGTGCCCGTACTGACCCGGCTCAGGACGGGTGGCGAAGGTCCACAGGAGTTGGCCCGTGCGGGCGTCGTACCCGTACACGTCGCCGACGTAACCCGGCAACACGAGCACGTGTTGGTGCATGGCACCCACGGCGGTGGTTCCTTTGGGGACAGACACGGTGCCGCCCTGCCCGAAGTTGGCGATGGGCTTGCCCGTGTCGGGATCCAGGGCAACGAGCCACGGGCCGTCTCCGTAAAGAAGACGGGGAGGATGGTTGGCGTCGCCCTTCCAATACAGAAGGCCGCGCCGGGCGGGAGTGGAGGGGTTTTTCCCCAAGGAGGACAAGGAGAAGCGCCAGCGCTCCTTGCCCGTGGCGGCATCCACTGCGACGAGATTTTTGCCCGGAGTGGGGGTGTACAAAGTGCCGCCGACGATGATGGGATTACACTGGATATTGCCGATTCCGTCTCCGGAGCGGTACGTCCAGGCCACTTCCAGCTGAGACACGTTGAGGCGGTCGATTTGCCGAAGCTCCGAAAAGCGGTTGGAGCTGTTGCCACCCAGAGAGCGTTCCCAGTTCGCCGTATTTCCCAAAGCCACTCCGCCATTTGCCCGGGTGAGTTCCTCCGGGCGGGCGGCCGGAAGAACCCAGACCGGCGGGAGATCTTGCCGGGATTGCACCGCCGGAGCCGACGCAACCGACGGGGTGGGAGGCGTCTGGAGGGGCGGATTCGAGTGGGCCTGAAAGGGCAGTCCGTGGGTGGCTGCGAGCATCAGCAGCCACGGGAGCGATGCGGAGGGACGAGGGGGGTACATAAGGATGGGCGCAGAGAAACTCTGCGAGGCGGTGGTGTGCTGATGAGGGACCCGTTTGGGCCCGGTTTCGAGTGACTTGCTGTTGGATTCGCCCTCTCAAGGCAAAGCGCATGCCACATACCCTGTCGGCATCTGATCCGCGCCGACATTGCAGGGGCGGGGGGCGATTCCGCCCAGGGCAGGATGTTTGATGCGGAATGGAAGGGGGGAACTCAGGGAGTCGCCTTGAAGGTCCGGTAGGCCGGTTTGGGGCCCGCCGGTGATCCGTTGAATTGTGCGCATACCCACTGGAGTCCCTCCAGATTGTCCAAAAGTCGGGCTTCTGCGTCCGCACCGGTGTGGTTGAGGATCCCGATGGGTCCGGAGTAGCCACTTTTCCGGATGATCCCGATCAGGGACACATCCTCCGAACCGGCGCCAATGGGGAGAATCTTGCGCCCGCGGGTGTCGCCGGCGATGTCCATTCCATTGAGGTTGAGGCAAAGGAGATGCGGGAGCATGGCTTGAAGGAGCTGCGGAAACCGTTCCAGATGGGCGTGTCCGTGGTGCTGGTTGTACACAATCCCCACGTTCTGAATGCCCTCGGTCTTGAGGCGTTCGATGACGGTGATCTGGTTTTCGGGCTCCCCAAACCAGCCGCCGTGATTATAGAGGGCCACCTTCAGCCCCTGTGCCGCCGCCGCTTCCGCAATGGGCCGAAGACGGGTGATTTCGCGGGTGATGCGGAGTTCTTGTTCCTCGGGGGTGCTCGCCTGAACGCTGCCACCGCCTCCGCTGACCCAGATCTGGGGTTTGACTCCGTGCCGTTTAAAGAGCTCGAGGGTCTGTTTTGCCTCCTCGTTGAGGACTGCCGGGAACCACCAACCGGTGAGTTCAATTCCGTGGCGACGCAGTGCTTCCAGTTCCGTGTCCCACTGGGGGACGTGTTCTCTGCGGTAATCGTAGACAAATTTACGAACCCCGATTCTTGCGAGCATTGCCGCCCGCTCCTCCGGGGAGCGCTTGGCTCCGTCATAGGGAACAATGCACCAGGCCATGAGGTTTTTCTTCTCAAAGCAATCGGGCGCCGAAGCGGTTGCGGAAGCGGATGCGCTCGCTTCGAGCGCATGACTCCAAGCGGGGGTGGTGAGCAACAGCGCTGCGAGCGAACCACGGATCACGGTGTGGGAGAGCCGACGGGGGAAACGTGAGAGGAACATGTCCGCAGCCTAATGGAAGGCCGGCTGCCTCGATAGACGCGGGGCGGCAGGTTTTAGAATCAAAGCGGCGGCGGCGCTCTGTGATAAAGCTGGCGGTAAGCCTTGGGGGTCATCCCGGTTTCCAACCGGAACTCGCGGGAGAAGTGGCTCTG
>JBEBAG010000012.1:0-3476 GCA_041159065.1 Verrucomicrobiota bacterium | reverse complement strand
TGTTGAGCGCGAGCACGGTTGGAATGGACAGTTCAAGCAGCTGCGAGACCAGGTAGAGGTTTCGCTCGAGGTTGGTGGCATCGACCACGGCCACGATCAGATCGGGGCACGGGGTGTCTGAGATCCGGCCCAAAAGCACATCCCTTGAGATGGCCTCGTCGGGAGAGCGAGCCTGAAGGCTGTAGGTTCCGGGCAGGTCCAGTACGGTGACCGGCTGGCCATGGGAGGAATAGAAGGAGCCCTCGCGTTTTTCGACAGTGACCCCGGGATAATTGCCGACCTTTTGTTGCAGGCCGGTGAGCGCATTGAACAGAGTGCTCTTGCCGCAGTTGGGATTGCCCGCAAGGGCGATACGCCGAGGCCGTGTGCCCGCGGTGGAGGCGGTGGACGGGGGGGCTGGCTCCGTGGGATTCGAATGGGGGTGCGCTGGAATCATTCGCAGGAGCGTCGGGGGTGGGTGCCCGTCAAAGGCATTCGATCAGGACGCCCTCCGCTTCGGATTTGCGTAGGGAGAGATGGTATCCGCGCACTTTGACTTCGAGAGGGTCGCCCAAGGGGGCGAATCGCACGAGGGTGCACTCGGTTCCAGCGGTGAGACCCATTTCGAGGAGGCGCTGACGGATTTCCGGGGCCAGGCTGAGGGAGAGAATCCTGCCTTTTTGGCCTGGAGAAAGCTGGCTGAGGGGACTCGAGGTCATGCGGCAAGGGGTTCGACCAGAATCCGGTCTGCGAGCGAACGTCCAATCGCCAGCCGGGTCCCGTAGAGGGAGCAAATGATGGCGGCTCCCTGAGTGATTTTGCAAACCACGCAAGACTCGCAGAGCCCCAACTCCCGGAGGCGCATGGACTCCTCGCTCTCGGAAGGGATGGCGAGGATCCGCAGGCGAACGCCGCACTGGGCGGTGCAGAGGTTGATCGACACGGGGGGCATGGCACCAGGGTATCCTTTTTGAGATTCGGTCGCAATAGAAATGAGACAGATTCTCGATAAGCGGCGAGTCGCAGGCGGAGCGATCGTTCTGCGGCGCCCGGAATGCGTGCGCGGGAAGAGACGATCCCCAGCCGGACTGGGGAACGGGAAACCCTGCGCCGGGTCGAATGCACGTGGGGGAGGTGGGGAGATCGAGTCCCCAACCGAGAGCCATCCCCGTCGGGGCAACCCGCGTTGGATTCACCCTCCTCGCGCTTTGGAATAGCGTTGGACTAGCGCTTCTTGACCGTAAATGGGCCGTCGCCTCCTGAGAGTTCTACGAGGTCTTGAAGGATGTGCAGGGTCTCCTGCTTGACGGGGTTGAGCCGCAGCGGGAGCTCTTTGAAAACGAGATTGCCCTCCTTGTCCTTCTGCGGGTCAGAGGGAGAATCGGACACGCCTTCTTCCAAGTCCGCCTCATCCTTGGCAGGAGCGACAGAAGCTTCCTTGTTCTCTTTGGTCTCGGGGGATTTGGAACTCTTTGGATTCTTGGAAGCGCTGTCATCCTTCCCGTGTTTTTCCTCCTTTGGCTCCACGTACCGTACGGGAACCATTTCCTTCCTGGAGGCGCTGTCCAAGGTGATGCGGAACGCCTTGGGGTCTTTCGATTTGGGGTGCGTCTTGCGCTCCTGGGCGCGGGTTTGCTTGCGTGCTTTGTCTGCCTCGAGCTCGGCCTCACGGGCTTTTTCGTTCAGCGAGAGCTTGTTCTCGGCATTGCGCTGGCGGATCCGCTCCAGATCCTCGAGCACGTAGCGGAATTCAGGATTGTTCGGGATGCGTGCTTGGGAGCGGCGGCGCAGTTCGTCGAGGTGGAGGGGTTTTTCCCACCTATCGAACTCGAGTGGGTTGAAAGTGTCGTAGGGGAGGGGGTCTTTGAGGGACTCCTCGCCGATTTCGGGTTGGTCGTAGATTGAAGGCAGGACGATGTCGCTCTCAACACCCTTTAGCTGCGTGGAGCCGCCTGCGACCCGATAGAATTTCTGGATGGTGAGTTTGACCGCACCCGCCTCGTTTCCATTGGCGAGGAGGGGAACGGCCCGGCTGAGCTCGATCATCTGCTGGACGGTGCCTTTGCCAAAGGTCTTGGAGTCGCCCACCACGACGGCTCTTCCGTAGTCCTGCATGGCCCCGGCGAAGATCTCGCTGGCTGAGGCGCTCTGGCGGTTCACGAGCACCACCATGGGGCCTTCGTACTCGAGCTTGGAGGTTTTGTCTCGGAAGACGGACACCTCATTGTTCCAGCTCTTGGCTTGCACAACGGGGCCCTTTTTGATGAAGAGTCCGGTGAGATTGACCGCTTCATCCAGGAAGCCGCCGCCATCGCGGCGCAGGTCCATGACCAACCCTTGGATGCCTTCGGCTTTCAGGCGGGTGAGCAGAGCGAGCACATCGCGGGTGGTGCTTTTCGCGTTGGGATTTCCGGCGCGGTCGGGGTCCCCGTAGAAGGAAGGGAGCACGATCCAGCCCAGCTTCAGGGTCTGGCCATTCGGGCGCGTGATTTCCAGAAGTTCAGCCCGGGCCTCCTCGTCCTTGAGTTTGACCTCGTCGCGACGGATTTCCACGGTGTTGCGATCGGTGGCATTGGTCGCGTCGACGGGGATGACCTGGATGCGGACGAGGGTGTCTTTTTTCCCCCGGATCATGCCCACGACCTTGTCGAGCTTGAGGTCAACACAGTCCACGAACTCCTTGTCGTCCTGGGCGACGGCCACGATGCGGTCACCCACCTTGAGTTTGCCCGACTTGAGGGCGGGGCCCCCGGGCACGAGCTCGACGATCTTGGCGTAGCCATCCTCGGTTCGGAGTTTTGCGCCGATGCCAAAGAGAGAGAGCCGCATGTTGATGCTGAACTGCTCCAGATCGGATTTGCTCAGGTATTCCGAGTGCGGGTCGTAGGTCTGGGCGAGGCAGAACAGGAAGGTCTTGAGGACATCCTCGGAGGTTTGTTCCTGGAAATTCTTGAGGGTGGTGTCGTAGCGCTTATTGAGGATTTGCGCGGGGGTTTCGGGCTTGCGCTTGCTCAGGCGCTCCTGGAGCAACTCGGAGAGGATGTGGTCTCGCCAGACCTGCCTGGCGGCCTCCTCATTCGCGGGCCAGGGAAGCTTCTGCCGGTTGACCTCGATGGAGCGGTCTTGGGTGAAGTCCGGCTCCTCCTTCACGATTTCGCGGGCGTGGGCGATGCGGGACTCCAGGCGCTGGCGGAAAACGTCGTAGATCTGGTGGGCGACGAGGGTCCGTCCGGAGAGGATTTCGTCGTGCAGTTTGGGTCCCCACTCGGCCTCGAAGCGGTTGACATCCTCTTGGGTGAAGAAGAGGTGCTTGTAGTCGAGGGTCTCGAGATAGTTGCGCAGCACCTTCCGCGCGAGAGTGTTGTCCAGGCGCTGGTGGGAGTAGTGGATGTTTTCAAAGAGCCGCGCGACCGAGATGGTGATCTGCCCCGGGTCGGGCTCATTGGCGCCGTTCAGTGAGGCCGAGAGGAAGCACAGGGCCGCAAGCGGCAGGCGGA
>JBEBAG010000011.1:0-2632 GCA_041159065.1 Verrucomicrobiota bacterium | reverse complement strand
TTCCAACGCCCTCCCCCGTGCCCCGATGCTTCCGATACGCCCGCACAATCGAGGCCACCAACTCGTGCCGAACCACATCCTTCTCCTGAAAGTGACAAAACCCCACCCCCTCGACCCCCCGAAGCGCCTGCAGCGCCTCCACCAACCCCGAGCGCCGGTTGTGCGGCAAATCAATCTGGGTTGGATCCCCCGTGATCACACACTTTGATTCCAACCCGAGGCGCGTCAGGAACATGAACATCTGCTCCGTCGTGGTGTTCTGCGCCTCGTCCAAAACGATAAAAGACCGCGCCAAAGTCCGGCCGCGCATGTAGGCCAACGGCGCAATCTCAATCAGGTTCCGCTCCATGCACCGCTGCAGGTCCTCCGGCTCCAGCATGTCCTGGAGCGCATCATAGAGCGGCCTCAAATACGGCATGATCTTCTCCTTCAGGTCGCCCGGCAAAAAACCCAGCGCCTCCCCGGCCTCCACCGCCGGACGCGTCAACACGATGCGCCCCACCCGGTCCTGCTTGAGCGCCGCAACCGCCATCGCCATCGCCAGATACGTCTTGCCAGTTCCCGCCGGCCCCACCCCGAACACAATGTCATGCCGCTGGATCGCCTCCACATACCCCTTCTGACCATCCGTCTTCGGGGTCACCGGCGCACGCCGCGCACTCACCTGGAAACGCGCCCGACTCAGCTCATCCAACCCGACCGCATCCGGTTCCATCAGCGAACGCAGCGCATACTGGAATTCCTGACGCCGAATGGACACCCCGTTTTGGCGCGCCTTCTCCAACTGTTGAAACAAACGCCGCACCCTCTCCACCTGCGCCCCCTCGCCCTCCACCCGCAACCATCCCTCCCTTGTGGTGATCCGAACCTCCAAGGTCTGCTCCAGCACCTTCAGCAAACTCAAATCGTTCGCATACAGGTTCTGCAAAACCCGCCCACTCTCAAACTGCAGCGTATCGACTTGGCTCATGGCTTCAGAGCCCCCGGGAGGCCGCTCTTTTCTCTCAGCTCCGAAGGGCTCCCCATCTCGCCCACCCCGTCTCTGGACCACCCATCTCCGGGACGCGCACTCCCCTCCTCGAAGCCCCCCCACCCGCGGGGGATGGAGGATGAAAGCGGGCATTCCCTAGCGGAAGCCATACACCAACGACCACGTCGTGCGCTCCTCGGGCGAGCGCTCAATCTCCACCAGGAGATAATAAGTGCCCGTCCGCTTGGGCGTGATGTGCGCCGCCGCGAGTTGCCCCTTCTGCCAAGAGTCGGCGCTTTCCGCGAGGTTTCCTGCGCTATCATAGATGTGCACCGAAACACGGGCTCCCTTGACATCGGTTCCCATGCAGAACCAGTACTCGTTGCCCTTGAAAAGCTGGTGCGCAATCGGCTTGGGCTGCTTGGCCAGCATATCCCCGCCCCAATAGTCCTGCCGAACCGTAAACCCCTCGCGCACACACGCCTGCGCCGCCTCCATCGCAAATGAAAGCGCGTCGTCAATCGTCCCCCGCGCGGGCAGGGCCGCCAGCGGCAACACCATCGCCAGTCCAACCGTAACTAAGAATCTTTTCACAAAAGGCCTCTCCCCAGATTACTTCGACTTCCCCGGACTGTGAATGGATTCCACCAAATTTCCACACACCCGCCCGATCTCTTTCACCGTTTCCTGCGAAATCTTGCTGCCATCCGAAACCCCCATGCGCGGACGAATCTGCTGCAGCCCCTTCAACACACGCCCCACCAGATCCTTCTTCGCCGTCCGTTCCGGCAGCCCGCCCAGAAGCCGCTCAAAATGCTCGATCAACACCGGCTGGTGCAGAAGCTCCGCGCCATCCCGGCTAAAGTCGCGCGAAACCACCTGACACAGCGCCTCCGTCCCCCGCAGCCATCCCCCCAGACTCACCAAGTGCGCCAGCGGCTCGTTGTCGAGCTCCAGCATCGCCTCACGCACCTCTTTCATGGCGAGATCCAACTCCCGCCGCACATCCGGCCACTGCCGCTTGTCCGCACACTCCACAATCGAACTCGCCCGGCGGTTGATCGTCTTCTCCACCCCGATCGCCTTGGCCAGCGACCGCACACTCTCCCCAATGTGCTTCACCTCCACCATGTTCTCCGCCTCCACCGCGATGAACCCCTCGGCAATCACACTCCCCAACATCAACGAAATTTTCTCCCGCCCCCCACTCGGCTCCGCAACCCCCTTCAAGGGACGCAACACCGCAGCCCAGTTCGGCTTCCCAAGCTTGTCCAACACCGCAAACACCTCGCTCGGCACCGGCACCACCACCCGCTCCACCAACTTCGCCTCCTTCGGAAAACTGCTCACATCAATCCGCGGAGCGGGGGCCGTCTGCCCAAAGCTGACGCCCCCCGTAAAAACCAACCCGGCGGCCACCAAGCCTCTCAAAACGCGTTCATTCATAGTTCGAAGGCCAAAAGCTTCCCCTTTCCCCACAAAAACTCAACCCCCACCTTCGGCCCGCCTCCCCCCAGCCTTCCCCTCCCCCCAACCGCCCGCTAGCCTCCCCGCGTTTCCTCCCCAAATCCCTAGCCCACGCCCCAAAGCCCAAACCACATCCACACCGCTATGAGGGAAGACGAAGGCCCGAAAATTTACCTCCTGCCCCACTTGATGACC
>JBEBAG010000010.1:0-8138 GCA_041159065.1 Verrucomicrobiota bacterium | reverse complement strand
AGGTGATCCGCCCCGGCAGCCAAGTACGCATCGCCTTTGAAGGGTGGCCCGCCGTCCAGATCATGGGTTGGCCGCAGCTCGCAGTGGGCACCTTCGCGGGAGAAGTCGTTTTCGTGGACGCCGCAGACGACGGCAAAAGCCGGTTCCGGGTCGTGATTGCTCCGGCGGAGGAGTTCGTGAAGCGCCCCGGCGGGCCCGTCAAGATGGGCTGGCCGGACAAGGACCGGTGGCTGCGTCAAGGCGCGCGCGCCAATGCCTGGGTGCTGCTTGAGGAAGTGCCCCTCTGGTTTGAAATCTGGCGTCAAATCAACGGGTTCCCCCCCCTTCTCGCCGGCGACGACGCAAAACTTGATCCCACCAAAAAATGAGCGCTCCCTCCCCGACCCCCTCCCCGCGCCGTCTCATTTGCACCCTCGCCCTTTTGGGATTGTCGCTGTGGCCCTGCACCAGCGGTGCCGCCCCGCTGCCGCTGCTCTTACCGGAGGTGCTCTCCAGTGTGCAGAAACTGTATCCCCCGTACCTGGCCGCGTTGCTGGAGCAGGATATTGCCAGCGGCCGCACGCGACAGGCCCTCGGCGCGTTTGACCTCCAGCTCAGCGGCGGTTCGACGCTCAATCCCACGGGGTATTATGAGGGCCGCACCGGTTCCGCCACCCTGGAGCAGCCGCTTCCCTTCTGGGGGGGAAGTGTTTACGGCGGCTATCGGCTCAGCAGCGGCTTTCTGCCCAACTACAACAAAGACCGCACCGGCACGGACGGCGAAGGCGTGATCGGGTTTAAGATTCCGCTCCTGCGCGACGGCACCCTCGACCGCCGCCGCGCCACCCTGTGGCAGGCCCGAATCGACCAAGAGCTGGCAAACCCCATCATCCTGCGCCAGTACCTCGACTTCATCCGCGCAGCGACCATCTCCTACTACAACTGGGTGGCCGCGGGCCAGCGGCTCGCCCTCGCCGAGGAACTGCTGCGCCTCGCCAAAGACCGCGACTCCGCCATTGCAGAGCAGGTCAAGACCGGGGCCTCCGCCCCCATCGTGCAGACCGACAACCTGCGTCTGGTCGTGAGCCGCGAAATCAGCGTGGTGCAGGCCAACCGCCGCTTCCAAGCCGCAGCCATTGAGCTCTCCCTCTTCTACCGTCGCAGCATCGACTCAGAGCCCATCCTTGCACCGCGGGACCGTCTCCCCACCACCTTCCCGCCGCATCCGCGCCCCTCGGAAAGCCAACTGGGCACCGACATTCCCAAGGCTCTGGCAGGACGCCCGGAGATCCGCCGAATCACCCTCTCGCTGGACAAGGCGCGCATCGACCAGCGGTTGGCAAAAAACAACCTGCTCCCCAATCTGGACGTCGGAGTCGAAGCCGCTCAAGTCCCGAGCGGCAAGGTCCCCAAGGACATCGAAAGGACCGAAGTCGCCGTCAAACTCGAACTCAAGGTTCCGCTCCAACGCCGCGAGGCCCAGGGGCGCCTCGAAGTCACCAACGCCCAAATTTCGCGCCTCGAACAGGAACAGGCCTTCGCACGGGACCGCATCACCGCCGATGTGCGAGACAGTCTGAGCGCGCTGTTTGCAGCTTTTGACGCGCTGGCGCAGAGCCGCCGCAACGTCGAACTCGCCCAGAAGTTGCAGGACGCCGAGACCGAACGCATGAAGCAGGGAGCGACCGATCTGCTCGCGCTCCAAATTCGCGAACAGGCCACCTTCGATGCCAAAGTCTTGGAGGTGGAGGCCCTCGCGGACTATTTCCGCGCGGATGCCAACTACCGCGCGGCCACCGCAGCGGACGCCTCCCTCAAGAAAGCGCCTTAGACAGGGCGAGATTTCGATCCCCACCGGCGCCGCCTGCCTTCGAAGCGGGAAGGGAGGCAAAACTTTTTGCGCGGCCCGGGGTTGTAAGGGGATATGAAACGAATTCAGTCGATTGCGGCGTGGACGGGCCGCGTGGGGCTTTTGCTTTTCCTCGCCACAATTCAGGCGGAGGCCGCGGATCGTCTGCCCAACGTGGTGATCCTCTACGCGGACGACATGGGATTCGGAGATTTGGGCGCCAACAATCCGGCTTCCAAGATTCCAACCCCGCATCTGGACCGGCTTTGCGCCGAGGGGACCCGGTTTTTGGATGCCCACAGTTCCTCCGGGATCTGCACGCCCAGTCGGTACGCGCTGCTGCATGGGCGCTATCACTGGCGGAAATTTCACGGGATCGTGAATTCCTTCGAGGAACCCGTGCTGGATGCGGACCGGGTGACCTTGGCCGGGTTGCTTGCAGCCAAAGGCTACGACACCGGCTGCATCGGCAAATGGCACCTCGGTTGGAACTGGGACGCGATCCGGAAACCAGGAGTGCCCGCGCCCAAAAAAGGGGAAGGCTATGCGGCAGAGGCTTTTGACTGGTCCAAGCCAATCCCCGGGGGGCCGCTCTCGCACGGATTCCAATCCTACTTCGGGGACGATGTCCCCAACTTCCCGCCCTACACGTGGTTTGAGAACGACCGGGTGGCCGCAGCGCCCACCGTTCCGGTCAAACCACCAGACGGTCCACTTGAGGGACATTGGGAGGCGAGGCCGGGGCCCTCGGTGGAGGGCTGGGATTTTTACGCAGTCATGCCCAAACTCACCGAACGCGCCGAGCAGTGGATCCGAAGCCGGGACGCCGACAAGCCGTTCTTCCTCTACTTTCCGTTCACCTCGCCCCACGCGCCGATTGTGCCGGCCGAGGAGTTCCGAGGAAAATCGAAGGCGGGTGCGTTCGGAGATTTTGTGGTGCAAACCGATGCCGCCGTCGGGCGCGTCCTCCAGGCTCTGAAGGACAAGGGACTGGAGAAGGATACGCTGGTGATTTTCTCCGCGGACAACGGGGCGGAGGCTTACGCGTACGATCGGATCCAGAAATTTGAACACTTCAGTTCGGGACCATTCCGCGGGGTAAAACGGGATTTATGGGAGGGCGGGCATCATGTGCCCATGGTGGTGCGCTGGCCGGGAAAGGTACCGGCTGGACGGGTTGCTGAGGGACTCCTGAGCCAGATCGACGTGTACGCAACAGTCGCGGCCGCCGTGGGCGCGCCCATCCCGGCGCGCTCGGCAGAGGACAGCGTGAACCAACTGGCCTTCTGGAAGGGGGAAACGGCCAGTTCCCGGGCTTCCTTGGTGCACAACACCTTCGCCAAAAATTATGCAGTGCGCGCGGGCGACTGGCTTTTGGTGGACGCGCCCACGGGGGGGGCCAGCAAGGTACCCAGCTGGTTTGATGAACGCTTCGGGTACTCCCCCAACCGCTCGAAGGGGGAGCTCTACAACCTGAGGGACGACCGCGCGCAGAAGAAGAATCTGTACGACGAGCTCCCGGAAAAGGTCGCGGAGCTCAAAGCGGAGCTGGCCCGGATCCAGGCCGCAGGAGACAAAGCAACCGGGCAGTGACTGGCCGGAATACCGCAAACCCCGCCCCTCCCCGCGGATGACCCAGTGCGGGCCAGCCGCGGTTTTCGGAGGATTTCCCGGTCGGAGGGGACGGAGTGACGGAGCGGATTAGCGGGCGAGGTCGAAACGGTCCAAGTTCATCACCTTGTTCCAAGCCGCCACAAAATCCGTGACGAATTTCTTCTGGGCATCCTGGGTCGCATACGCCTCCGAGATTGCTCGCAACTGCGAGTTGGATCCAAACACGAGGTCGACCCGGGAGCCGGTCCATTTGACTTGGCCGGTTTTGCGATCTTTGCCCTCAAAGAAGTGCTCGCACGCCGGGGATTTCCGCCATTCGGTGCCCATGTCCAACAGGTTCACGAAGAAGTCGTTGGTGAGCGTTTCAGGGCGGCTGGTGAAGACTCCCAGCTGGGGGAAACCCACGTTCGTATTCAACACGCGCAATCCGCCAACTAGCACCGTCATTTCAGGAGCCGTAAGGGTCAGCAGATTTGCGCGATCCACGAGCAATTCCTCCGCAGGACGATCGTGCTGGTGCCCAAAATAGTTCCGGAAACCATCCGTGGTGGGTTCGAGTACCGCGAAGGAGGCAACGTCCGTCATCTCCTGCGAGGCGTCGGTCCTTCCGGGAGCGAAGGGCACCTGAATCTCATGGCCGGCTTTCTTCGCCGCTTCCTCCACGGCCGCGCAGCCGCCCAGGACGACAAGATCCGCGATAGAAACCCTCTTGCCACCGGTCTGAGCGCTGTTGAAATCCTTTTGGATTTTCTCAAGCACTTGCAGGACTTTGGCGAGCTGGGCCGGCTGGTTCACCTCCCAATCCTTCTGAGGGGCCAGTCGGATGCGGCCGCCGTTGGCGCCGCCGCGATTGTCGGTGCCGCGGAAGGTCGAAGTCGAAGCCCACGCCGTCGAGACGAGCTGGGAGATGGACAGACCGGACTCGAGAATGCTGCGCTTGAGTTGGGTGATCTCCGATTGGCCGATGAGAGGATGGTCCGCCTTGGGAACCGGGTCCTGCCAAATTTGGGGTTCGGGAACCCACGGTCCAAGGGCCCTGGAAACGGGCCCCAAGTCGCGGTGGGTGAGCTTGTACCAAGCCTTCGCAAAGGCTTTCTCAAACTCCTCGGGATGCTCGTGGAAGCGCTTGGAGATCTTCCCGTACACCGGGTCCATTTTCAGCGCGAGGTCCGTTGTGAACATGATCGGCGCATGACGCTTGGAAGGATCGTGCGCATCGGGAACCGTCCCCTTCGCCGCTCCCCCCTTGGGCACCCATTGCTTGGCTCCAGCCGGGCTCTGACTGAGCTCCCAGTCGAACGCGAAAAGATTCGCAAAATATCCGTGCGACCAACGGGCGGGCGAGGAGGTCCAGGCCCCCTCCAAACCGCTGGTGATCGTATCCCCGGCCTTGCCTTTTCCATAGGTGTTTTTCCAACCCAGCCCCTGTTCCTCAATCGGGGCACCTTCCGGCTCGGGACCGACATTTCCCTTTGGCGACGCGGCTCCATGCGCCTTCCCAAAAGTGTGTCCGCCCGCAATCAGAGCGACGGTTTCCTCGTCGTTCATCGCCATGCGACCGAAAGTTTCGCGGATGTCGCGAGCCGCCGCGAGCGGGTCAGGCTGCCCGTTGGGGCCCTCCGGATTCACATAAATGAGGCCCATTTGGACCGCGGCCAGAGGATTCTGCAGTTTCCGGTCCCCGGAATAACGCTTGTCGCCAAGCCATTCGGTTTCCGGGCCCCAGTAAACGTCCTCCTGCGGCTCCCACACATCCTCGCGACCCCCGGCGAAACCGAACGTCTTGAATCCCATGGATTCGAGGGCGCAGTTGCCCGCGAAAATCATGAGGTCGGCCCAGGAGATCTTCTGGCCGTATTTCTGTTTGATGGGCCAGAGGAGGCGGCGCGCCTTATCGAGATTGGCGTTGTCCGGCCAGCTGTTGAGCGGCGCAAAGCGCAGGGTGCCATCGGCAGCCCCCCCGCGACCATCGGCAATGCGGTACGTGCCCGCACTGTGCCAGGCCATGCGGATAAAGAGCGGACCGTAGTGGCCGTAATCTGCCGGCCACCAGTCCTGGGAGGTCGTCATCAACGCCTCCACATCCTTTTTCAACTCGTTCAAGTCGAGCTTTTTGAACTCCTCTGCGTAGTTGAACTTTTCCCCGAGAGGACTGCTCTTGGGGGAGTTTTGATGGAGGATGCGCAGGTTGAGTTGGTTGGGCCACCAATCGCCATTGGACAGGGCGCCTGCCGCAGTGTGGCGCTCGGCCGGCGCCTTGTGCGTGCCTGTGATGACGGGGCACTTCGGGTCGGCCGTCGGAGTTTTGGACTGGGGGGCCTGAGCTTGCGCTGGGGTTCCTTGAGCGCCTAGCCAGAGGCCAAACGCATAGAGGGCCGCGGTTCGCCACGCGGATCCAACGCGGACTGGAGGGCGGGAAGGTGCAGTTTTCCCGGAGTCGGACATCGCCTTGGGGGTTTGCTGAGGTTGGCTTGATCTCATAGGAAACAATGAGGGTTCAGTTTTTGGAATACGGCTCACGGCGGCGAAACGCTGCCGAGCCGAAGGGTGCCTTAGACCAACCCTTCCCCACCGCCAACTCGATCTCGCCCCCTTGGTCGGATTGGGGGGGCGGTCGGTCCTTGGCTCCTCAACAGCCCCTCAACGCAGCCCACGTAACCGGTTTTCCTCAAGATCGAAACATCCCCTCCGAGTGGCTGCATCCGGCACGCTGCTTGCACCGGGAAAAGAAAGCGCGGGCCGGTCCCTCTTCCGTTTGCAGCTCCCGTCGCCGGTCCCGGAAAACGATTTCGTAAAACAATCCCGATTCATCGAGAACGCGGGCGCATCCCCTTTCTCCCGTTTCGGCACGGAAAAGAAAAAATCCCTCAACCCATCTAAAGCGCGCAGCGTCCCCCGCGCTTTCCAAAACCCATCCACCAACCCCTTCCCTTATTCAGGGAGACGGGGGCAGCGTTTAAAATGGATTTCCCAAGCTGGCTTCCCACTGCTTTCGCTTAGAGGAAAACCGCGTTGTCTAATTTTCCCACAGGAACGGGGAGGGAACCCTCTACCCGATAGCACACTTTACTCTGTGCATCAAAAATCAGCTGCTCAGGAAAGGCCCACACAGGATCTCGAGGCGTGAGTTGTTCCAAATGGATACGCTTTTTCCCCTCGCCGCTCTCCAGAGAGGCCCAGTCGGATCCTGCGTACGGAAATTGAGGGTGGTCGATAATCGGCTCGTCAAAAATCCACCACGCATAGCGAGCGTACGATTTTGGAAGCCAAAAGGAACGGAGAGGCGATTCAGGCGTGCTCAGGGTGTTATTGAACGCGCAGTCCAAACAGTGGTCATCGGGAACCTGCGGGTGGTTCAAGATACATTCGTGCCATGCGGCCAACAGAGAAAAAGCACTCTCGGATTGTCCCCAAAACTGAACGGCACCGCTGCATAGGAGTTGGTTTTGGGAGGAAAAAGGAATCTGGTGCGAAATTTGGAAAAAGCGCCGCTGAATTTCATTCGAGGAGGAAGCGTCCTCCAGTACGACGGGCTTGTAGGCGTCATTCCGTTCCAGCGCCAACCAGTTGAGAATACCAAAATCGATTTTCTCCTGAACGAGTTGATCAAAAAGCGTCGGAGGATGGCAAAAGACCACATCACAATCCACGTAGACGAGCGGACGGCCCAAAATACGGAGGCAGTTGGCAATAAAATTCGGCTTGGTACCGCTGGGGTCGAAGTTTCCTTTGGGACTCGTCGACCGATGAACGGAGGGCACCTCAAACAGGAGATGGGGAAGCTTCAGCGTTGCAAGCGAGTCCGCCAGACGTTGGGCGATTGGTTGATGACTCGCAGTAAACATCCCCACAATCACATAGGGAAGGTTCGCATTGGGAAGCAGCCCAAAACGGGCCAAACACGAGGGGTGGGGGGTAGGAAAAGAGGGATCCACGGATGCGGTTACAAAGTGCGGTTTCATTGACCGCGTTGGGTTCCAAGTATTTTCAGCGTTATCAACGGGCGCCCGCCGGAGATTCTCCGTATCGCCGTCCATCCATTCTCCGGCAATCGAGACGACGGCGAGTGCCCTCGGGCTCTCGCAGCTCAGACGCGCTCCTCGCCAGACCACCAGACCACCAGAACCCCGAGGCGCTGAGGGGCATCCGGAGGAAATGGGATGGAAAGCGAAAGCAGTCCTCCAAGCAGGCCGCGGTACTATGCAAACCACCGTCGGAAACGCCAAGAGGGATTCCCTCCGCGGCAGGTTCCGGAGACCGCCGGTGGGGGGACCACCGGCGCACCATCCGCACGCCCAACGGGTCTCGGGGCCGATCGGATTCTTGGATTCCAAGAACTGGAAGGCGAAACCGGATCCCCACTCCGCTCCCGCCCTGCCTTCTTCTCGAAGGCCATCCAAGGGCCCATTCCGCAAAAAGCAGCCGCTAGCGCCCCTGCTTTTTGGCTTCCTCTTCGCGCTTCCTCGCAGCCTCTTGCGCGGCTCGCTGCTGTTCCGCGGCTCGCGCCGCAGCCTCTTGTTGTGCTCGCTGTTGCTGCGCGGCCCGCGCCGCGGCCTCCTGCTGCGCACGCTGCTGTTCCGCGGCCTTCGCAGCCATCTCCTGCTGCGCGCGCTGACGCTCCATCGCCTCTTGTTGTGCTCGCTGTTGCTGCGCGGCCCGCGCCGCGGCCTCCTGCTGCGCACGCTGCTGTTCCGCG
>JBEBAG010000009.1:0-22935 GCA_041159065.1 Verrucomicrobiota bacterium | reverse complement strand
GTGATCCACGAGCTCCGCCAGCGCGGGATCCGTCTCGTTCTGGAAGGCGGCGACCACAATCCGGCGGACCCCGGCGGCCCGCGCCCCGCGCACCATCGCGTGGGGATACACGCCGCTGCCTGCAATTATCGCCAGCGATTCGGGGGCGTGTGTGTGTGTCATGACACCAAGGGCAGGGGGAGGCTCCTATCCACGCGCGTCTGCCGGAGCGGACACCCGTTTGTCGTGTTCGATCAGCGCGTAGGCGTTGTGGTTGTGGATGGATTCAAAGTTCTCGGCCTCGACCCGATACCACACAATCGCCTCCTCCCGGTTGGAACGCATGGCGATATTGCGCACCAAATCCTCCACAAAAACCGGGTTGTCATAGGCGCGTTCGGTCACCGCCTTTTCATCAGGACGCTTCAGAACACTGTAGAGCTCACAGGAGGCCGATTGTTCCACCAACTGGATGAGGTCCTCGATCCAGACCGGAGTCAGAAAGCGCACCGAGTAGGTCACTTGTCCACGTTGGTTGTGCGCGCCTCGATCGCTAATCGCCTTCGAACACGGACAGAGCGTGGCCACCGGCACCACCACCGTCACCACAAAGTCGCTCTCGCCCCGCTGCAAAGTCGCGCTGAAGCGAACCGTGTAGTCGATCAACCCCTTCTTTCCCGACACGGGAGCCGCCTTCTCGAGGAAGAAGGGGAACTCGAAATCCACATGCGCACATTCCGAATGCAGGCGCTGGGTGAGGCTGCTCAAGAGAGCGCGGACCTTGTCCACGTGAAGCTCCCGCCCGCAGGCGTTGAGAGCCTCCACAAAGCGGCTCATGTGCGTGCCTTTGAAATGCTTGGGGAGATCCACGGTGAGCGCCACCGAAGCGATGGTGTGCTGCTCGGCATGCGCTTTGTCGCGCACCTGCATCGGAAAGCGCAGGTTTTTGACGCCCACACGATCAATCGCGATCTCCCGGTGGTCGGGTTCGTTTTGGGTGTCCTTGAGATGGGAAAGGGAAGCAGGAAGCATGATTACAGGGTGTTACTAAAGGGAGAGGCGCAATTTTAGTCACGGCGCAGAATCGTGGTGTGGCGCAGTTCCTCATTGGGCTTGGGGTAGTCGAGGGTGTAGTGGAGTCCCCGGCTTTCGCGTCGTAGGAGCGCGCTGTCCACGATGAGGGATGCCACCGTGCAGAGGTTGCGCAGCTCCAAAAGGTCGGTGTTCACCTTGAAGTTCCAGTAAAACTCCTGGATCTCGCGCTCCAGGTTCCGCAACCGCGTGGCTGCCCGCTGCAGACGTTTGGTGGTGCGCACAATGCCCACGTAATCCCACATCAAGCGGCGAACCTCGTCCCAGTTGTGATAAATCACCACCAACTCGTCTAGGTCCTGGGCATCGCCGCTCGTCCATTCGGGAAGGGGAAGGTTGTTGCGCCCATTCAAGGGGTCGCTCTGGCGCGCCTGCAAAATCACCTCATGGCAGCGATGTGCCGTGGCCACTGCTTCGAGCAAGGAATTGCTCGCGAGCCGGTTGGCCCCGTGCAGCCCGGTGCAGGCCACCTCCCCAATCGCATACAATCCCCGGATGCTGGTCTGGCCATCCACATCGGTCCAAACTCCCCCGCACTGGTAATGGGCGGCCGGCACCACCGGGATGCGTTCCCGCGTGATATCGATTCCGAAGGAAAGGCAGGTCTCGTGGATGGTCGGAAATCGCTCCCGGATGAATTCCGGCGACTGATGCGTGATATCGAGGTACATGCACCGGGCCCCGGTGCGCTTCATCTCCGCATCAATCGCCCGCGCTACAATGTCGCGCGGCGCCAGCTCCTCTCGCGCGTCGTAGCGCTGCATGAAGGGGCGGCCCTTTTCGTCCACCAAACGCGCTCCCTCGCCACGCACCGCCTCGGAAATGAGAAAGGACCGGGCCCGCGGATGGTAAAGGCAGGTGGGATGGAACTGGATGAACTCCATGTTCGCAATCCGCGCGCCGGCCCTCCACGCCATGGCCACCCCGTCGCCCGTGGCGACGTCGGGGTTGGTGGTATACAGGTAAACCTTGCCGCATCCCCCCGTGGCCAACACCACCCGCTCGCTCCGAATCGTCTGCACTTCGCCCGTTTTCTGGTTGAGCACGTACACCCCGAGCACCCGGTCCTCACTGGCAAAACCCAGCTTGCTCAGCGTGATCAGATCGATCGCAAAGTGATGCTCCAAAACATGAATCCTGGGATGCTCCTCCAAGGCGGCTACCAGCGCCCGCTCAATCTCGCGCCCCGTCAGATCCCTCGCGTGCAAAATCCGCCGCTTGGAGTGCCCTCCCTCTTGGGTCAGATCCGGTTCCTTGCACAGATCCGAGTCCGCGGTGAAACGACCATCAAACTGAACCCCCAAGGCCACCAGTTCGCGCACCCGGGCCGGCCCCTCGGAAACAATGGTCCGCGCCACCGCCTCGTCACTGAGTCCCGCTCCCGCAACCAGGGTGTCCTGCACATGCAGCTCGAAGGAGTCCTCGGCGCTGGTGACGCAGGCAATCCCTCCCTGCGCGTAGGCCGTGTTCGACTCCGAACGCTCCCCCTTGGTGATCAGGGCCACCTCCCCGTGGGCAGCGGCTTTCAAAGCGAAGGATAGGCCAGCGATTCCGCTGCCGATCACCACATAGTCGTAGCGATTCATGGACCTGCCATTCTGCGGAGGCGCACTGCCTGTGACACCTGAAAAATGCAATTTCCTGCGCTTAGCCACCCGACGCCACTCCCTCGGAAGCAGAAAAGGGCAGGGGAGGGATCTGGGGCGGTTCTCACGGGGCCTTACACTGCAGGCTTGCCCTGTCCGAGGCCGCATGGGAGACAGAGAAAGCGCGGCGCCCGTAGCTCAGCTGGATAGAGCAACAGATTTCTAATCCGTTGGTCGCAGGTTCGAGTCCTGCCGGGCGCGCCATTCCTAACCATTCCTTTCGAGGGGTTTCCCTCTCAGAGCGGCACTTCCGCAGCCGCCTCGCTGGCAAGCCCTCTCGGCACGCGCTCCACGGGGAAACCTCGCCCGAAATCCGGTAAGCTTCCGCGAGAGTGAGATCGTGCCGATCCTCAAGGAGGTGGATGCAGGCCTCACAGTTCCGAAGTGTGCCGCCACCACGGCATCAGTCATCTGTAAGCTTCCCCGTCACCTGCTGCTCCCGGCGCCACGCAGTTTCCCAGCACGGCGGGTCCTCGATTGCGTGGACGAAATCATGATCTGCGCTGGCCGAAAGCCACAGCACATTCGGAGCGACAATGAACCAGAGTTCGTGGCTCGGCGGCTGCAAGACTGGCTGGAAACGGCAGGCGCGGTAACCCGCTATATCACATTAGACTTTGCCCTTCGGAGGGCTTGGGTGCTCCCTTACCCACTCTTCCAGCACGCTGTTTAGCTTGGTTTGCCAACGAGGGCCCATGGCGCGAAAGGTCTGAAGCACGGATTTGGATAGCCGGATTGTGGTCGCTTCTTTGGTCGGGGCTTTTTTCGGTCCGCGGCCGCGCGGCTTGAATTGCTTTAGAAAAGCGGACGGAAGAACTTCCGATGCCGGCTTGAAATGCGGCATGTCCTCCTTGGTGATTTCGCGGACTTCTCCTTCCGGATCAGTGAGTGCGGATCTTTTTTTCATAAAGCTTGATCTCCCTTTGGTTGGCTTTTCGCAGGCTCATCACCCTCTTGGCGGGGTCGCAGGTGACTTTCATTCACTGCAAATGGCACTAACAAAAAAAACGGCCGGCAAGCGCTGAGGGGAGCGTTCCCTCCGACGTTTCCGTGGCTTGGCTCGAGCGGAACACCGGTCTTGTCACCCTAGGGATCGACCGGATCAAGGCGGCATTTCCCACGGAGGCGGCGTGTCAGCCGTTCGGATTTACGCGGAGGGGATGCGGCGAGCACCGTGCCCTTTGGCATGCTCTTTGGCCCGAAAAGAGACACGCGATCGCATGCCCTCTCAGGTCATTCGGCTGTCTGCAACCTCCACGCCTATCCAAGGCCATGCATCCGTTTCCCAAACACCGCGCAAACCGGACTCCCCAAGGGGTTATCGCTGATAGTTATCGCTGATAGATTGGCAGGTAGTGAAACTTCACGCTCAGACTGAGCAGCGCCATGGTCGTCCGATAAAGCCGCATCTGGGATTCATTTCCTCCGGAAGACTTCCAGGAACCATCCCCATCCTGAAGCGGGAGAAGCAATCCCGTCACCTGTTTCTGCGCTTCCTCCGCATAAACACCGCCCCGCTGGTACATCCCCTGCGCATAATAGTACATGCCGTAAAAGAACCAGCTACTCACGGCTTTTGGCGGAGTCTGCAAGAGCCAGTCCGCAGTTGATTTGACCTCCAAGGAATCGTAGTCGCCGCATACTTGCAGAGCGAGCAAGCCCTCCGCCGCGGTGGACCAAAGGGGCGCTTCCTTCAGTTGATATGAAAAGCCCGTAGCCAATCCACGGCGCTCACGGTTGTCCTTGAAAGACCGTTTGATATAGCCAACCGCCCCTTCAATCGCCTCGCTCGGAACCGTAAATCCCGCGTTCTTCGCCGCGCGGAGCGCCATCGTCTGCCACACCGTAATGGAAAGATCCGAATCCGTGGCAGTCGGTGTGTAACGCCATCCCCCTTGGAGCGCCCCTTCTTTCCCCACTTTTTGTGCCCTCAAAATCAATTCCACCCCTTTGCTCAAACTCCCCCGAATTCGATGATCCATCGCCTCATCGATTCCCATGCCCAGCATTTCCGCAAGAAACAGCGTGGTAATCCCGTGCCCGTACATCCGGGAGTTATCCTTCGAACCAAAATAGCCGCTCCCATCCTGCTGGCCGGGACTCAGCACAAACTCCAGCGCCCGCGCCAGCCCTTTTCCCTCCGGCGTGGGATCCGCGGGTTGGTGCCCGAGCGCCGCGAGCGCAAGGCCGCTCAACGCCGTGGTTGCCGTCTCCGGAAATCCCGCCTCGACGATGGCCCCCCGCACATCCTGCTTCGAAAGGAGATAGGCCGCCCCCTTCCGCGCGGCCTCCTCAAACGCGGGAGCCTGCGCAGAAACCTCCAGGCCCCCCGCCATCATCCAACCCAAGCTGCATCCCCACCATACCCCTCGCTCCAGGCCATTCGATCGCGGTTTCATCGGTGAGATCATCGGGGGGAATTGCCTTGGCGCGCTCGCTCACCCAACGCGCGGAAATAGGCGTCGATGGACGCCTGGTACTCCCCGCCCACCCGCTCACGTCCGCCCTCCATCAAATCCGCCGCAGTCTGGCGCGGAAGCATGCCCCACGCGGTTCTACCCGGCGTTCCAACGGGGGGAAGGGCTCCCTCCACTACGGGCAACCCGCTTCCGCCAGGGGCGATCGCCATGGAGGCAGGGGAGCCCGCGCTTCCGGGATTTCCGGTCCCATCGTTCGCGCTGGCGGCCTGCGCCGCGCGCTCCGCACGTTGTGCCGCCTCCCCGGCCTGGGTCGCCGCTTGAATGGCTTGGGCCGCGGCGGGAGGAACGCCCGGCTGCCCCGATTCGGCCGCCCCGTCTCCCAGCGCTTGGAGCGCGCGTTGCATCGCCTTTTTTTCCGCTGCCGAAGCTCCTCCTTGTTCGGATTTCGCAAGCATTGCACGCAGCGCCTGCTTTGCCTCCTCCGCGCTCATTTGCCCCAGGCGCTCCATGGCGCTGGCTCGCTCCTCCCGCGCATCGAGGCTCCGAGCCATCCCGATTTCTTTCTCGCTCCTTCGAATTGCCTCCCGCGCCTGCGCCAACTTTTCCCGATCGCCCGATTGTTGGCTCTCCATCCACTCCGAAGCGCGCGCGAGTTGGTTCGCCAGTTTTTCCTGTGTCTGCGCCGCCTGCTTCAGAAGATCGGCGCGCGCGGGGTTTTTTCCCGCTGCCGCGGCCTTCCGCAACGCCTCGCCGGCGCTCGGTTGCCCACGCAGTCCCGCCGCGGTTGCCTCCGCATCCCGCGCCCGAAGCCGCCCCTCGGCGCTTCCCAGATCCTCCTGATTTGCCCGCTGTAACAGCCCCTCCCGCACCCCCTCCACCTGCCGCTCCAAACCCCGCGCCTCGCTGGCGGGGGACTTCCTCCCCGCCATCCCCGCTTTCCCCCCCGCGTCGCCCCCCTCCGCCGCAGCCTCTCCCTCAGCCCCCTCCAACGCCGAGACAAGCCGCCCGTTTTTTTGCGCCGCCGTCTTGAGCAAGCCCGCCAGCGATTCCATCTCCTGTGCGGCTCCCGGAGCCAGATTTTCGAGTGCGCGCCGCGCCTCCGCCACCGTTTCCGAAGCTTCCTCGGAGACCTCGCGCAAGGCCTCGGCCAGACGCTGCGCCTGAGCCGGAAGGAGAGGCTTTCCCTCGCCAGCGGAGGGGGCCTCGGTGAGCGCTTTTTTGATCTTTTGAACCGATTCCTTCCCGAAGCCCGAGGAATCCACCTCCGCCGCAAGTTTCCGCAGCGAGGCGCCAAGCGCCCTTTGTAACGCAGCCGCGGCGCGGGGGGGAGGGGATTCCAAACCCTCCTCGTTTCCCAAACGCTCGGCATACGCCGCGGCCTGCGCGAGGCGCGATGCCGTTTCCAAGGGACGCAGGGCTTTGGAAACCGACTGAGCGGTTTCGGCCAATGTGCCCCCCCGCGCCTCCCCGCGCAGTGCCGCCCGCAAGGCCCGCGCGGCAGTGGCCATCTCCGAAGCCGATGCCTGCGGTTCCATTCCCTCCCGAAGGGTCGATGCAAGGGTCGATTCGGCTTGGGTGACGCTGGCCTCCGCTCCAAGCCGGAGGCCGCTGAGGGTTTCCTGCGTCTCGCGACTCAGTCCGCCCTGACGCCGAAGCGCCTCCAGTTCGCGCGAGGCCTGCTCCAAACGCTGCGAGGGACGTGTGAGATCGCGTTGCACCGCCTCCACCGCTTGCTCCGCCTCCCGCTCCATCTCCGGATGCCAATCTTCCACCGCTCTCGCAGCCCTCCGGACCCCGGACACCCAGGCCTCCTCCTCGCTCGCTCCCGAGGAGGCCCCCTTGAAAACCCGGGATTGCACCCTGCGTAACTCGTCCCGAAGCGAACGCACCTTGTTCTGACTCGCGCCCCGGGCGTGCGCCGCCATCTCCGATACCTCCTTCAGCACCGCGCCGAGGGAGTGGTAATCCCGCTCATTGGGTGAGGTCTCCGCAGCCGGAGCGGGGCGATCGAGCAGTGCAACGGGCGCGGGGGGCGCGGAGGACTCCGCCCCAGCCGATTTGGACAATTCCCGCAACTGTTCCCCAAGGATTCCATTTTCGAGAACCGCCAGTTGCGCCCTCAAAGCTTCCTCCGCGAGCGCGGCTCTCTGCACCGCACGCTGGAGGCTTTCGGCCACCATGCGCTGGGTCTCCGCCTGGTCGTCGCCTCGCATCCTCGCCGCCTCGGCCAACCCATCGCTTGCCAGATCCAAAAGCCCGCCATGGATTCTGCCGAGACTCTGGAGCACCGTTCCCAGCCGCTCCACCACGGCCCGATCCCCTTCCTCCGCCCGCTGACGCAGCATCTGTTCCCGGATTTCGCCCATCCGCTGCTGGGCTTGAGCCACCGCCCGCTTCGCGTTCTGAAACGCCTGCTCCTGTCGAATCAAGTCCGGACTCCGGGATTGCGTCTGGCTGCGCCACTCGGAGGCAGAACGCTCCGCCTCATTCAATTCCCGCTGAAGCGCCTGAATCCCGCCCACCAAACTCCGATGGGCCGCCCGCTGGAGAAGCGTCTCTCCCGAACTTCCCGGAAGCGCCATCACAATACGGACCTCAGGCGACTCCCCGCGCTGCCCTTTGAAATCCAAAGCAACCAGTTTCACCCGGAGCACCTCTCCGGGCCGGGCTCCACTTTCCCCCGGATCCCATTCCCGCTCATAAGAGACCTCCTTCCGGTTACCCGCAGAATCCAGCCGCTCCTGCCAATCCCCTCCGCCACTCTGGAAAGCCACGCCCACACTGCGCAACCCCCAGTCGTCCTCCATGCGGCCCCGAAAAAGCACCTTCTCCCCAGGCCCCGTCATCGTTCGCTCCCGGGGACTTTCGCAACGCACCCCCGGCGGGCGGTCCTCCAGCGGCACCACCCCGTAGCGGGGTCCGGGGGCGGATTCAAAACCGGTGCGGGCCGCCGTCAACTCCAGCGCATAGGAACCGGCCACAAGAACCCGCACCTCGGCGCCAAGCGACAAACCGTCCTTCGCGAGCTCCAGAGGCGCCAGAGTCTCCTCCTGCCCCTCCCAGAGGTGAAGGCGCGCCCCGCTCACTGGCTGGTCCACCCGGATCGCCAGCTTGACCCGACTTCCCGCCACCGCACGCACCTCGCCGTCCGTCTCGTCGGTCATCACCACGGGGGCAGGGGACTCCAAGTACTCGGGCAACACGATCTCCTTTTGGAAACGAACGGCCCGAGGGCGCGCCACCGGCTGGATCCGAAAGCGAGCCGTCTGGGCGTCTCCTGCCCGGATTTGAAACTCAAATGCTCCGGCGTTCGTTTCCAGATTCGCGAGAAATTCTCCCCGGTTGGAGGTCTCTCCCAAGACCATCTCCTTGCGCCCCCCCGCGCCAAACAGGCTCAGAGAGGGAATCGGGTGAGACGCTCCCTCTTGCACCCGAACCCTCACGGCAATCGGCTCGCCCTGCGGAACAAAACCCTCCCGGGCAGTGGGCTCCAGCACCTCAATCCTGCAGCGGGTAATCCGCTCGATCGGGCCAAAAGGCAGAAGCGCGCGTGCAAGGAAACTCCCAAAATGCGGCTCCACGCAGGAGAGCACCAGAAGCAGCGCCGCCCCTCCCATCCCAAGCACGAGCGCCTCCACCCGAATCTCCCGCAGAGAAACCAACTCATGCAACTTCAACCGGGCGGCATGCTGCTCCGCGGCATCCTGCACCCGTCCCGAAAACTCCTCGGAGTCCCCCTGCGCGCGGGACCCGATCTCGACAGCCGCAAGGAAAACCCCATGGGGGGACGGGACGCGGGCCTCGATCATCCGCGCGAGAGGCACCGCGGAGGGGATTCCCCAAAACCGTCTTCCCCCGCGATACCACCCGAGCGCCAACGTCCCGAGCACCAAACCGCTCCACAGCCCCCAGCGCCATTCCGGGGATAAGAAAACCATTCGGTCGATCCCCCCGACGAGCATCGCCCCCCAAAGGAGCGCTCCCCCCATGGCGAGTAACGCTTGGAGCAGGTGCATTCTCCACAAACGCGCTCGAAAGCCTTCGAGCACAAGCCGGGTGGATGGGGCAAAGGGCATGGATCGAACGGAGCGGGGGGAGAAAAGCGGGGCGGGAGGGGCGGCTAGGATCGTGCCGGGGGAGCCGAAGGCGTCCGCAGCGCGTTTCTTCTGTGGCACCCTAACTTTGGCGGGAAAAAACACCAAGATCGGAATCCCGCGGACCCCTGGGGGAGGGCTCACCTCAGGGGACATTTACGGGGTTCACCTACCCGCCCCCCGCCGCCCTCGCTCGAAGAAGGAGTGGGAGGCTCGGACTCCTTTTCAAAACCGCCCACGGATCAACGTGGAAGCGATGGGAAGAAACGCGGAATCAGGGAGAGATCAGAGGAGAGACAACGGGGCAGGGGAGGATGAAAAGCTATGGGCGCTGAATTTGAAAAGGTTCCACTGGGGAAGGTTCCCGGGGACAAACCGGGTCTTTCGCCCGAACGCAGGCCTCCGGGTGGCCGCTGCGATTCCCCTGCGGAGGGCCCCCACGGAGCCGCTCTCGCCCCTCAACCGCGCCCCCCCCGCTCCCGTCATCCCCAGACCCCACTCGAAGCAAACCGGAACCCGCCCCAAGCTTCCACCGAAGCATGGGAAAACGAGGGCGGCGCCTCGCTCCAAAGCCGCGCCGCACACCGACCGCTGCGCATCCTTTTGGTGGGCCACCAGTTTCAAGTCCGCACCGAAGGACAGGCCAAGGCCTGCGCCCTCGCGCGCCATCCCGACTTGCTTCTGGAAGTGGTCACCCCCCGCGTCTACCGCGAAGCGGAAACCCGATGGAGGCGCCCCACTCCTCCGGTCCAGAATGGGTACGGATTCCACGTGCAGCGCGTCCGTTTGCCCTGGGCGGGACCCGCGAAATGGTATCTGCAGTGGTACCCCGACTTTGCGCGGACCCTTTGCGAGTACCGGCCGGATCTGATCGACGTGTGGGAGGAACCTTGGAACCTGCTGAGTGCCGAAATCTGCTGGCTGCGCGATCGGCTTCTGCCCGAATGCAAAATCGTACTCGAAACCGAGCAGAACATCGCGCGCACCCTCCCTCCGCCCTTTGAGTGGATCCGCACCTACTGTCTGCGCCGGGCGGACTTTCTCATTGGGAGAAGTTCCGAGGCGGTCCAGGTCGCGCGCTCCAAAGGATACGAGGGACCAGCGAGGGTGGTGGGCAACGGCGTGGATCCCGAGCTTTTCTTTCCCCGAGGTCCGCAGGAGCGGAGACGGTGCCGCGAGGCCTTGGGCATTTCGGGATTCGCCGTGGGATTTGCCGGCCGTCTCGTGGAGGAAAAGGGCCTCGAGGAACTTCTCAAGGCCTTGGAACAACTGTGGGGCAGGGGAGGCGAGCATCTCGACGGGAAACCCGGCGCCCCGTCCCTCCCGCCGCCCCCATTTCCGCCATTTTCACCGAACCCTCCCCTTCCACCCTACACCCTGTGGCTTTGTGGCGAGGGACCTCTTGCCGCGAGCATCGCCGAGCGCATCGCCCGGGGAGGCCCCCGCGGACCACACTCCGGCGGCGTTCCCCCGGGCGGCGTTCTTCATTCCATCGCAAGAGAACGGCTTCCTGAATTTTATAACGCGCTCGATGTCCTGGTCCTTCCCAGCCGCACCACGGCGCGGTGGAAGGAGCAATTTGGCCGCGTCGTAGCCGAGGCGCAGGCCTGCGGAATCCCGGTGATCGGCTCGGATTCCGGAGCCATTCCCGAGGTGCTGGACGACTCTGGCCTTGTTTTTCCCGAGGGCAACGCCCGCACGCTGGCGGATGCGATTGATCGCCTGCGACGAGACTCCAGCCTGCGGGAGACACTCGCCCAAAAAGGTCGGAAACAAACCCTCGAACGCTACGCTTGGGACGCCATTGCCCATCAAATGCGGGAGGTCTACCTGCAGACCATGGATGCCGTCGCTTCGCCCCCCGGGCCGTTGCGAAACTCGCCCGCAAGCGCGGCGCATTCCGAGGAGGCCCGGTGAAAACGGTCGCCCTCATCAACCACTCCGCCCAATGCGGGGGAGCCGAGCAGGCGCTTTTGCGACTCTTGAGCGGACTGCGCAGAGAAGACGGCTGGGTTCCCGTTGTTTTTCTCCAAGAGAACGGCCCCTTGGTGTCCCGCCTGCGCGATCATTCCGTGGAGACCTACGTCCTGCCCATGGGGAACTCTCTCTCGGATACGCGCCGGGCGAGCCTCACCGGAGCCGGAATGTTCCAACCCCAAAAGGGCGTCCACGCTCTCGCTCACGTTGGAAAACTGGCCCTGCTACTGCGAGATCGCGCCGTGGATCTGGTGCACACCAATTCGATGAAAGCCCATGTTCTCGGCGGCATGGCGGCCCGAATGGCGGGGATCCCGTTGGTCTGGCATCTGCGCGATAGCATCGAGGAGGCGTCGCTTCCCTTATCCGCCGTCCGCACCATGCGGGCCCTCGCCCGCGTTCTGCCGGAGAGAATCCTCTGCGTTTCCCAAGCCGTGGCTGGTTCGATCGCGGGCGAGGCATGGAAGCAACGCTGCTCCGTCGTCTACGATGGACTCCAGCCGGAGGCCTTTGAGTCGCCCGCACATCCCGAACCAAGGGCCGTGATCCGCATCGGGATGGTAGGCCGCTTCAGTCCATGGAAGGGGCAGCACCTTTTCCTTGAGGCCGCCGGAATCCTCCGGGCACGGGGCGTCGCGGCGCAATTCGAACTCTGTGGCTCTCCTCTCTTCGGAGAGGATGCCTACGCCGAGGGACTCAAGACCCAAGCCCAGGCGCTCGGAATCCACTCGGACGTGTACTTTAGCGGATGGGTGGGGGATGTGTGCCGTCGCATCCGACAATGGGACATCTGTGTGCATGCCAGCACGCTGCCCGATCCCTGCCCAAACGTTGTTCTGGAGTCCATGGCCGCCGGAGTTCCTGTCGTGGGGAGCCGGGGAGGCGGTGTCCCTGAACTTTTGGAGAACGGAGGATGTGGCGAACTCTTCCCCATGGGAGATGCGCGCGCGCTAGCGGCGGCTCTAGAAGACCTTGCCCAGGACACGCAGAAACGGCGCCGCCTCGCCTCGCGGGCCCGCGAGCGGGCCCTCCAGTGCTTCCGCTCTGAAAGGGTGGTCCGCGAAGTCTTGGCCATCTGGAACCAGCAAAGGACCCGCCGCCCGCAGCCTCTCGGTAGTCCTTTCGGGCCGTTGGACGGAGCCCCGCCACGCGGGGGGCACCTGCAAACCGGCTCGCCTTGCCTTTGCGGGGAGACGTCCGCCTCCCCGGCGCGGACGGCCCGCAGTGCAGGGAATGAGATTATTGGAAAACCCTTGGGCCTATGAATTCCACGCCAAGCAGCAATCGAACCGGAGCGGGTTTTCCACAAAGAATTGCGATCATTCACGACTGGCTGCCCGAAATCGGGGGGGCGGAGCGGGTGCTCTCCGAAATGCTCCGGGTATTTCCCCGTGCGGATGTATTCAGTTTGATCGACTTTATCCCGAAAGAGGAGCGATCCATCCTGTACGGAAAACACGTTCAGACGACGTTTCTCCAAAATTGTCCGGCTATTCGCCGGTTTTATCGGAGCTATCTTCCGATCATGCCGCTTGCGGTGGAGCACATTGATCTATCTTCCTATCCCTTGGTCATCTCGAGTTCGTATGCCGTAGCAAAGGGGGTGATCACCGGGCCGGATCAGCTGCATCTGTGCTATTGCCACTCTCCGATTCGCTATGCGTGGGACTTGCAGGAGCAGTACCTCCTTCAAAGCGGCAGCTCCCGAGGAATCCGGGGATTTCTCGCCCGGGCGCTCCTTCACTACATTCGGATTTGGGACACCCGAACCGCGAATGGAGTGGATGCCTTCGCAACCAATTCCAAGTTCATCGCAAGACGCATCTGGAAAGTGTACCGGAGGCGTTCCCATGTGATTTATCCCCCGGTGGAAGCCTCCCCTCCGGAGGATGTCCGGCCGCCCCAGCCATGGCCTTTCTACCTCTGCTTGGGAAGACTGGTTCCCTACAAACGGGTCGACCTGATCATCGAAACCTTCCGGCGTTGCTCGAGCCTGCGGCTCATTATCATCGGTGATGGCCCCGACCGGGAATCCCTCGCGAAAAATCTGCCCTCCAACGTGCAAATGCTGGGGAGACAACCGCGCCAGATCGTGCTCCAGCACTTGATGCACGCCAAGGCGCTCATTTTTGCCGCGGAAGAGGATTTCGGAATTGTTCCGGTGGAGGCTCAAGCGCTTGGCACTCCGGTGGTGGCCTATGGAAAGGGCGGAGCCTGCGAAACCGTGCTTCACGGAAAGACCGGAACCCTTTTCATGGAACAAACCCCCGAAGCCCTGATTGCCGCCCTCCAACAATCCGACCGGCTCCCCTTGGATCCCGCAGAACTGAGGCAGCACGCCGCCCGCTTCAGTCCGCAGCGCTTTCGGGCAAAACTGCACGACTGGGCATTGCACAAATGGCAACGGTTCGAGGAGCGCCTGCCCCGGAATGAAAGCGAGACTCGCTTGGAGGCGGTTTCCTCCTCCTCGGCGGATTGATCCCTCATGAACGCGACGGGGAGAGAGGACACCCAAGCCAACCCAAGGAGGGCACGAGAGGAAATCCCCGCAGAGACCATGCTGAACCCCCTCGCACTCGCGCGCGAACAACGCTCGCCCCGGGGCGATTACGCCTAAAGAGTCAGAATCAACTTGCCCACGGCCCCCCTCTGCATTTGGACCTCGTGCGCATCAGACGCCTGTTCCAATCGGAAACTTCGCCGAACGACGGGGCGAATGCTTCCATCCGCCAACGCGCCAAAGAAATCACCATGAATCTGCGCGAGCACTCCCGGAGAAGCCTTCGCCAACATCACGCCTCGAATTTCCCCTTCGCGTGCCATCAGCTCGCGGGGCTGAATCTGGACCGGCCCACGGCTTCCAATCACGCAAACCACCCCCCCTTGGGCAAGCAGGGGAAGGTCGCGGCCCAAGTTCACATTCGCCAACATTTCCATGACCCCGTTGACGCCGGTTCCCCCAGTGGCCGCAAGAATCTGGGCCTCATACTCCGGTTCGTGATGGTTAAAGACGCCATCCGCACCCAATTCCTCCAAAAGTCCGCGGCCTGCCTCCGATCCATAGGTCGCCAATACCTTGAGCCCAGAGCGCTTCGCCAGTTGCACGGCGGCGACGCCGACGCCCCCCGTCGCTCCGTGAACCAGCACCGTATGCCCTCGCCGCATTTTTGCGCGGTGATAGAGTGCGTATGCCGCCGTCGCGTATGCGGTCCCCATGCAGGCTCCCGCCTCAAAAGTCGCTTGGCGGGGCAGGGGATGGATTTGGGTCGGAGCGCAGAGGCAACTCTCGGCGTAGGTTCCCGTGAGACTCCCGGAAAGGTACACACGCAGCCCCTTGGTCAGTCCGCGCACGCTGGAACCACACGCCACGATGACTCCGGCGCCATCATTCCCCGGAGTGTAGGGCAAGGCGGGCAGCGCGCCGTAGCTCCCGGACCGGATGTAGGTCTCCACCGGATTCACGCCTGCGCAATGCAACTTCACCAAAACCTGGTCGTGCTTGGGAACCAAGTCCTGCACCTCCCGCAGGCGCAGGACCGAGGGATCCCCAAATTCTTCTACAACAATTGCTTTCATTGGTTTTTCAAAAATAGTGAAGCTCCCCTTTGCATCCCGCCAAACCTTCCTAAAATCGCCAGATGGACGAAACTTCGCACTCCGCGCTCCAAATCCTCTCCCCTCTCGGACGCAACCCCGAGGACATGCAGGGAGTCGAAAACCCTGCCTGCATCGACTGCCTTGCCGTGGACGCTTCCAAAGGGGAGGTGCTTCTCATCATTCAAGAACACCGTCTTTGGGATGACTCCGAGCTGCAACTGTTTCAACTTCAGGAGAAGTTGAACGCGTACTTCTCCTTCGTGCTCGACGGCGAGATGACTGAGCACTACCCGCAGCTTCAGGGGCTTCCGGTTCGGATTCGATTGGAATGTATAAATCCCCCCACCACACGAGGCCTGCCTCTGCTTCAGGCCGTCTATGATCAAGCCAACCTCCAGGGCATCGCGTTTGAAGTCGAGGCAATGGGAAGAAGGGGAGGGAGTTCGCCTGCCTCAAGTTGCGAGTGCGGAAATCCATCAGGCTCTTGCAGAGAATAGGGGGTGTTGCGGGATGGCAAGACTGCAATCGGAATACCGGGAAGAACCGAAGTTTATCAAGCCACCCGCCTTCCGAAACACGGCGTATTTTTTACTCCTCGCGCTATCCGACCGGTCGGCGATAGCCGAAGAGTCCGCGCTCTTTCACGATGGATACCGTCTCTGCTGGCACCATCGACTCCCAATCCTTGGATCCTTCCGATAAGGACTTCAAAACATCCCGCGGAAAAATATTCAGCAACTGAGGATTGTAATTATTGAGATGCACAAACGAACCCCGCTCTGCCAAGTACGCATACAAATTTTTTAACGGTTTGGGAACCTCCAGCGTTTCGACGGTCGTGATTTCCCCAGTCTTGGGGTTGAGCGAGGGGTACACAAAGAGCTTTAGGTCGCCCTTAAAAAGACGGCCGAAAGATTCCAGAATTCCTCCTGCAAGCGAGGTGTAGTAGGATTCATCAAAAAGGTTGAGCAGGCGGGTCACCCCCAGTGCGATTCCCACCGTTTCCTGCGTCATATTTGATAGAAAAGCTGATAGCCGGTAATACTCCGAAAAATCCGAAACCAAAACGGGCAGTCCGAATGCCCCAAGCAGATCCGCGCGAGCAAGGAAGTCTTGCGGATCCACCTCCGGTTGATCCGCAAGGAGATTGCGCGTGGTGATCTCAAAAACTTCCACCACCTCCTTTCCCTGCACGGAGGGCAGTTCCCTGAATTTTTTAGCAGCACATTGGAGGATATCTTGGTGCACCCGGGTTACCGGATGAAATGCGCCGCGCTCCACCAGAATCGCCTTCTTATGAAAGACCGCTGAGGGCTGCAAAACGGCGCCATCCGGACCAAACATCGCCGCAGGCGATAGCTTGAGTTGAATCAAGCGGAGGCTCATCAGCCGATTATCCACCCCCTTGAAAGCGGCACCGCTGAACTCCACCATGTCCACCTCGATGCGCCCCCGGGAGAGCGAATCGATCAGGGAGCGCAGGAGCGCCTCGGGATCCTTGTGCAAATAGAACGCACCGTAGGCGAGGTTGACCCCGACAATACCCAACGCCTCCTGTTGTGCCGAGGCCTCCGCATCCAGCATGCGCACGTGAATCACAATCCGGCTCTGCTCAGCCTTCGGGGCGTGCTGGAAGGTGACCCCCATCCACCCATGACACTCCGTGCCGCCCCGGTAGGATCGAGCCGCCACCGTGTCCGCAAACGCGAAAAAACACGTCGAGTCGCCTCGCTTCAGACTCAAACGCCGGACGTTGAGCTCGAATTCCAGCGCCAGCATGGAGTCTAGGCGCATCCGAGACACATAACGGTCGCTGCATCCGTAGATTGCGTCGGACACGGTCATGTCATAGGCGGAAATGCTCTTCGCCACGGTGCCTGCGGCGCCACCCACGCGGAAAAACCAGCGCACGACCTCTTGTCCGGCGCCAATTTCTGCAAACGTGCCGTAGAACTTGGGATCGAGGTTGATGTGGAGCGCCTTTTGGCGGGTATCAACGATGGGTTCAGTCGCCATACAGAGGTCGGTGGTCTTCAGTCAGTTTCGGAGAGTGGATGCGTGAGATTCCGAGGAGAGGGCGACCGGATGATGGCAGCGGATCCGGTCGAAGCGAGTCCGGAGATGCGGGGAATCCCACGCCGATCGGCGTTCACAAGTTATTCACAACCCCAAAAACCCCTCGCATGCAACGTGATTTCTATAACTCAATACAATGTATGTCATATGGAATGGATGGCGGGCGGTGGATCCTTCCTCGGCCTTGCCGTTCCCGCCCAATCCCCCTTGCGCCCCCTTCCTCCGCCTCCCTACACTCCGCCTTCATGCCGTCCTTAGCCGCGGTCCCATCCACGCCCGCATCCCAATCGTCAGACTCTCCCGAGCTTTTCTGCCGCGCCTTCCGCTGGATGCTCCTGGCAAGAATCGCCGAAGAGAAAATTGCCAGCCTTTACCGGGCAGGAAAAATCACCGGCGGCGTTTTTCTTGGAAAAGGCCAGGAGGCCATCAGCGTCGCCACGGGAATGGCGTTGCGCGGCGGCGACGTATTTGCGCCCCTCATCCGGGATCAGGCCGGCCGCCTGGCCTTTGGCGAGAGCCTTCTCGATTTCACGCTCACCTATGTCGGCGCGCGCTCCGGTCCCATGCGCGGTCGGGATGGGAATGTCCACCGCGGTCGCCCCCGGGAGGGCCTGCTGCCCATGATCTCCCATCTCGGTGCAATGATTTCCGTGGTGAACGGGGTTCTCATGGCCAACCGCTTTCAGGGAAAATCGCACTTCGTCGGCGCGGCGAGCATCGGAGAAGGCGCAACTTCGACTGGCTCCTGCCACGAGGCGATCAATCAGGCTGCGGTGGAAAAGCTCCCGCTCGTCCTGGTGGTCACGAATAACCAGTACGCCTATTCCACTCCGAATTCCCGCCAGTTCGCCTGTGCCGACTTGGTGGACCGCGCCCTCGGATACGGGGTGCAAGGGCATTCGATTGACGGGACGAATCTTGCGGAATGCCTGCGCGGAATTGGAAATGCGGTCGAACGGGCGCGCTCCGGTGATGGACCCCAACTTGTGATTGCGCAAAGCCTGCGCTTGGTGGGTCACGGAGAGCACGACGACAGTCACTACGTGGATCCGCAGTTGCGCGGGCTTCCCATAGGGCGCGACTGTCTCTTAGCCGCTCAGGAGCGGATTTTATGCGAAGGCTGGGCGGACGCTCGAACCGTGGAGTCTTGGAGCAAGGACTCCGCGCATCAGGTTGAAGAGGCCGTGGCCTATAGTCTCAGGGAGGCCGCGCCCGACCCAGCGAAGGAGGATTGGGTTGCGATAGCGACACGGGATCTGGCGGAGTAACCGTGATGGACTTGCTTCCATCCAGAGCAAAAACCCTTTGAATTACCGATTTTGATTACCTATCTCGAAGCAATCCGGGAAGCGCAATTGAAGGCGCTACAAGATGATCCGCGCGTCTATATCTACGGGCAGGACATAGGCTTTTTTGGTGGGGCTTTTAAAGCGACCAAAGGGCTTATGCAGCGTTTTCCAGGGCGGGTAATCGACTCGCCCATCAGCGAAGACGCCATGATTGGCTCTGCGATCGGTGCCGCGATTCAGGGAATGCGACCGATTATAGAAATGCAGTTTGCCGATTTTTCAACGGTTGGATTCAATCAAATCGTTAATCAGGCGGCCACTCTTTATTGGAGAACGGGAGTCCCCTGCCCCATTACGGTACGCCTTCCCTGCGGGGGAACGGCGGGCAGCGGGCCATTTCACTCCCAGAGCATGGAGGGAATTTACGCGCATTATCCAGGGCTTATCGTTCTCACGCCAGCAACCGTCGAGGATGCCTATTCGATGCTGCTGGGGGCGGTTGCGTGCGACGATCCCGTGATTTTCTGCGAACACAAATACCTGTACTATCACCTAAAGGCAGAAAGCCTGCCGAAGGAGGCGCTTCCCCTTGGCAAGGCGCGCATTACCCGGGCAGGCCGTGATGCGTCTGTGGTGACCTATGGTGCGATGCTTCACGAAGCGCTAGCCGCCGCCGTGGAACTCTCCGCCGAGGGGTGGGAGATTGAGGTGATCGATCTGCGTTCGGTAAAGCCGCTCGATACGGACACGATCCTCGCTTCCGTGGCGAGGACGGGCCGCATTTTGGCGGTGGGCGAAGCCTGGCCGTGGGGAGGGGTGTGTTCCGAGATCGTGGCTCGGGTAGCCTCCGAGGGCTTCAACCTCCTGGATGCGCCTCCCATGCGTCTGAATGCGAAAGACACCCCGGTCCCCTACCATCCCAACCTCTGGGGAACGCATCGCCCGACCGCAAAAACCATCGGGGATTCTCTCCGGTCCCTTCTGAGGCTCTAGCCGTCCATCGCCCTTCCCACGACACCTCCCGACGCACCGAGGCCCGCTTTCATCCCTCCCCCTTTCTCTAACGCTCTACATCCCATGCCGCGCATTCCCGTTCTGATGCCCCAGTTGGGCGAATCCATCGCCGAGGCGACCATTGTCCGTCTCCCCTTTGCCGTCGGCGCCTCCGTGGAGGTCGATCAAGACATCATCGAGGTGGAAACACAGAAGGCCACCATGGGAGTGACCGCACCGTGTGCCGGTGAGGTGGTAGAGTGGTGCGTGGAGGTCAGTCAAAGCTACGCGGTCGGTGCGACGCTCGGGTTCATCCTTTGCTCAGAGGAGGAAGCGCAGCGTCAGGGGCTCGATGTCCCCCAGGTCGCATCTCCCCCCATCGACGAGGCGTTGCCACACGGGTTTTCCCCAGGAGACGCAGGGAACTCGATGGCGCCGGTACCCCCGTCCGCAAGCGCCGTCGGAGTGCTCCCCACGGTGCGGGGTCTCCCGGTTCCCGCGCATGCCTCGGGAGCCAGTTTTCTTTCACCCAGAATGAAGGCACGGATGGCGGAACTTGGCTTGCACGCCGCCGACCTCTCCGGGGTCGCCGGGAGTGGTGCTGCGGGACGCCTGACCATTGAGGATCTGGAAAAGTTTCTGGCCCAGATTAACGAGCACCAGCTTTCCCAGGCGTCATCCATGCGGGTGGCGGTCGCCGACGCGATGCGTCGTTCGTGGACGCGTCCCCTCGCCACGGTGGGGATGGCGGTTCCCATCGATGGATTGCTCACACATCGGAAGTCCTGCGCGGTCAAACCCGGTCCCGCCCTGTACGCTTTGCGCGCCCTTGCAATTGCGCTTGGGGAGCATTCCGCAGTCGCGGGGCGGTTGATCGGAGATAAGATCGTCCACCCGCGCTCCATCGACGTCGGATTTGCCGTGGAAGCGGAGGACGGCGTGCTGGTCCCCGTGCTTCGGCATGCCGACCGCACCCCGCTTGCAGAATTGCTGACCCGTTACAACGACTTGGTGGATCTGGCTCGTCGCCGCCGGCTTCCCCCAAACTCAACGGGCGGCTCGATCGCCACCGTCACCAACTTCGGAACCTTCGGACTCGAATGGGCCACCCCTATTCCGCTTCCGGAGCAGAGTCTTGTGCTTGGAATGGGGGCGGGAAGGGTTGTGCCCCGCTGGGATGCGGCAAAGAAAGAATTCGCTCCAGTGACCGAGGCCCAGTTCACGCTATCCTTCGACCACCGGGTCCTCGACGGAGGGGGCGCTGGGCGGCTCCTTTCGCGGATCGCGGAGCTCCTCTCCCATCCCGAAAACCTTTAACCTCGGAGCCTCTTTCAAACGATTCAGGCGAGGAATCCGTGGGACGTGCACGCAACGAATGGCCTGTGGATGCGCCCCCCGCTCCTTACCCCTGAACCGCACCCTTCACTCGCGCATTCATGCAGCAGATCCGCTTGGGCAAAAGCCCCCTCCTTTCAAGTCAGCTCGCTTATGGATGCTGGCGTATTGCCGCCAGCACGGATTCCGAAGAAAATATGCAAATCGCTCGGAAAGCGATTTTTGCAGCGATCGATTCCGGTTTCACCCTCTTCGACCACGCGGACATTTACTGCAATGGGGCAGCGGAGGAAGTTTTTGGGAGGATCCTCCGCGAGAACTCCTCCCTCCGGTCTCGGATGCTGATCGCCAGCAAGTGCGGCATCCGCCCACGCAACCAACCGGCGGGAGCTCCGACGCGGTATGATTTTTCGAAGGAGTACATTCGCACCCAGTGCGAGCGTTCCCTCCGCGCCCTCGGAGTCGAACATCTCGATCTGCTTCAGCTTCATCGGCCCGACTATTTGATGGAAGTCGACGAGGTTGCGGATGTTTTTTGCGAGCTCCACGCCGAGGGAAAAGTGCGCTCCTTTGGGGTGAGTAACTTCCGCCCCTCGCAACTGAGCCTGCTCCAGTCCGCGCTGAGTCAACCCTTGGTCGTGCATCAGATTGAAATCAGTCTCCTTCAGCTGGGCCCCTTTGAGGACGGATCCCTGGACCAGTGCCAGGAAAAATCCCTGACGCCCTTGGCGTGGAGTCCCCTAGGAGGCGGATTGCTCGCTCATGGAGGGAAAGACCTCCTTCCCGGACAGCGGCTCTATGATCCCGCTCGCGTGGTGGGGCTTTTGGATCAAATAGCTCTCGAGAAGGGATCGCTTCGCGAATCCGTGGCCCTCGCATGGCTCCTCAAGCACCCGGCGGGAATCATCCCGATCGTTGGAAGCACCAATCCCGGACGTATTCGGAACGCGGCGCAGAGCGTCCAGATTCGCTTGGAGAGAGCGGAATGGTACGCATTGCTCGAGTCGGCGCGGGCGGAACCCCTACCCTGATCGAGGGCGGGCGGCGGATCCACGCCGGTCGGGTGGAGCGGGCTTTCTTTCGCGCTTCCTTTGCAATTCTCGGCCCGCTGCGGATGCCCCGAGAATCCCAATCGGGGGGATGCGGAACACTCGGTTCTGCCCGGTGCGAGAGCGGCGCGAGGGCCGTCCTGCGCAGGCGGCGCATTACCCCCCGGCCACGATTCGAATGACCTCCAGACGGTCCCCCTCGCCCAGAGGGCGGCACGCCCAGTCCTCCCGGCGCAGGGCTTCTCCGTTGTGCTCCACCAGCAACACTGCGGCAGGCCATCCCAAGGTCTCCACCAACTGGGCCACCGTGCCTGCACTCCCCGTATCCCTGATTTCACCATTTAACAGCACCTTCATCGTTTCCCTCCGTATCTCGCTCTGCCTTCCTTTTTTCTCTCCCCCAAGGGTTAAGTCGCCGAGAGAATGGCCGGGTCCCAGTCTTTCCATACCGCCTCGAGCCCCCGCCTTGCGAGGGCCTCCGCCAACTCCGCTGGCGAGCGCTCGTCCGCAATCGAGAACTGTTCGGTTGCCCCCGCGCCTTCCGGCAAAGCGTTCTCCACCCGGCGTCCCCGCACACTCACGTGCAAATCCGACTTGCCCTGACCCGTGTATCCGCCGGGTTCCGTGTGGCTGCCCGCGCTCATCATGGTCACCCCGAGTGGCATGAGGGAATCGCGTAAATCTGCGGGCTCCCGCGTGCTTAACACGATGCCGACCTGCGGAAAGCTCAGCCGCAGTGCGAGAATGAGCTGCACAAAGTCGCGGTCTGCAAGCACGTGCGTCGGCTGAAACTCACCGGCGCAGGGACGCAAACGGGGCAGGCTCACGGTGAACTGAGCCTTCCAGCAGCGCCGCGAGAGGTGCTCGAGGTGCATTGCCAACGCAAGCGCTTCGCGTCTCCAGTCGGTTAACCCGAATAAGGCCCCAATCCCAATCCTGCGGAACCCAGCAAGATAAGCGCGTTCCGGGCATTCCAGGCGCCAGGCATAGTCCTTTTTCGGTCCCGCCGTATGTAAGCGCGCATACGCCGCCTCATCGTAGGTCTCTTGGTAAACCACCAAGGCCTCCGCCCCGGCCGCAACCAGAGGCTGGTACTCCTCGGTCTCCATGGGGGCCACCTCCAGCGCCACCGAAGGAACCTCCTGGGAGAGCGCCGCAACGCAGCGTTCCAAGTACCCGTTGGACACAAATTTTGGATGCTCCCCCGCAACAAGCAGGATGTTCCGGAAGCCCAAGTCTCGGAGGTGCGCCGCCTCCCGGACCATCTGTTCCACCTCCAAGGTCACGCGAACGATGGCATTTTCCCGCGAGAATCCACAGTACGCGCAGGAGTTGATGCACTCATTGGAGAGGTAAAGCGGCGCAAAAAGCCGCACCGTCCGTCCGAA
>JBEBAG010000008.1:0-4512 GCA_041159065.1 Verrucomicrobiota bacterium | reverse complement strand
GGGTGGTGCACGTGGAAAACAGCGCGGGCGCCATTGGGTTCCCCTCGGACGCTTGGGATTTGGTGCGTGCGGGGCTGATGCTGTATGGGTGCGCCCCACGACCCGAGTTTCAGGGGCGTCTGAGAGGGGGGATGACTTGGAAGACTCGGATCACGCTTTTGCGGAATGTGGGCAAAGGGCGTACGATTTCATACGGGCGCACCTATGTCGTCGAGGAACCGGCGCGGATTGCGACGCTGGCAGTGGGCTATGCCGATGGATTCCAACGGCATCTCTCCAACCGGGGCGCGGAGGTGCTCGTGGGGGGGGTGCGTTGTCCGGTCTTGGGCCGTGTGACGATGGACCAGATCATGGTGGACGTCAGCGCGGCGGGAGATGTCCGCACGGGCGACGAAGTGGTGCTAATGGGGCGCCAGGGGGAAGAGGAAATTGGCGTTGCCGAGCTTGCAGCCAAAGCGGGCACGATCCCGTGGGAGATTTTCACCGGGATCGGCCGCCGGGTGGTCCGGGAGGTCGTTTCCTGAGGCGACGCCGGCTCTCCTCGGTTTAGTAGAGCCGCGCCGGTTGACCGGTACTCTCGAGCACGGAGTTCCAGAGTTCACCGGTGGGGTCGACCTTGCGGCGACCGTTGGTGACCATGTTGAGGGGCAGGTGCACAAAGGCTCCGTGCCAGCGGCCGACGAGCATGGAGGTTTTACCGGCCATGGCCGCGTGGACGGCGTGCTGGGCGAGCTGGGAGCAGTACACGTTGTCCTGGGGATTGGCCGGGACGCTGCGGATGAGGTAGCTGGGGTCGATGTACTTGACGCTGGCCGGGATGCGTCGGTTGGCGAAGGACGCGGAGATTTTGTCTTTGAGGAAGAGTCCGATGTCGTTGTGGAGCACGTTGCCGCTGGCATCGGTGGAGCCGGATTTGGGCATGAGATGCTGGCCGGCTCCCTCGGCCACGACGATGACGGCGCTCTTGCGCTTGGCGACCCGGTAGTGGAGGGCTTCGAGCAGCCCTCCGGAGCCCTCGAGCTCAAAGTGGACCTCCGGGATCAGCACGAAGTCGACGTTGCTTCCTGCCAGGGCCGCGTAGCAGGCGATGAAGCCGGAGTCGCGTCCCATCAGCTTGAGCAGACCGATACTGTTGAGGCCTCCCGTGGCCTCCACATAGGCGGAGCGGACGGACTGCACGGCCATGGCGAACGCCGTCTCGAATCCGAAGCTCTTGTCGAGGAACATGATGTCGTTATCGATCGTCTTGGGGATCCCGACGATGGCCTTGCGCAATCCTCGACGCTGGCATTCCTCCGAAAGCGCGGCGGCTCCGCGCAGCGTTCCGTCTCCCCCGACCACGAAGAAAATATCAATCTTCATCTCCTCCAGCAGGTCCACCATCTCTCCGATGTCTTGGTGGCCGCGGGAGGCTCCCAGAATGGAACCGCCGAAGTTGTGGATCTGCGCGACGGACTCGGGCTTAAGCACCATCGGGGTGAAGCCATAGCGGGCGATGAGCCCCTGGTAGCCGTAGCGGAATCCGTAGGTGCGGGTGACGCCGTAGCGGGTGTGGCACTGCGTGACGATGCCGCGGATGATGTCGTTGAGCCCGGGGCAGAGTCCGCCACAGGTGACGATGGCGGCGGTGGTTTTCGCCGGGTCGAAGGCGAGCATTTCGCGTGGCCCGGCCAGCTCGAAGCTGAGTTGTTCGTGCTGCTCGGGGAGTTGATGCGTGAGGTGTTCAAAGAGCACACGCTCGTCGTCCTCGCGGAATTTGATTTCAACGCCCCGGGTGTGGCGCAGGGGGGAAACGAAGGGGCGCGGGCCGATGCTTTGAATGGTCGTTTCCATGGGCAAGAAAGGGTGAAGAGGGATTGAGTCCCTAGGACGGAGGGAGGGGACAAGGGAAAAATGGTTTTTCGTCCGAAGGAAACGATTGCTGTGGCGTTGCGGGGCCGATTTTCGGCTCGGGGGGCTCTTGCCAAGCCCTGCCCCCTCTCCCATCATCCGCGCGAACTTTTCCCCGAGGTCCGGCGCCGGGGGGCGCAAGAATCCTCCGCGTTCCGAAGTGCCAGGGGAAAGCAGCGAAGCAAAACTCTTATGCCACACGAACTCCCTGCCCTTCCCTACGCGTTCAACGCGCTCGAACCGCACATCGATGCACGCACCATGGAGATTCATCATGGAAAGCATCACAAGGCTTACGTGGACAACCTGAACAAGGCGCTCGAATCCGCTCCCGAACTCGGTGCCAAATCCGCTGCCGAACTCGTCGCGGATCTCGCTTCCGTGCCCGAAACCATCCGGACCGCGGTGCGCAACAACGGGGGCGGGCACGTGAACCACTCCTTCTTCTGGAATCTCCTCACGGGCTCCTCCCAGGGGCGTCCCGTGGGTAAGCTGGCGGAGGCCATCACCGCGACGTTCGGGAGTTTTGAAGCGTTTCAGGAAAAGTTTCAGACGGCCGGGGCCACCCGTTTTGGTTCGGGCTGGGCTTGGTTGGTGGTGAACGCTGGGAAACTCGAAGTGGGCTCCACGGCCAATCAGGACACGCCGCTCATGGGCAAGGCGGTGGCCGGTATCGAAGGCAAGCCCGTCCTCGCCCTGGACGTGTGGGAACACGCCTATTACCTGCACTACCAGAACCGGCGTCCCGATTACTTGAAGGCTTGGTGGAACGTCGTGAACTGGGAGGTTGCCGAGAAGAACTATCTCGCTGCCCTGTAGTTTCCTGGCCTTGAAGGCTTTCGGGTCCTTGTCGAGGGCCCGCTTTTTTTCAAAAGCAGCGTCCCGGAGTCCCTCCGGGGCGCTCTTTTTTTTGGGGCGGAGGGTGTTTGCCGAGATTGCGGTGGCTTCCACGTCCGGCGGTGCGGCGGGTTGCGATGCAATGGGTAGGAATGCCATTCCCGCGATGGATACCGGGCGGCCTGTTGCTCCGCGCCGGTTTGCTCGGGAGGGCGCTGCACCGCTATGCGAGACGTGGTTTTTGTTTCATTGGAGGACTGGGATGAGGTCTGGAGACGCAACCAGTTTTTGTGCGCCGAGTGGCTGCGCCGTTTTCCCGGAATGCGCATTCTTTTCGTGGGCCGGCCCAAGGATTACTCCCGGGCTCTGCGCCGCTGGGAATGGGAGCCTCTGCGCAGGCCGCTTTTGAAGCACTCCACGGAATTCCCGGGTTTGAGCGTGCTCTGTCCAAGAAAATGGGCTCCCAACTCAAACTGGGTTGGCCGGTGGTTCAACGAACGGAGCCTGCGGCGCCAAGTGCATTGGGCGATGCGCGGTCTCGCCATGCGCAACCCGATCCTCTGGATCAATGATCACTTCGCCGGCCATCTGGCGGGGCGTCTGGATGAGCGTGCGGTGGTGTACGACATCACCGACGACTGGGTACAGATGCCATCCACTCCCGCAGCCCTGCGCGCCAGGATCGCGGAGGCCGATCGGTCCCTGTGTCGGCGGGCGGATTTGGTGGTGGTTTGTTCCCGGGCCTTGGAGGCCTCGCGCGCGGGGGGCGTTCGGCGCCTGGAGCGAGTGCCAAACGCGGTGGACGCTGCTCACTACGCGTCAGCGGCCGGAGCGAGGCGGCGTTTTCCGGGAAAGGCGATCTCGGCATCGGGAGCGGAGGAGTCCCCGGTGTTTGGGTACCTGGGAACCTTGCACGGAGATCGCCTGGATATTCCGCTGCTGGAGACGCTCGCTCGGGCGAGGCCGGGGTGGCGTTTTGTGCTGTGCGGTCCCGACCATCTGGAGCGGGAGGAGCGGCTTCGTTTGGAGGTGCTTCGGAATCTGGAAATTCGGCGGCCTGTGCCGTACGCGGAGGTGCCCGGGGTGTTGGCGGAATTTGACGTGTGCATGGTGCCACACCGATGCAACGCGTTCACGGAGAGTCTGAACCCGATCAAGCTGTGGGAGTATTTCGCCTGTGGCAGACCCATTGCGAGCACCCCGGTGGCGGGCTTTGTGGATTATCCCCAATGGGTCCATCTGGGGGGAGGAGCGCAGGGTTTTGAACGGGCCTGTTGCGAAGCACTCGAGGAGCCCGTGGATGCGGCTGGGGAGCGGCTTGGCGTGGCCCGGCAGCACTCTTGGCAGGAGCGGGTGGCGCACTTGCACGAGATTTTCAGGCAGGAGGGCTGGGTGCCTCCGGGTGAGCGGGGGCGTCAGGAATCCGTGCGCCGACCGGCATGGGAGGAAGCGATGGGGCCGGACGACGGTGTGGAGGCGCTTCCGCAGGCGGAGGGATGTCCGGGGTGAGGGAATCGAATGGGTGGAGGGGTCGGGGAGACGCAAAAAGGTGAAGGCGGGAGGGCGGGGCAGACATGGGGGCTGAGCAAAAAGGAATGCTGGGACTGGTGGCGCTCGGGTATGCGCTGATTTTTTGGGGGCTTGGTTGGAGGTACCGCTGGGTTCCTCTTGCGCTGATTTTCGGTTTGGCCCCGTTTCAGAACGATGTCTCTCTCCTCGGGGGCCTCCATTTCTCGCTTTCGGAGGTTCACCTGCTGCTCTCGCTCCCTTTATTGGCAATGGGAG
>JBEBAG010000007.1:0-10461 GCA_041159065.1 Verrucomicrobiota bacterium | reverse complement strand
TGGGGAGACTGCGGCCAATAAAGCGGTCGATCCTCGGGTTTTGGCGGAGGTTTTGGATCACCTGTTCGAGGGAGGCCTCGGCTTCGGCTGGGGTCTTTTTCGCCTCGAGGAGTCGGGCGACCTCGCTGCGGAGGGAGACGAAGAATTGGATTTGGTCCTCGAGGACTTCGGGGCCGCCCATGGGGCCGTGGCCCGGGCAGACGATTTTGGGTTCGAGTTTCTGAACGGCCTGAAGGGTGCGGATCCAGTCGCCGCTGTTGCCGTCGGCGAGGTAGTTGAAAGCCCCATTCACACAGGCATCGCCCGTGAAGAGGATGCGTTCCTTCGGCATCCAGGCGAAGCCGTCGCCATGGGTGTGCGCGACGCCGAAATGGAGCAGCTCGACGCGCGTTTTGGAGTCGTCGAAAATGAGTTCGTTTTTGAACAGGATGGTGGGGGCTTTGAGGCGGCTCTCCGCCACATCGGGGCGGTTTTTGGCGGCCTCCTGCCAGCGGCCCGGCCCGGAGCCGGTGAGGGATTGGGCCTCGTATTTTTTGAGCTCTTCGATGACTCCGACATGCGCCACGGGCGTGGCTCCGGATTCGTGCCAGAGTTGGTTGCCGTAGGCGTGGTCTCCGTGGTGGTGGGTGTCGAAGACAAAACGGATGGGTTTGTCGCTGATGGCGCGGATCTTGGGCAGCACCTCACGGGCTCCGGAGGGGAAATTGGCGTCGATGACCACGATGTAGTCGTCGAACACGATCCAGCCATTGTTGCAGTGGCCTTTGCCTTTTGCCTCGCCTTGGTGGAAGTAGACGTTGGGTGCCACGGTCTGGACCGTGTTGACCTGCGCATGGGCGGGTGCGGCGCCCAGCAAACCGAGGAGCCAGAGGGCGCCGAGCGCGAGGCGTGGCGCCGCAGGGCGGGCGGGGTGGACGGAGGGGGCGGCTGGGGCGGCCGGGGCGGCCGGGGCGGAGAGGGGAGGCATCCCGCGAGGGATAGCGAGCCTTCTGGCGTTGGGCAACAGCAAGGCAGCGCGCCGGAGGGGCGCTGCGCGGCTACTTGCTCGCGCGAGGTGGGCGTTCGTTGGCGGGCGGCGTCCACTCCGCCGGTCTTGGGGAGGGAACCTCGAGGGATTGGGTGTCTCCGCTCTGGCGCAGTTCGGAGGCGAGGAGGGCGGTGAGTTCGGCGACTTTCCGTGCGAACGCGGGTTGGTCGGCGAGGTTCCGTGTTTCGTAGGGATCCTCCTCGAGATCAAAAAGCTGGGTGCGTTGGATTTGAGGGTAGAGGATGAGTTTCCACCGGCTGTCGCAGACGGCGCGTTGGACGTCGCGGTAGGCGAACACGAGATGGGGGCGCGCCGGCAGGGAGGGATTCTCAAGGGTGGGGTTGAAGTCCCGGCCATCGGAGCGGGAAGTGCCGCTTGGAGGGGCGATGCCGCAGCGTTTACCGAGGGTGGGCAGCACGTCGAAAAGGTAGCAGAGGGCCTGGCTCTGCTGGGCCTCGGGAATGCCCGGGCCGGCGATGATCAGCGGGACGCGGATGGAATCGAGTTCATACAGGTTTTGTTTTCCGATGAGGCCATGGCTGCCTCGGGCGACGCCGCTGTCGGCGCTGAAGACCACGAGGGTGTTTTTGGCGTGGGGCGAGGCCTCGAGTGCGTTGAGTACGCGTCCGATCTGGGCGTCCAGGTAGGAGACGTAGCGATAATAGTCGGCCAGCATCGAGCGGACGGCCTCCGGAGTGCGCGGCCAGGGGAGGAGCTTTTCATCGCGGACCGTCATCTCGCCGTTGTCCCACGCATGGTGTGGGAGGAAGTTTTTCGGGAGAGGAATCTGGGATGGGTCGTAGTGGACGGGGAAGTCCTCCGGGGTGACATGCGGATCATGGGGGGCGTCGAAGGGGACATAGGCGAAGAAGGGGCCGGTCTTGGTTTCGTTGAGAAACTGAATGGCCTCATCGGCGAAGACTTCACAGGCGTGCTTGGGGGAAGGTTGGGGGGGGGCCACCTTGCCCTGGATGACATGGCTGAGCTTCGCGTGCAGGGGGTTGGTCATGCCGCCAAGGAACATGGAGCGAGCGATTTGGAAGCTGCGGGCGATGGAATCGTCCCCATTGTGCCATTTCCCGCTGACGAAGGTGGTGTAACCCGCTCGGCCAAAGGCGGCGGGCCATGTGTCGGTGTCCTTCAAGTGGATGTCGGTGTGGAAGAGATTGCGCCCGGAGAGAAGCATGGCGCGGGAGGGCATGCAGGTGGCGGCGGTAAATCCGCCCTGCATGTAGGCGCGTGTGAAGGAAACGCCGCGTTGGACGAGGCGGTCCAGATTGGGCGTTTGGATGATGGAATTTCCGAGGGCGTGGATGGTGTCGGCCCGCTGGTCGTCGGCGAAGAGAAAGAGGATGTTGGGCTGGGAAGGGCTGGCATCCGCGGCTCTCAGCGAGGGGAGGGACAGGCTGCACAGGAGGATGGAGAACCAGACGGCGAGCTTCATGGAGCGAAAGGGGTTGGGGTCGGGCCTCACGGGCCCAGAGTTGGAACCCCGCAGGAAGCGTTTGGATGCGCGCTCTTTTTAGGGCTTTGAGCGGGTCTCAGACTGCGAGCCGCCGGCTCTGGGTCCCCGGGGGTGAAGCCGGTCCCAGAGCGCGGTCTGGAGGGCGTCCGCGGAGCCCGAGCGGCGCCAGGAGGCGGAGGGGAGGGCGGAGAATGCGGTGGGGCGGCCTTTGCGCTCGAGTTCGTAGTCGACGGCGGCGACGCCCTCTTCGAGTTCGCCAAAGCGAGCGGCGGGTTTTCCGTCGAGGAGGACCTCCCAGACTTTGCCGCGGCCCGGGCGTTTTACAACGAGGGCCTCCCCGATGACGCCCGGGGCGTGCTCGAAGTGGAGTCCGAGTCCGTGGCGTCCGAGCGAGAACCAGGCGTTTTGGGAGATGGCGCGAATGCCGTCGTGGACTTCGAGGGTGAGCGGATTGAAGGCGGCGGCGCGGTCCTGGATTTCGCGTAGGGTGAGAGCGCCGGCTTCGAGCTCGAAGCCGGGATGATCGAAGAGGAGATTCTGCCAGAGGCGTTTGGCCTCGAGGGCGTCGCCGCCTTGGAGGTCGATTTGGCGCGGTATGCCGAAGAGGGAGGGGAGTCCGCAGAGGGGGAGGCTGGAGACGTCGACGAAATCGAGGATGAGGCAGTCTTTTTTTTGCGGGAAGAGGCGGGTGCCGCGGCCGACACACTGGGCATAGAGGCCTTCGGAACGGGTGGGGCGCGCCATGGCGACGCAGGAGACCCCCGGGTCGTCGAATCCCTCGGTGAGGACGGCCACGTTGGTCAGGGCTTGGAAGCGGCCGGCGCGGAAGTCCGCGAGGGTTTGCGCGCGCAGTTCCGGCGGCATTTCGCCGTGGACCATTCCGGCGGGAACCCCGAGGCGGTTGAGGGCGATGGCCAGATGGCGTGCGTGGTTGACGGTGACGCAGAACGCGAGGGTTCTGCGGTCTCTGGCGAGTTCCTGAATGGAGCGGGCGACGAGGGCGTTGCGGTCTTCGATGTCGACGGCTTCGGCGAGTTCCTCCTCGGCGAAGTCGAGTCCGCCGTGGGCGAGGTGCGTGAGATCGGCGGAAGTGGCGATGCGAAAGCCTCGCAGCGGAGCGAGATAGCCCTCCTCGATCATTTCAGGGAGGCTCTTGGAGTAGACGATTTTTTCAAAAACGGCATCCAGTCCCTTGCCGTCGCCCCGGGAGGTGGTGGCGGTGAAGCCGAGCAGGGTGCCGTTCCAGTCGGGGTCAAAGGCGCCGAGTTGCCGAAGTACGCGTTGATTGTCCTCGGCGGCGGCATGGTGGCACTCGTCGTAAATGACGAGCCCGATGTCGCGCCCTTGCAGCACGCGGGCGAGGCGCTCCTCGTGGAGGGAGCGGATGGAGCACACGAGGACTTTGGCTTCGGGGGCGGCGCGCTCGGATCCGCGCTCGAGGGAGACGACCTGGTCGGGGGGCAGGGCCGACTGCAGTTTGGCACAGGCCTGTCCCAGCAGTTCCTCCCGATGGGCGAGCACGATGACTTGCCGGCGCGCGAGGCGAGCCAGTTCTGAAAAGATGACTGTTTTCCCTGCGCCGGTGGGCAGGCACACCACCATCCGGCGGGTGCCGGCCCGGCGCGCGGCGAGCACGGCTTGGACGGACTCGCGCTGATACGGCCGCAGCGGGAAGGGAGGGCGGATCATGGCATTTGAGTCTCCTCAGCTTAGGCCAGCCCCCGTGGGCTGCAACCTGCGCGGACTTGCGATGCGGGGACTGGTGCAGGGGATTCGGGGGGGTGAGCAAGGGCCGCCTTGAGACTCCGAGTGCTGGGAAAGCCGCTCCGGCGAGCGATTTCTGACAGGCGCTGCCCCGGCTCAGATTCCTGGATCAGCCGTGCGAAGCGGGCCCTTCGGCGCACGACGTACGCATGAGGACTGCAGCCGAGATGTTTGGCAAAGAGGTGTTCGATCCAGCGTCTCGAGCTGCCCGTGAGTTCTGCGAGATCGGTCACGCCGAAGGATTCGGCGAGGTGTGTCTCAATGTATTCCATGGCCGCGAGGAGCCGCGGATCTTCCGCTCCGAACATCGCCGTGCTCCGCCGGGCGGTCACCTCCATGGGGGGCACCGCGATCAGGCTTTGGGACGCCTTTCCACTCTGAATCCAGCCAGCCAGCAGCTCCGCCGCGGCGAGGCCAATGGCGAATCCATCCTGCGGGACGCTCGAGAGGGGGGGGGCGGATCCGGCACACGCCACCGGATCGTCATTCACGCCGATGAGTGCCATGGCCCCCGGGATGGCGATGCCCAGTCTCCGGGCGGCCTCCAAGACCAGTTGTGCCCGGTAATCATGGACGGCCATTAAACCGATGCGTCCCTCCAACCCTCGGAGCCATGCATCGAGTGCGTCCCGGTCCCAGTCCCAAGGGCGCTGGCCGTCCACCTCGCTGCGCGTGAGCAGCGAAGTCACGCGGCCCCCGGCGGCTTCCACGGTCCTGCGAAAGCCCTCGAAGCGTTTCTGCGAATACTCCACCCCCTCCAGACCGTAGAAGGCGCACTGCCGAAACCCGCGCTCCAGAAGATGTTCCGCCGCCCTGGTCCCGATGGCCTCGTTATCGCTGAGCACCGCGGGAAGGGGGGTGCCGGCGATGCGTGCGGAGAGATTGACCACCGGAATGCGCAGGGAGCGCGCGAGGGCGAGCTGTCGTTCGGTCTCAACCATCGCGAGGACCCCGTCCCCCTCCCAGCCCTCGAGACTTTCCAAGGTGACCGTGGCCCCATCCGGGTTCATGGCAATCTGCCAGCCGCCGGAACGCTCGGCGTAGGCGAGGATTCCGCGGGTGATGCGTTCGAGGTGAGGCTGCGCGATTTGGAAGGCCAGCGCGACTCGGAGCGGGGAGCCTGGGGAGGAAAGAGGGGGCATGCGGAGCCCAGCTTCGCAAAATGACGGGTTTGTTCGCAATATGCGCGTTGAGCGAAGTGGGGGCTCCCGGGAATGCTGCAACGTCTTGGAATGCCGATGAAAATCACCCCCCTCCTCCGCCTTCTGGTGCTTGGTCTTCCCGTAGTCCGGGCTGCTTCCGCGGCTTCTGGAGAGGCTCCCGTGCAGTTTGGTCGCGAGATTCTGCCGATTCTCTCGGACCGGTGTTTTCACTGCCACGGTCCGGACGAAAAGAGCCGGAAGGCGGACTTGCGTCTGGATTCGTTGGAGGAGGCGAGCCGGGATTTGGGGGGGTATCGTGCGATTGAACCGGGCAATCCGGAGAAAAGCGCCGTGATCACCCGGATGCTGAGTGCGGACCCGGAGGAGGTGATGCCGCCTCGCAAAACGCACAAGCCGATGAAGCCGGAGGAGGTGGCGGTGTTCCGGCGTTGGATTGCGCAGGGGGCGCGTTTTGAGCGGCACTGGGCCTTTGTGGCGCCGGGGCGTCCGCCGGTGCCGGTGCTGGGGGGGGAATGGAGCGGGTGGGTAAAGAACCCGGTGGATGCTTTCGTGGCGAAGCGACTGGAGGAGTCCGGGTTGCGGCCGACTCCGGAGGCTCCGGTGCACACGTTGGCGCGGCGTGCCTCGTTGGATCTTCGGGGGTTGCCCCCGGCTCCCGCGCGCGTGGCGGAGCTTGGCAAGCAGTTGGAGGATCCGGCCAAGCGGGAGGCCGCGTGGACGGATTACGTGCGGGAGCAGTTTCAGAGTCCGCATTTTGGGGAACGCATGGCGATGTTCTGGCTGGATGCGGCGCGGTATTCGGACACGGACGGGTACCAGGGGGATGACACGCGCAGCAACTGGCCCTGGCGGGACTGGGTGATTGGGGCGTTCAATCGGAACCAGCCGTTTGACGAGTTCACGCTGGAGCAGTTTGCGGGCGATCTTTTGCTGGAGCCGACTCCGGAGCAGCGGATTGCGACGTGTTTTCACCGAAATCACATGACCAATGGCGAAGGCGGGCGTGATCCCGAGGAGTCGCGAGTGGACTATGTCATCGACCGGGTGAACACGGTGGGGACGCTGTGGATGGGGCTGACGATGGGGTGTGCGCAGTGTCATACCCACAAGTTCGATCCGATCCTGCAGTCCAACTACTACCAGCTCTCGGCGTTCTTCAATTCGATTGATGAGACGGGGGCTGCCGGGAAGAAAGCGGGGCCGTATTATCCGTATCAGTCGCCATTTGCATCGCGTGCCTTGGAGGAGGCGCGCAAGTTGGTGGAGACTCGGAAGGGAGAGGAGGAGGTCGCCGCAACGCAGGCTGAACCGGAGTTCGCGAGGTGGCTCGCCGCGCGGCGTGCAGAGGCGCGGCCCGGATACTCAGCGTGGCACACGTTGCGGGTTGCGGGGGTGGAAACGAACGAAGGAACGACGCTGACCCAAGCGGAGGACGGGGTGGTGAGTGCCACCGGTAAGAACCCGGACCAAGACGACTACCGCCTCACGGGCGGCGCGGGAATTGGGAGAATTGCGGGGCTCAAGCTCGAGGTGCTCCCGGACGCGGCGCTGCCCTCAGGGGGGGCTGCGCGTTCGGACTCCGGGGTGTTTATTCTAACGGACATCAAGGTGCAGATCCGGGCGCGGGGGGCGTCGCAGGGGCGTGAGGTGAGCGTGGTTGCGGCGAAGGCGGACTACTCCGCGGATCCCAAAAAGCACAATGGGTACGGGGACGTGAAGCACACCTTTGACGATGATCCGCGCAACGGTTGGGCGAATTTTGACACCGATCCGAAGCTGGGGCACACGGCGGTGTGGGCCTTTGCCGAGCCGGAGGTGCTGGGTCCGGAGGAGGAGGTGCTGGTGGAATTGAGGCAGCGGGCGCTCTTGCCCCGACACACGCTGGGGCGCTTTCGGATTTCGCTCACCGACCATGCGGGTCCCGCCACTCGGACGCTGGGACCGGCTCCCATGGAGGAGCTTGCGGCTGCGAATCTGCCCGCGGAGGAGGGGGTGCCCGAGAAGCTCAGGGGGATGCTGCGCGAGCAATTCCTTGCGGACCATGCTCCGTACCGTCCGGCGCGGGAGGCTTTGGATGCGGCGAAGGAGCATTTGGCGGCGATGAAGAGCGCCTCGGAAAAGGTGCAGGTGATGGTGCTGGCGGAGCGGGAGAAACCGCGCGAGACGCACGTTCTGGTTCGGGGTCAGTGGGACAAGCCAGGGGAGCGGGTCGAGCCGGGAGTGCCCACGGCGATCGCGCCGTGGACGCAGGGGGAGCGGCGCACGCGCTTGGAGTTGGCCCGATGGCTGACGGACCGTCAGAACCCGCTCACGGCGCGGGTGGTGGTGAATCATCTGTGGACGTTGCTGTTTGGAGACGGACTGGTGCGCACGCCGGAGGATTTCGGGGTGCAGGGGGAGGCGCCGACGCATCCCGAGTTGCTGGACTGGCTCGCGGTGGAGTTGGTGGAGAGTGGGTGGAACGTGCGGCATGTGCTGCGTTTGCTCGCAACCAGTGCGACCTACCGGCAGGGCAGCCAGGCGAGCGAGGCGTTGCTGACGAAGGATCCCGCCAACCGGCTGTGGGCGCGCGGGGCGCGTTTTCGGATGCCGGCGTGGATGTTGCGCGACTCGGTGCTCGCGGCGAGCGGGTTGCTGAATCCGGTGTTGGGCGGGCCGCCGATTTTTCCGTATCAGCCGGCCGGGGTGTGGGAGGACATCACGATGGGGCGCTTCAAGTATCGGCCCAGCGAGGGGTCTGATCAGTATCGGCGGACGGTGTACGCGTTTTGGAGGCGCTCTGCCTCGCCCACGTTCCTTTTCGACAGCGCCCAGCGGCGGGTCTGCGAGGTGCGTCTTCCCCGAACCAACACGCCCCTACAGGCGTTGACGCTGATGAACGACCAGACCTATCTGGAATCGGCCCGGGTGCTTGCCGAGCAGGCGCTGGTGCGTTCGAAGCGGAATTCCGTGGAGGCGATTTTCGAACAGGTACTCTCGCGCAAGCCGCGTCCCGAGGAGCTGTCGGTGCTGCAGAAGCGCCATGCGGAGGCGTTGCGTTGGTACACGGCGAATCCGGAGGAGGCTCGAAGGGCGGTGGCGCACGGCAAATCGCCGGTGAACCCCGCGTTGAAGGCGACCGAGGTGGCTGCGGCGTCGCTGGTGGCCTCGCTGGTGCTGAACATGGATGAGGCAATCACGCGCGAATAGGCGCGTTCAGGGAACGGACTCCAACTCAAAACGGGAATCTTCTATGCACGAATTCGAAGACCTTCTTCTGTCGGGAACGCGCCGGTATTTTCTGGGAAAGGCCACGGGCATCAGTCTGGGGGCGATGGCTTTCAGCTCGGCGCACGGCGCTGCTGGGGCGACGTCCGCAGGGCCCTTGGGGGGCGGTGGGGGGCGGAACGCGATTGGGGGGATGGATGCGCTTCCCCATTTTGCGCCCAAGGCAAAGCGGGTGATTTTTCTGACGCAATCCGGAGGGCCCTCGCAGATCGAGCTGTATGACGAGAAGCCGGGGCTTGCAGCGCTTGCGGGCACGGAGCTTCCGGAGTCGGTGCGCAACGGGCAGCGGTTGACGGCGATGACCGCCAATCAGAAGCAGCTGGTGATGCCCTCCCACGCCAAGTTCCGGCGTTGGGGCAAGAGCGGGGCGACGGTGAGCGAGTGGCTTCCGCACATTGGGGGCGTGGCGGACGACATCTGCTTCATCAAGTCGATGTGCACCGAGCAGATCAACCACGCTCCGGCGATGACGTTTATGCTGACGGGACACCAGATCCCGGGGCGGCCTTCGGTGGGGGCGTGGGTCAGCTACGGGCTGGGATCTCCGAACCGGGATCTGCCGGACTATGTGGTTCTTGTTTCCAAGATGCTGCGCCCGAGCGATCAGCCGTTGTACGACTACTACTGGGGTTCGGGTTTTCTGCCCTCGAGCTATCAGGGGGTGAAGTTTCGGAATGCGAAGGAGCCGGTGTTGTATCTGGAGGATCCGGCGGGTCTGCCGCGGGAGCTGAGGCGCTCCATGCTGGACGGCCTTTCGGAGCTAAACACCCAGAAGCTCAGGGACGCCGGGGACCCGGAGATTGCGACGCGGATCCGGCAGTATGAGATGGCGTATCGGATGCAGACTTCGGTGCCGGATCTGACGGACCTTTCGCACGAGCCGGAGGAGATTTTTGCGATGTACGGTCCGGACTCGAGGCGGCCTGGGAGTTATGCGGCGAACTGCATTTTGGCGCGCCGGATGGCGGAGCGCGGGGTGCGCTTCATCCAGTTGTTTCATCCGGACTGGGATCACCACAGTCGGCTGGGGAGTTGGTGCAAGTCTCGGTGTTCGGATGTGGATCAACCGACGGCGGCGCTGTTGCAGGATCTGAAGCGGCGGGGGTTGTTGGAGGACACGTTGGTGGTGTGGGGAGGGGAGTTTGGGCGGGGGGTGGCCGGCCAGGGCAAGTGGGAGACGCCGGACGCGGGTCGGGATCATCATCCGCGTTGCTTCACGATGTGGATGGCCGGGGCGGGGGTGAAGGCCGGAACGACGTACGGAAAGACGGATGATTTCAGCTACAACGTGGCGGAGAATCCGGTGCATGTGCATGACCTGCAGGCGACGATCATGCATTTGCTGGGAGTGGACCATCAGCGCCTGACGTACCGTTTCCAAGGACGGGACTACCGTCTGACGGACGTGCATGGAGAGGTAGTGCGGGGCGTCCTTGCCTGAGCGGGGGGCACTGATTAGTCACAGCCGCGGCACCTGCGCGAGAGCGGGAGGGTATTGGGCCCCCAACGAATCGGCCGACTTTCGGCGGGGGGATGGGCTTTGGAGAGCAGCAGCATGTCGGATAAACCCGAAATGCGCTCGCGTTGGGCTGGGACGTCAGGATCAGGCTTTCTACTCCGCCACCTCTACTATGGTCCATTTTGTGAACACTTTTTTTCCGCCAATTTCGTTTGTGAAACCGAACTGGGGCTCGACGGGCAGCCCCGCCTTGCGCATCGCTCTAGCCTCGTCTCCACGGGGGGTCTCGATCTCGAGTTCGCCCTGAATCGCCTTT
>JBEBAG010000006.1:0-16055 GCA_041159065.1 Verrucomicrobiota bacterium | reverse complement strand
TCCGAGAGAGACGCCCCAACTCGGTGGATGCTGCCGCGGAGATCTGGAGGGAGCACCTCGCCAAGGAGAAGACCGGTCCCAAACCCGCCCTGTGGATTGATTGGATCGAACTGGAGGGGCCGATTCCACAAACCACTCCCGTGGCTGCCGGCGGCCCCCCAACCGTCCACCGCTTTGACCCGGAAACCGTCGCCAACCCGCAGCTCGAAAAGCAACTCACAGAACTCGAATCGCGTCAGGAACGCTTTACCCGCTGGCAGGCGGAGGTGGACCGCGCTGCGGCCGCTCCCGAAAATGAGGAAACCCTCGCAGCTCTGAAGAAAAAGGATCCCCGCCTCAACACCCCCGGAAACGTCGTTTTATACTACCATGCCGAGGCCCTGAAGGGGGCACCGAACGCCAAAGACTTCGGCTTTGGCAACGCCTCCCTCGCCGCCTTCGGCAACATCGAATATTTAAAGAGCGCAGCCTACCTTCGAAACTACCTCGCTTTGCCCGAACGACACCTTGGGGCCTATCTCACCATCCATCAGGGCTACGCACGCATGGATGTTCCCATTCCCGCATCTCTCACCCCCGGGGATTACCAACTCCGAATTCGTGCGGGAACCGTTCCGGGAACGGCCACGGAACGTCACTTCCTCGAAATCGGACAACCCGACGAAGCACCCATCAAATGGAACCTCCGGTCCATCTCCAGCACCCACCATGTCAAAGGCACCCTCAAGAACCCCGAGCTTCTAGAGATCCCCATCCAGGTCCCCTCCACCACCCGGTTCACGCTTTCAATCCGTGAAAGGCAGCCCCTCGGTTACGACGCGTCCACCGACTTCTATCACGAGCAAAAACGCAAAAATGGGTACGGACCCGATCCCGCCCTCTGGATCGACTCCGTCGAACTCGTCGGCCCCCTGCCGAACCCCGAAACGTCCGTGCGCCCCCTCGTCGATTCTCAAACCGCGAGCCTCCCCGAGCCCGACCGGGCCCGCGCCGTCCTTGCCCAGTTCACCCAGCGCGCCTTCCGCGGCCAGACGCCGGCCCCGTCCTTTCTTGAAAAACTGCAGGCCCTCTACGAATCCCGCCGCAACGCGGGCGACCCCTTCGAAATCGCACTCCGCAAACCGCTGAGCGTGGTCCTCGCCTCGCCCGGCTTCCTCTACCTCTCCGAACCCGGCGAGGAAAAAAAGCCCCGGGACCTCTCCCCCCTCGAACTCGCCTCCCGGCTTTCCTACTTCCTCTGGAGCGCCCCCCCCGATGACACACTCCTCGCCGCAAATCTCGCCGACCCCCACGAGCGCATCCGGCAGATCGACCGCCTGATCGCCAGCCCCAAGGCCGACGAATTTGTCCGCGGCTTCGTGCACCAGTGGCTCGGCATGGAACGGCTCGATTTTTTCCAATTCGACACCAAACAGTTTCGTGATTTCGACGAGAGCACCAAGGCCGCCGCACGCCGCGAGGTCTATGAGACTTTCGCTCATCTCCTCCGGGAAAAGGGCAGCATTTCCCGACTCCTCAAGAGTGACGAAATTTACGTCAACGGCATGCTCGCCACCTATTACGGCATCGAGGGCGTGAGCGGCGACGCCTTCCAAAAGGTCCGCCTTCCCGAGGATTCCCCCCGGGGCGGGCTTCTCGGCATGGCGGCCATCCTCGCCATGGGCAGCAACGGCGAACGCACCAGCCCGGTCGAACGCGGTGCTTGGGTCTTACGCAAACTCCTCCACGCCCCGCCTCCGCCTGCCCCCCCGAACGTGCCCCAAATCAACCGGCTCGAAAAGCAGCTCCTCACCACGCGGGAACGCCTGGGCGCCCACCAAGAGGAACCCCAGTGCCTCCAGTGCCACCGCAAAATCGATCCCATCGGATTCGGCCTCGAAAACTTCAACGCCGCAGGGAAATGGCGCACGGAGGAGACCTACGAAAAACGCGGGGTCGGAAAAAAGACGTGGCCCATCGATCCCAGCGGCCAATTCCACAACGGCCCGGCCTTCAAGGACTACTTTGAACTTCGCGACCACATCGCCGCTCGACCCGAAACGCTTGCCCGCGGACTCACCGAGGCCTTGATCGAGTACGCCCTCGGGCGGCCCTACGGCTTCACCGACGCCGCACTCGCAGAGAACATCGTCACCCGGGCCGCGCAATCGGATTTCGCCCTGCGCGAGTTTTTGGTGGCACTGGTCACCAGCCGCGAATTCGGCAGGAAGTAACCCGGCGACGCCTCCCGAGGCGTGCGACCGAATCCCATCCGCGGCAGCCCGCATTGTTCACATCGGGGCAAAAGATTGGCTCTTTTCGTCACCGGCTCTGTGCGCGTCCTCCCGCCCACCGGGTTGTGAGCTACGATGGAGATTGGGGAAAAGTCCGCCCGGGGCGGGAGAAGCACCCCGGGGGGTCAGACGACTCCACGAATGCGGAGCGCCACCGACGCTTTTCGCACCGCTGGCCCCGCTCGCCAGCGCCCCGCGCTGCGTGACGTGCCGAGACTCCAGCTCCGACGCCGGTCCGCAAGCTGCGGGACCAGCGCCTCCCACCGTTGCGAGTGGAGCACGATGGAAATGGCCCCGGCATTTCAGTGTCCTCCGCGCGCCTCAGCCCCCCAATGCACCCCTCTTGCCCCTCCCAACGGGAGAGCCTCCCCCCAAACGGGGGAGCCTCCGCCATCCTAAGAATCGTTGATTCTCGGGATCGCCCCATCACCCCCCAAGCCCGCCCCAACCCGAGCCTCCCACGCCGTGAATCCCCCAAACCGCCCTCACGCCCCCCGCTTTCCCTCCACGCCGCTCCCCGGGCTCTCCGCACTCCTCGCCCTCGCCGCGCTCCTGCCCCAAAGCCTCAGCGCCGCGACAGCCCCGGCGACCTCCAAACCCCTCTCCTATAACCGCGACATCCGCCCCATCCTCTCCGACGCCTGCTTCCACTGCCACGGCCCCGACGAAAAACAGCGCAAGGGCAACCTCCGGCTCGACCTCGCCTCCGAGGCCGTCAAACCCGCCAAAAGCGGCGCCATCGCCATCGTCCCCGGTAAACCCGCCGAGTCGGAGCTCCTCGTACGCGTCGACACCTCCGAGCGCGACGAAGTCATGCCCCCGCCCAAGGCGCACAAGAAACTTTCCGACGCCCAGAAGACCCTCCTGCGCCAGTGGATCGAACAGGGCGCCGTCTACGAAAAACACTGGGCCTTTGTCGCGCCGGCAAACCCCGTCCCGCCTCAGGTCCAGAAGACCTCGTGGGTCCGCAATCCCATCGACCAGTTCATCCTGAACCGCCTCGAGGAGGAAAAACTCTCCCCCGCCCCGGAGGCCTCCAAAGCCACCCTGCTGCGCCGCGTTTCCCTGGACCTCACCGGCCTGCCGCCCACCCCCGCCGAACAGGACGCCTTCCTCGCCGACTCCAGCGCCAACGCCTTTGAAAAGGCCGTCGACCGCCTGCTCGCTTCACCCCATTTCGGAGAACGCATGGCCGTCGACTGGCTCGATGCCGCCCGCTACGCCGACACCAACGGGTATCAAGTCGACCGCAACCGCGAACTCTGGGCCTGGCGGGACTGGGTCATCCAAGCCTTCAACCGCAACTTGCCCTTCGACCAGTTCACCCTCGAGCAGATCGCCGGAGACCTCCTTCCCAACCCCACCCTCGAGCAGCGCATCGCCACGGGTTTCCATCGCAACCACATGATCAACGAGGAAGGCGGCGTCATTGCCGAGGAGTTCCTCGCGGAATACACCGCCGACCGCGTCGAAACCACCGCCTCCGTCTGGCTGGCCCAAACCTTCAACTGCGCCCGCTGCCACGACCACAAGTACGATCCCATCAGCCAGAAGGACTTCTACGCACTCAAAGCCTTCTTCCACAACGTCAACGAAAAGGGCGTGGGCAACTACGGCGCCCCCACCCGCGTCAGCAGCCCCCCCTTCCTCAAACTCCCTGCCCCCACGATCGAGGCGCGCATCGCCTCCCTCCAATCCGAAATCCGCTCCACCGAGGCCCAAATCGCCGCCCTCTCCAAGACCGCCTCCGACACCCTCGATGCGTGGACGCTGAAAATCCGCGAATCCTCCGTCTCCTGGACCCCCCTCGCGTGGAACTCCGCCACGGCCGGAAAGGCCCCGCTCCCCATCCACGGCGAGCCGCACGCCGCCCGCCTGGAACCCACCGGCGCACGCGGGGAAACCCTCAAACTGAAGCTCCAGCTGCCCCACGTCCCCCCGGCCGCCCTGCGGATCGAGGTCGCCACCGAGGGACCCGCCGTCTCCCTCAGCCTCAGCTCCATCAAAGCCTTCCTCTCCCCGAAAACGACCGCGCCCACACGCACGCCCCTCCCCCTCCGGGGCTCCGCAGAGGGCCTTTCCCTCTCCGCCGCCGACGCCACCAAAGTCGCCGACGCCGCCCCAAAGGAACAGGTCCCCCTCGCCCCCAAACCCGACGCCCCGGCCGCCGCCGTTTTTGAACTCAGCCTCCCCGAGTCCGCCCAACATGGGGGCGAACTCGAACTGGAAATCGCCCTCCGCTCCGGAGCCACCGCGCCAACCCTCTGGCGGGTGCTCGCGACCGGAGCCGACCGCGAACTCCTTGTCCCCGATTCGCTGCGCTCCCTCGCCTCCAAAGAGCCCGCCAAACGCACGCCCAAGGAGACCCAGCAACTCGCCGAATTCCAACTCCGCCAGCGCGACGACCACCGCCAGCTCTCCTCGACGCTCGCCGAGCTCCAGAAGAAGCTCAAAGACGCCGAGGGCGAAGTCCCCACCACCCTCGTCATGGAGGAACTTCCAACGCCACGCCCCACCTTCGTCCTCATGCGCGGCGCCTACGACAAGCCGGGCGAACAGGTCACCGCCACCACGCCCGGCGTCCTCCCGCCCATGGCTGCAGAGTGGCCGAAAAACCGCCTCGGCCTTGCTCGCTGGCTGGTCGACCCCGCCAACCCCCTTCCCGCGCGCGTCACGGTCAACCGCTTCTGGCAAAGCGTTTTCGGAACCGGGCTCGTCGCCTCCTCCGGCGACTTCGGCGCCCAGGGCGAACTCCCCAGCCACCCCGAACTCCTCGACTGGCTCGCGCAGGAATTCATCCGCTCCGGCTGGGACGTCAAAGCCCTCCTGCGCCTCCTCGTCACCAGCGCCGCCTACCGCCAAAGCTCCGCCCTCTCCCCCATCCTGCTCGAACGCGACCCCGCCAACCGCCTCCTCGCCCGCGGCCCGCGTTTCCGCCTCCAATCCGAATGGGTGCGCGACCAGGCACTCCATGCCGCAGGGCTGCTCGTCGACAAAATCGGCGGCCCCTCGGTGAAGCCCTACCATCCCCCCGGGATCTACGAACAGGTCACGGGCGGCGGCTATGACCGGTACGTCCAAGACACCGGGGAAAGCCTTTACCGGAGAAGCCTCTACACCTACTGGAAACGCTCGGTACCGCACCCGGCAATGCTCGTGTTCGATGCCCCCTTCCGGGAAACCTGCACGGTCAAACGCACCCGGACCAACACCCCCCTTCAGGCGCTCAACCTGATGAACGACCCCACCTACGTCGAGGCCGCCCGCGGCATTGCCGAGCGCATGATGCAGGAGGCCCTTCCCCAGCCCGAGGCGCGTCTGGTCCACGGCTTCAAGCTGCTGCTCTGCCGCCAGCCCACTCCGGCCGAACTGGCCATCCTGCAGAAAGCCCTCCTCCGTCACCGCGCAGACTTCGAGGCCGACCCCGCCTCGGCCAAGGCGTTCGTGTCCATCGGAAGCCACAAGGCCCCCGAGAACCTCCCCGTCCACGAACTTGCCGCGTACACCGCCGTCGCCTGTTCCGTCCTCCACTCCGACGAATGGATCAACAAGGAATAAACCCATGAACGAGCAAGCCCTTTTCTTCTCCCAACTCGCGCGCAGACAGTTCCTTGCAAAATCCGGCATGGGCGTCGGCGCCGCCGCACTGTCCACCCTTCTCGAACCGAGCCCCGCCCGCGCCAGTCTGAGCTCCCACTTCGCCCCCAAGGCCAAGCGCATCATCTGGCTCACCCAGGCCGGCGCCCCCTCCCAGCTCGAACTCTTCGACTACAAACCCGGCCTCGCCTCCCACTTCGATAAGGACCTCCCCGATTCCATCCGCAACGGCCAGCGCCTCACCGGAATGACCTCCGGCCAAAAACGCCTCCCCGTCGCCCCCTCCCGATACGCCTTCCAACAGCATGGCCAGTCCGGCATGTGGCTGAGCGAACTGCTCCCCCACACCGCCCAGTTCGCCGATGACCTCTGCCTCATCCGCTCCATGCACACCGAGGCCATCAACCACGACCCGGCCATGACCCTCCTCCAAACCGGACACCAAATCGGCGGCCGCCCCGCCTTCGGTGCCTGGGTCTCCTACGGCCTCGGCTCGCTCAACGCCGATCTCCCGGCCTTCGTCGCCCTCATCTCCCGCCCCAGCGGCCCCACCAACGCCCAACCCCTCCACGAACGCATGTGGGGCTCCGGCTTCCTCCCCTCCAAATACCAAGGCGTCCGCTTCAACTCCGGCAAGGACCCCGTCCTCTTCCTCTCCAATCCCGAGGGCATCTCCCCCCAGAAACGTCGGTCCATGCTCGACGACACCGCCGAACTCAACCGCCTCCGCCTCGCCGAAGTCCACGACCCCGATATCCAAGCCCGCATCGACCAATACGAAATGGCCTTCCGCATGCAGGCCGCCGTTCCCGAACTCGCCAACCTCGCCGAGGAAAAACCCGGGGTCTTCGAACGCTACGGCCCCGAATCCAAAAAGCCGGGCACCTACGCCGCCAACTGCATCATGGCCAGACGCCTCGCCGAACGCGGCGTCCGCTTCATCCAGCTCTACCACCGCGGCTGGGACCAGCACAACGACCTCCCCAACGGCATCAAAAGCCAGTGCTACGACACCGACCAGCCCACCGCCGCCCTCCTCGGCGAACTCAAGGAACGCGGCCTCCTCGAGGACACCCTCGTGATCTGGGGCGGCGAATTCGGACGCACCGTCTATTCCCAGGGCACCCTCACCCCCACCGTCTACGGACGCGACCACCATCCCCGCTGCTTCAGCGTCTGGATGGCCGGAGCCGGCATCAAGGGCGGCACCGTCTTCGGGGAAACCGATGACTTCAGCTACAATATCGTCCGCGACCCGGTCGAAATTCACGACCTGAACGCCACCGCGCTCCACCTCTTGGGCCTCGATCACGAACGCCTCACCTACCGCTTCCAAGGCCGCGACTACCGCCTCACCGACATCCACGGACACGTCGTCAAACCCCTGCTCGCGTAGGCCTCCCAAACCCATCCCGCACGCGCCCACCACGCACCAGCAGGGAACCCTGCCCTTCCGCCGGCGCTTGTCTGCACCTCACGCACCCGCGGGCTCCAACGCCTCCTGCCGACCGCTTCCTCCTGCTCCCTTGGAAGCGGTTCACGGCGCGAGCGTTCCCCCGTTCAACACGACGCGAAAGGGAAAGGCCGGAAGCCCCTCCCGGTTGTATAAGTTACCTACGGGATGATCCGCCCAAGCGTAGCGAACCCCCACGGGATCCGGAACTGTCTCTGACCACACCCAGACGCCATCCCCTTCGATCCGCGCAGAGGCCGGATGCCAAACCTCTTGGAGGGTGCCATCGGACTTTTTGACGCGCTCGGAGAGTGCGAACCCTTGGAGGACACTCCCGGGACTGGGCAGCTCGAGAGGGATTGGCGGGAGCTCTGGGTTGCGCAAATTCGGGCGCGTCGTTGGAGGAAGAGGGCGCGCCGCGAGCCCCGTGCCGCCCGACTTGAATCGGACCGCCACCTGGCTTCCCTCCTTTCGGGCCGACTCAAACCGCGGCCCGGACCAAACCACCTCCCGCAGGCCGTAGGTGTTGGCCAAAGCCACCCACGCCAAACGACGACCCGGATCCTGCTTGTTCACCGGATGGAGATCGCCGTCCTCACAGGTGTCGATGAGATTGGCGATGCCCGTGTGCGGCAACTGCAACACCGCCATCTGCTGTTCGCGGCATTCGGCCCACGGGCTCTCCTCGAGCCCCTTCTTGCGCACGCCAAAACCCGCCAATTGGGCCACATAGAACGGGAAGTCTCCCTGGCTCCAGAGCCGCCTCCAATCCCGCACAAGAATCTGCAAATGCCTGCCGTAGAGAGGATCCCCCACGTTGCTCTCGCCTTGGTACCAAGCCACGCCACGGATCGCGAAAGGGATCAGCGGGTGAATCATCGCATTGTAAAGCGCAGGCACATTCATGAAGTGCAGCGCCCCCTTCTGAGGCCTCGGAGGCAACTGGGGAGCCCTCGGCGGAAGCGCTTCAAAGCGCTTCTCCACCGCCATTTGCCAATCCCCCATCAGGGAGAAACGGGGCCACTCCGGTTTCTGCGCAAATGGCACCACCTCCAGCGCTCCCCCGCTCAGCCCCGCGCTCCCCGAATACCCGTGGAGCTTCACCACCAGCGTGTTCTTCCCAGACCTCGCAACCCCCTTCCCTCCCGCCGGGCGATTCGGCACCCCCCCATTCTCCGCCGTCCCCTCAAAGATCTGGACCCCATTCAGATAAAGCGTCGCGTACGCCCGACAGGCGGGAAACTCAAAGCGCCAGGAGGAACCCATCCCCTCCGCAATCTCAAACTCCTTCCGCAGCCAGACCACCCCTCCCTCAGGACACCCCAGCTTCGACAAGGGAGCGGGCAACTGCACCGTGCTCCAAACCGGATCCGCCGGCGCCCTCGACAGCCACAACGCATCATTCAGGGAGCCCTCCGGGTCAACCCGGCCCGTCCCCTTCTCCCATTCGGACACGCTCGCAGCATACCGGGCAAGCCGTTCGTCGTGATGCTCATACTGGTCGAGCAGCGTATTCATCGTGGCCACCTCCTCCGCACCCCCCTCCCGAAGAATCCCTTCCCTGCTGATCCATCCCCGTACCGAGGACCCCCCAAACGACGCATTCACAATCGCCACGGGCACTCCCAAGCGTTCGTGCAGCTCCCGCGCGAAAAAGTACCCCGTCGCCGAAAACTCCGCGGTCGTGTCCGGCCCCGCTACCGTCCAAGTTCCCCCCGCGTTCTCCTGGGGGGTGGTCGCGGTTTTCCACTCCACTTTGAACTGACGCAGGAGCGGGTTCTCCGATTGACGCACCACCTCTTTGGCATCCGCAATCCCGCCCACGTGAAGCCACGCCGTTTTTCCATCTACCGTCATCGCCATGTTGGATTGGCCGGAACACAGCCAAACTTCCCCCACTAACACGTCCCGGACAACCACCCGCTCCTCCCCCGCCTCCACCGCAAGCTCCCGTCCCTCCCGGGACTCCGACAGAGCATCCAGCTTCAGCGACCAGCGCCCGGAAGGTTCGGCCACCGTTTTCTTGATCTGACCGGCAAACTGCACCGTCACCGCCGCCCCGCCCTGACTCCACCCCCAGACCGGCACCTCCTGCCCTCGCTGCAACACCAGGTGGTCCGAGAATACGGAGGGCAACTTCAAATCGCCGGCAAAGCTGCTGGAAAAGGCGATCGAGCCGAGGGCCAGCCATCGAACGGGGAGGGGGGGCATCATAGGGGGAGGAAAAGGGAGGGTTTTGGGGGCGGCCGCACTGGCGCTGGCGTCGAGAGGGGAGGGAGGTCTCCCGCTGGCATGATGGTCCGACCAGTTGGTTCATGCAAGCTTTATTCCCTCCCCCTCCGCAGACCGCGCGCACGCGGCGCCCTCGAAGGCCGCGCCCGGTCCCGGCTCCGCCCCCGCCCCGAGGGGGCCCCCAGCCAAAACCACCGCCCCCATCAAAGACATCCAACGCATTCGGGATTTCATGTTTTCGTGCTCCTCGGCTTCCCAACAGGTTGGGACGAATCTGCCCCGCAACGGGGACACCCACGTGCCATCCGCGAACCTCCGGAACCTTAGTTCTCCACCGCCCCGCGCACACGGGCGGTTGTCTGTCCCTCCACCGCACTCCACCGCGGATAACGCGGCTCAGACGTCCCCTCCAAACGGGCTTGCGTCCCCGTTTTGTTTTTCTCTCCAAAAAATACCGCGACCCAACGCACCGACCGGGGTTGTTCTCAATGTCAGCGTGTCGTTCACCCTCAACCCCCTCCCGGTATGGACATCCGCCAGCATCTCCCCTCCCTCGACGACCTCTGCGCCACCCGGCGCCAGTTCCTCAACCGCTTCGGCATGGGTTTTGGCGCCCTCAGCCTCGGTGCCCTCCTCGGCCACGACGCGCACGCCGCCCCCTCCCCTTCGCCCGGCGCCTTCGGCTCCACCCCCTTCACGGCCCTCTCGCCGCTGGCCCCTCGCCAGCCCCACTTCCCCGCCTCCGCCCGGCGCGTCATCCACATTTTCGCCCCCGGAGGCCCCTCGCACATAGACACTTGGGATCCCAAACCGGGCATGGCGGCCCACTTCGGCAAGGACGTCTCCCTCATCGGCGGACTCCCCCTGCCCCCCCAGTTTGCATTCCGCAAAATGGGCCAGAGCGGAGTCGAAGTGAGCGAGCTCTTCCCCAAAATCGGGGAAAACATCGATGACATCGCCGTCATCCGCTCCATGTGCACCGATATCCCGGCGCACGAATTCGCCACCACCATGATGCACACCGGCTCGGGGCGCCTCGTCAAACCCTCCGCCGGCGCTTGGGCCGTCTACGGCCTCGGCTCCGAAAACCAGAACCTCCCGGGCTTCGTCGCCCTCGGAGCCGGACTGGGAGGCGCCGCGAACCTGCGCGCCGCCTTCCTCCCGGGAGCCTATCAGGGGACGCTCGTCAGCAACCTCAGCCTGCCTCCCGAAAAAATCATCGCCAACATCAAGAGCCGCCACGCCTCGATCGACCAGCAACGCGAACAGCTCGACCTCCTCAAGGCCCTCAACGAAAAGCACGCCGTCGACCTCAACCGCGAGGCCTCCCTCGAGGCCCGTATCCAATCCTTCGAGCTCGCCTTCAAAATGCAGTCCGAGGCCACCGACGTGTTCGATCTCTCCAAAGAACCCGAGTCGGTCCGCGCGCTCTACGGCGATTCCGAAGTCGCCCGCCGCATGCTCACCGCAAGGCGCCTCGTCGAAAACGGCGTCCGCTTCGTCCAAGTCTGGGCCGGCAGCTGGGACCACCACACCGACGTCAAAGGCAACCTCACCAAAAACGCCGAGCTCATCGATCAACCCATCGGCGCCCTCCTCAAAGACCTCAAACAACGCGGCCTCCTCGACGACACCCTCGTCGTCTGGTGTGGCGAGTTCGGACGCACCCCCCGCCATGACCGCGGAGCCCGCGGCGAACCCGGCCGCGACCACCACCACAAGGCCTTCTGCTCCTGGATGGCCGGCGGCGGAGTCAAGGGCGGCCAGACCTACGGCCAAACCGACGAATTCGGCTACGACGTCGTCTCCAACAAAGTCCACGTCCACGACCTCCACGCCACCATGCTGCACCTCCTCGGTTTCGATCACGAGAAACTCACCTACCGCTACAACGGCAGAGATTTCCGACTCACCGACGTCTACGGAAACGTGGTCCGCGCCCTCGTGGCCTAAAGGGGCGAAACCCCAGGCCCAAGGGCTCAGGCCCGCCTCCCGTCCCGGGTCGAAGACTCCGTCCCAACCCGCACCCTCCCGCGCTCTATGTCCCCCCGCCGCTCCTCCCGCCAAACCCTGCGTCTGCTGGCCGCCCTCGCACTCGCCTCCGGCCCGGTGCTCTCCCCCCTGCAAGCCGCACTCCCCTCCGACCTCGCCCAGCTCGACTTCTTCGAAAAGAAAATCCGGCCGGTGCTCGTCGAAAGCTGCTACGAGTGCCACAGCGCGAAGAGCGAGAAGCTGCGGGGCGGCCTCCTGCTCGACTCCAGCGAGGGCGTCCTCAAGGGCGGAGACAGCGGTCCCGCGCTCGTCCCGGGCAACCCGAAGAAGAGCCTGCTGCTCACCTCCATCCGCCACGAGCACAAGGACCCGGACATGGCCATGCCCCCCAAAAAGGACCGCCTGTCCGAAGCCGTGCTCGCCGACTTCGAGGCCTGGATCCAGATGGGCGCCCCCGACCCCCGCACCGGCTCCAACCCGGCCCGCAACCGCGCCTGGGATCCCGAGGTCGCCGCCAAACACTGGGCCTTCCAACCCATCGCCAACCCCGCCCCCCCCAAGGTCCGCGACCCGCAGCAGTTCATCCAAAACCCCATCGACGCCTTCGTCCTCGCCAAACTCACCCAGCACAAACTCAAACCCTCTCCCAAGGCCGACAAACAAACCCTTCTGCGCCGCCTCTCCTACGACCTCACCGGACTTCCCCCCTCCCCGGAGGACGTCGACGCCTTCCTCGCCGATTCCTCCCCCAACGCCCTCGAGTCCGCCGTCGACCGCCTCCTCGCCTCCCCGCAGTACGGCGAACGCTGGGCCCGCCACTGGATGGACATCGCCCGCTACGCCGACACCTCCGGAGACCGCGCCAACGGACGCGGACGCCCCCCCCTCTACGCCTACGCCTGGACCTACCGCGACTACGTCATCAACGCCTTCAACCAGGACCTCCCCTACCACCAATTCCTCCTCGAGCAAATCGCCGCAGACCGCCTCCCCGAAGCCAAAGAGGACGTCTCCAAGCTCGCCGCCCTCGGCTTTCTCACCGTGGGCAAACGGTTCATGGGAAACGAGAACGACCTCATCGATGACCGCATCGACGTCGTCACCAAGGGCCTCATGGGACTCACCGGCGCCTGCGCCCGCTGCCACGACCACAAATTCGATCCCATCCCCACCCGCGACTACTACGCCCTCCACGGCGTCTTCGCCAGTTCCGTAGAACCCGACCTCGGCCCCGCCATCCGGGACCCGGAATCCCACCCCAGGTACCCCGAGTACCTTGCGGAAACGACCCGGATTCAGGAGGAGGTTCAGCGGTTTGAAGCATCCGAATCCGCGCGCCTCGCCGCGGGATTGCTGGAACGCACCCAGGACTACCTGCTCCTAGCACACGAATCCTCCCAATCCGCGGACTCCTCCAAAAAGGGCACCAATTTCCGCCTCGCCGCACGTCAGTCGGGCCTCAAGGCGGAACTCGCAGCCACGTGGTTCGAGCAGCTCACCCAAGCCGAGAATGCGCGCAAAAAGGGGGCAAAAGACCCGCTGCTCGGCCCCTGGCTGATCTTCGCCAGCCTTCCCGCCGAAACCTTTGCCGAGAAGGCCCCCGAAATCGTGGCCAAACTCCAGGAGACCCCCGAATTCAGCCGCCCCGTCGTGGACGCCCTCGTCGCCAAGGCTCCCGCCTCCCTCAGGGACGTTGCCGCCGTCTACGGGGAGCTCTTCGGCTCCTTGCGTAACGCCCTCGCTCTTCCCGAGTTTGTGGCCGGCCGGAATGCGCGGGCGGGCGGGTTCGATCTTTCCAAGACCACCACCACCCTCGCCGATCCCACCCTCGAAATCCTCCGAGCCCAGTACTTTGCCCCCCAATCGGCCCTGCTCCCCTCCACCACCACCGTCGCGCGCACCTTCGGCGTCGCCTACACCACCGCCGTCGGCGCCATCCGGGCCAAAACCACCCAGCTCAACTTCTCCCACCCCGGCGCCCCCGTGCGCGCCATGGTCCTCCAGGATGCCGCCCGCCCCAAGGACTCCCCCGTGCTCATCCGGGGCGAGGCCGGAAACCGCGGTCCGATCGTTCCCCGCCATTTCCTCACCGCGCTCGGAGGCTCCGAGGACGCCCCCTTCAAGGACGGCAGCGGCCGACTGGAACTGGCCCGGAAGATCGCCAGCCGGGACAACCCACTCACCGCACGCGTCCTCGTCAACCGGGTCTGGCAGTGGCACTTCGGACAGGGCATTGTGCGAACCCCCAGCGACTTCGGCACCCGTGCCGAGGCCCCCACTCATCCCGAACTCCTCGACTGGCTGGCCAACTGGTTCATGGACCATGACTGGTCCCTCAAACAGCTGCACAAACTCATCGTGCTTTCCTCCACCTACCAGCAGGACAGCCGCATCCATCAGCAGGGCATGCAAGCCGACCCCACCAACCAGTGGCTCTGGCGCTTCAACCTGCAACGCCTCGACTTCGAACAAATCCGCGACACCCTCCTCACCCTCAGCGGACAACTCGACCGCTCCTCCACCGGAGGTCATCCCTTCCGCCTCGCCGGAGATCCCGCACGCCCCACGGTCCCGCTCAAAAAAGGCGCGGGCACTCCTCCCCCCGAAATCCACGAGGACTTGGCCAACCAAAACCGGCGCTCGCTCTACGCCATGATCGACCGCTCCAGCCTCCCCGAAATCCTCCAGACCTTCGACTTCGCAAACCCCGATATCTCCACCGGCGAACGCATCCTCACCACGGTCCCGCAACAGGCGCTCTTCCTCCTCAACAGCCCCTTCGTCGCCGAGCAGGTGCGCGCCATCCTCGCGCGCCCCGATTTTCCGAAAAACGGCTCCGCCGAGGACAAAATCCGCTTCCTCTACCGGACCTCCCTCCAGCGCGCGCCTTCAAAGCAGGAACTCGAACTGGGCGAACGATTCCTCGCCAGCGGTCCCCAGAGCGGACTCGAATCCCCCAACCCGCTCCTCTTCCCCGCCCCAACCGATCCTCCCGCCGCGCGTAAAAAGCCGGTCGCCGCGGCTGACCGCACCCTCTCCCTCTTGGAGCGCTACGCCCAAGTGGTTCTGCTCACCAACGAACTCATGTACGTCCGCTGAACCGATCCCGTCGCGTGCTCCCGTTCACTTTGCCGCGGGAGCGGGAGCGGGAGCGGGAGCCGGCTTGACCGGGATATAGGCCGGGTTCACATGCGCCTCAGGCGCCACCGCCTTCAGGTTCGGCGGGACTTCGGCCGCCGCATCGCCGCAGGCCCAACGCAGCCCGCCCACGAGCATGCTCTGGAAAACCGGGTTGGTCCAAATGTCCTCCCGGTGCCCCATGGAGGTGTACCACACTCGGCCCTTGCCCTCCCTCCGCGCCCACGTGTTCGGGAAGGCCGGACGCGCATACTCCAATCCCTTCATCGAAGGAGCGTCCATCACCGTCAACACGTGCAAATCCGGTGCGAAATCTTTGAGCGAATACCACTCCTCATGCAGCGCAAACTCCGAACCCACCCCCTCCAACCCCGGAAACTTGGGATCCACCACCCGACTCGTCGCACTCTGCTGCGCTCCATGCCGGATGAATTCCGCTCCGAGGAAACGCACGTACGGATCCGCCTTCTCCCCGTGGTTCACGTAACGCTCCGGCCCTTTTTGCGACTCGTTGTCGGTGTGGAACGTGTCGCTCGCGGAGTGCGTCCCCACAAACCCCTTCCCCGAGCGCACATACTCAAACAGGGCCTGCTTCCCCTCCGCACTCATCGGCGGATGCTTGTCTGTCCCCTCCGCGCACAGATCCCCCGTCGTGTAAAACATCACCGCGTCAAACCCGGCCAAGTACTCCCGCGAAAACTTCGAGCCATCCTTCGAAAACGTAAAATCCCACCCCTGCCTCGCCCCCAGCTCCAGCAACTGCTTCTCCGCAAAGCTCGGCTGCCCCTTCTTCCACGAAATCACCTCGTGCTCGTATCCGCTCGACTTCGTGAAAAACAGGATCTTCCGCTTGGGCGCATCCGCCGCAAAAGCCCCACCGGGCATGCTCAGGGTCAGGGTCGTGAGAAGAAGGATTGGGAGTTTCATAAAGATCAGGTTCTGAAAAAGCACGCCCCCACCCCCGGCAGTCCCCCAAGCCCCACGACGCGCAGGGTCACGCGCAGCACGCGCAGGGTCACGTGTACTGGATCACCGCGGAAACCGCAGAGGGTTCAAACACGCGAATCCCCATGTCCCCCTCGTGATTCAAAAACCGGTTCCGCAACAGGTTCAGCTTGCGCTCATCCAGCATCACCCCGCGATTGAGCAGGGGATGCAGCGCCTCGGGCAACGGGATGAGCTCGTCCGTGACATCCCGCGGACGCAGCTGCTCGATCTTTTTGTAAATCGAGTCGCGCTCGCTCGCAAAGTAACTCACGCACACTTGGATGTGTGTCGAACCCACTGCCAAACGCATCCGGTCCACCATGAACCGCCCGAGCCCCTCCAGCTCCGCCGCAGGAATCCGCCGGGGCAAAATCGGGAGAATG
>JBEBAG010000005.1:0-5721 GCA_041159065.1 Verrucomicrobiota bacterium | reverse complement strand
GGGGGTCGGTGTCGAACACGTCCCCGGAGGCGAACACGACGCCCTCGGCGCGGGCGGCCTCGCGGAGGGCGGCGAGGGAGAGCGAGGGGGGGAGTTGGACCCAGAGCATGAATCCGCCGAGGGGATCGGAGACGCGGCTTGGCTGCGGGAAGGTGCGGTGGATCGCCTCGAGCGCGAGGGATCGGCGGTGTCGGTTGCGTTCGCGCAGCCAGAGCAGATGGGGGTCCATGGCTCCTTGGGCGAGGAATTCGCGCAGGATGGCCTCGGAGGGGACGGCCCCGTGGAGGTCCTGCTGGCACTTGCGCTGGGCGTAGCGTTCGTGGAGGGATCCGGGGACGGCGAAGCCGCAGCGCAGCCCCGGGGAGACGGTTTTGGAGAAGCTGGTGACGTAACTGACCACCTCGCCCGAGGGGTCGTAGCGCAGGAGCGGGCTGGGGGCGCCGGAGTCGAAGAGTTCGCCGTAGATGTCGTCCTCGATGATGCGCACTCCGAGGGATCGGCAGAGTTCGACCAAGGGGGGGCGCTCCTCCTCGGGAAGGGTGGATCCGGAGGGATTGGACAGGGTGGAGCAAAGGACGAGGCAGGCCGGGCGGTGGTGGCGGAGGAGGGCCTCGGTCTGGGCGAGGTCGAGGCCGCCCTGCGAGGGGGTGCAGGGAAGTGGCAGCACGCGGGCTTGGGCGTCACTCAGGATCTCCAGCATTCCGTAATAGGCGGGCGCCTCGCAGGCCACGAGGGTTCCGGGCTGCACCATCAGGGAAAGCAGGATGTGGAGCGCCTGCGTGCATCCCGTGGTGGTGATCAGGTGTTCCGGGCGGACGTGGGAAACCCCGCGGGATTGCAACCGGAGGGCGAGTTGGTGGCGCAGGGCAAGGTCGCCCTCCGGGTGATGGTAGGCCCAGACCGCCGCCCCGTCCTTTTCGAGCGCCGCATGGAAGGCCTGGCGGAGGGCGGCGTCAGGGAGGGCGTCGAGTCCCGGGACCCCGGCGGCGAGGTTGATGAGGCCGGATTGATCGGCCTGTCGCATGAAGTCGAGGAGGCGGGCCTTGGCGAGGAAGGGGCGCGGGAGGGAGGGATCGGTGCGCATGCCGGGGAGGTTGGGGAGGGGAGGGAGGGGTCAGGTCCGGAGCATGTCGCGCAGGAACTGGAGCCAGAGGAAGATGCAGCCTCGCCAGGAGTAGTGGATGGCGTTGTCGGCGCGGCGCTGGAGAATGCCGCAGCGAAGGTTGTGTTCGAGTTGGGCGTGGAGATCGGCCTGGATTTCCGCCGTGAGCTCCTCGGGGGAATTCTGGAACGCAAGCGCGGGGGCCGCTTGGGATTGGCGAAGCCAGCGTTGGTGCGCGCTCAGGAGTTGGTGGAAATTCTGGGCGTGTCGGACTCTCTGGATACGCCAGTGGGGAGCCTGCTTCAGGCTGGAGGAGAAGGGGTAATTCCAAGAGCACCACAGGATGCCATCGGAGGACTTGGTGCAGAGGGTGACGTAGAAAAAGCTGATGTTCTCGCTTTCGACCAGGTTGACTGTCGCGCGCATTTTCGAGACGGGTTGGACAAAAAGGCGCAGGAACTGGCGGTCTTCGTGATGGTCCCAGCCCGTGTCTTCGACGTGTTCAAAGCCCTCGGCTTCGATTTCTTCCGAGACCTCATTGAGGGACGGAAAGCGGTAGGGGCCGGGAGGGGCTTGGGAGCGAAGGGGTTGATCGGAGGGGACGGGGGTGTTTCGGACTCGGGTGACGATGTCGATCCAGGGGAAGAGCAGCCAGCTGAGTCCGGCGAGGATTCCGACGGCGTGGTGTCCGGTGAGCTTCCAGCCGAGAAGGTAGGAGGTGAGCAGAATGCCCAGGTTGCCGAGGCGCTGGAGGTGCTGGGATTCGCAGCGGCGGAAGGCGGCGGTCAGGGCGATGCAGCCGAGGAGGAGGAGCAAATTGGAGAGCATGGGAACGAAGCCGCGGGGGCGGATCCTGCGGGCCGGTGGGCGGGAATCGCGCTAGGGCTGGATGGAATGCCGTTCGAGGAAGGCGAGGAGTTGTTCGGGATCAAAGTCTCCGAGGACGTGTTCGCCGGCGCGGAGGGTGGGGACCCGTTCCTGGCCGGAGAGGGCGATCATGGCCTCCCGGGCTCCGGGCTCCAGTTCGAGGTCGTGCACCGTGTAGGCGTAGCCGAGGCGGTCGAGGGTTGCGATGGCCCGAGTGCACCAAGGGCACCAGGAACGGATGTAGAGATCCAGTTTCATGCAAAACGGAGCGGGAGGGCGTCGGGGGAGCAGCGCCCGTGGGGAGGCGGAGTGGACGCCGCGCCGGGGTTCAGGCTTCGGCCAGACGGGCCAGAGCGGGCGTGCTGGCGGTGCGATGGGGGGCGTCGGACTTGACGGTGGCGGAGCGGTGGAAGGTGGACACCCACATTGGGGGCAGGTTGGCGAGGCAGAATTCCGTGTCGCAGCTGAGGAAATGGTCGCAGTGTCCTCCGTTGCGCAGCTCGCGGGAGACTTGGTAGGTGATGAAGGCGGCGTGGGGCGCGGGGCGCAGAGCCTCGTGGGTGTTCTGGAGGATGGCGCGTTTGACGGGAGGCGGGATGAGGGTGAAGGGGATGCCCGAGACGATGTAATCGCAGTGGGAGAAGCCTTTTTTACGCAGGATGGCGAGCACTTCGGTGGCGCTGTCCTGGATAATGTGCACCTCGGGACGGTGGCGGAACTGCTGGCGCAGGTGTTCGGCGAACTCGGCATCGAGTTCGATGAGGATCAGCTGCGAACCGGGGGCCATGCGGCTGAGGATTTCGCGGCTGTGACAGCCCTCGCCCGGGCCGTATTCGACGATGACCCGGGGTTCGGAGAAGTCCATTTTGCTGGCCACCTTCCGAGTGAGCGCCTTGGAGCTTGGCGTGATGTAGGCCACCTGAAGGGGTTTCTGAAAAAATCGCTTCAAGAGTAGGGCGTTCATAATGTGGGCGGCGCGCACCATTTCATCTTTCGGCCTCGGGGTAACGGCGAAAAACGCGTGGGCACGCGGGAAGAAGGCTGGACTTGGGAACTCGAATACCCCGCGCTGGCTAGCCGAGACGCGCTTGGACATCCTCCTGAATCCACTTCCAAAGGGATTGCAGGGAGGCTTTGACGCGGGGCTTCGCTTGGGCGAGTTCCTCCGGGGAGAAGCGCTCGCCCTCGTTCGGAACGGCGTGCGCGTACAGGTAGAATTTGATCTTGGGCTCCGTGCCCGAGGGCCGCACCGCGACCCGCCGGCCATCGGCCAAGGAAAGCATCAGCATGTTTTCCTTCGGGATGGGATCCCCCTCGACATCGAACAAATCGGTCGTCGCGTAGTTCAAAACCCCGGTGACCGGAGCCCCGTCTGCGGTGGCGGGGGGGCGCTCCGCGAAGGATTCGACGAGGCGTTGGATCTGGGCGGCTCCCTGCGCCCCCTCGAAGGTGAGCGAACCGTTCTGTTCCCAGTAAAAGCCGTACTCGGAGTACACCCGGTCGAGGAGTTCGGGCAGGGTGAGGCCCTCCGATTTGGCATAGGCGGCCACCTCGGCAAAGACGATGGCGGCCCCATTTCCGTCCTTGTCCCGCACAAAATCGGCGGCGCTGTATCCGTAGCTCTCCTCGCCGCCGCACACGTAGAAGCTCGAGTGGGCCAACCGGGCGGCGCGGGTCTCCCCCTCGGGGCGCTGGCGGTAACCGGTGCGGATGGCCTCGGGCAGGGCGGCCTCGTACTTGCCCAGCTTGGCGCCGATGTATTTGAAGCCGGTGAGGGTTTCGACGCACCGGAGCCCGTTCCGTTGGGCGATGGCTTTTTGGAGGTCGGTGGTGACGAAGGTTTTGATGATGACGCAGCGCGAGGCGTTCTCCGGGGTGATGACGCCCTGGGCCTTAAGCGTGAGGATCCGGTAGTAGGCCATGAGGGATCCGATTTGGTTTCCGGAAAGGAGTTCCATTTCCCCCTGGCGATTGCGGACGGCCACGCCCATGCGGTCGCAGTCGGGGTCGGTGGCGATGACGAGGTCGGCGTTCTCGGACTGGGCTTGGGCGATGGCGAGGGAGAGGGCCTCCGCGTTTTCGGGATTGGGGCTTTTCACCGTGGGGAAGCGCCCGTCGGGAGTCTCCTGTTGGGGCACCGTGGTGAAGGCAAAGCCGAGGCGCTGGAGGAGGGGCAGGATGATGGTTCCCCCGGTGCCGTGGATGGAGGAGAACACGATGCGCAATGCGGAGGCGGAGGCCACCAAGGCCGGGTTCAGGATGAGGGTTTGAAGGCGGGCCATGTAGGCCTCGTCCGCCTCGGCTCCCAGGACGCAAATGCGGCCTTGCTGCTCGGGCGGGAGGGGGGTGTAGGCGTCGCTTTCGAGGGCGTTGACCTTGGCAATGATGGCGCTGGCCTGGGGCTCGACCACCTGGGCCCCCTGATTGAAGTACACCTTGTACCCGTTGTCATGGGGCGGGTTGTGGCTTGCGGTGAGGACGATTCCGGCTTGGGCGTTTTGGAGCCGGACGGTGAAGGAGAGCTGGGGGGTGGAGCGCGGTCCGCTGAAAAGGAAGACGTCCACGCCATTTTCGGAGGCCACGCGGGCCGTGAGCTGCGCGAAGTCGGTCGAGAAGTGGCGGGTGTCATGGGCCACCACGAGGCTGGGCCGTCCGGGAAGGTTCTGGGCGGCGTGGAACTCGCGCAGGTAGGCGGCCAGTCCCTGCGTGGCGCGGGACACGTTAAATTCGTTCATCGCGTTGGTGCCCACGCAGGGGAACTGGGGGCGGTCCAGCGGCTGGGGCTCGCCCTGTTCGGCTCGGGTGACGGTCTTGCCGATGGTGCGTCCCCGGAGGCCTCCCGTGCCAAAAGCGAGTTTGCGGAAGAAGCGGTCGTTGAGTTCGGCCCAGGATCGGGTGGCGACCAGCTCGCGGATGCTCTCCACGGTGACGGAGCTAGGCGAATGGCTGAGGATCTGATCCAGATTTTGGGCGCTGGAGGCGAGGAGTTCACCGCGCTGAAGGGCCTGCTGGAGTTGGGAGCGGAGATCGGTCATGGCGTGGAGCGTTGGGACGTTGCGGATAGGGGGGATATAGGGAGTCTCCTGGGAGACTGCAAACCCTCGGCTTGCAGTGCGGGAGTCGGGCTCGATCCGAAGGGAATCGGGGCGCGGCCCAGTTTCGGCGGTCAGGCTTTCCTAAAATTCCAGTTTCGGAACCTTGGGGGCCTGGGGAAGTTTGGAGGCTGGGGGCGGCTCGTTTTCCGGGGTGACGGGAATGGCCCTGGGAAGGGAAGGGGGGGGGACCGTGGGGAGGGTGGGCTCGGTCTTCTGAATTTCGGGGATCTTGTTTTCGAGGGGGGCCACGGTGGCGTTGTCCTTATAGTTCTTGATGGCCTTGGCGACCTGCTCGGACTGGTTGGAGAGGAAGGGGTCTTCGCCGGCGATGACGGGGGACTGGAGGGCGATGGGGGCGATGGAGGCGGTATCGACGACCACCATGACCTTGGGCAAGTCGACCGCTTCGGGCGCATGGGGGACCCGCGGGCGCTTGGGGCCGTGTACATCGCAGAGTTCCTTATCCTTGGGCCGCTGCAGGGGGGTCATCCACACCTCGGTGAGAGGACCCTGGGGCTGGCCGTCGGGTCCGGGCTGGAGGCACTGGGGGTGGGGGAGGTATCCGGAGGCGGCGCAGATGCGGCAGGGTTGGAGTTGGGCGGGTTGCGCGATTGGCTTTGGGGGAAAGGCGGCGAAGCTCTCGTTCATGAGCTCTGC
>JBEBAG010000004.1:0-3486 GCA_041159065.1 Verrucomicrobiota bacterium | reverse complement strand
ACAAGCCCTTCGATGTGTTTGCCCGGAAACTGCTCTCCGCGAAGAGCGATGCATTCGAAAATGGGGCTTTGGGGGGCGGCTCCCCCATCTGTCGAGGGCCGCTCCCAGCGCATTTGTTTTGGTTCTGCCGTGGTTCCGGAAAGCGGTAAGCGTAGGCCCTCTTCATTGCGGGCTTCGAATGCAGGAGGACGCCGGTCCACCGAAACAAAGCTCTGGCGAGGCTTCCATGGGGCCGTATCGAGCAGAGGCGGGCCAAGGTCGGTTTCATCGGATGACACCTTTGATTACCTCTCCAATTCATCGTCTCCGTTTTTCTTAATCCATTCGCGCATCCATGGAGCGGAGGGGGAGCCTATGTCGAGGTGGGTGTTGCCGAGGATAACGAGGTCGCGGACCCGGTCTTCCTTGAGCCACTTCAGGCCGAGCGAGCATTGGAACTCCATAAGCTCGAGGGAGACGGGCTTGCCAAAGCGGTAGGTCGGATCGGCCTTCCGCTTCTCGTCGACGCCGGTGTAGTCCCACAGGTAGAGCCCTAGGGCTATCTTTGTTCCCTTGGGCTTCACGGCTTCGAGGCGGGCCAGGCTCTTCTCAAGGTTGCGGAGGTCGTCGCTCTTCCACGTCCACAGCACGATCACGTCGAAGTGCTTCAGTGATTCGATGAGTGGCGGTTCGCAGTGGGTGTAGTCGGGATGTTGCGGATCCAGGTCGTAAGCGTAGAGGGTCGTCCAGACTTCCATCGGGCGTCCGACTTTGGACAACTGGGTTCGCATGGCCTTCAATTCCTCCTCGGACATTGCGGGCCGTCCGGCGAAAGCCATGTCTGCCCGGCGGTGGCGGTCCTTCACGAAGTCATCGAGGTACACGCTCGTCACTTGGGGGTAGGACCTCGCGATCGAGACAAGGTCGGGCAGCGTTTTCAGTCCGCCGCTGCCGCTGGATCCGACCGCGGACCAGCTGACCTTCTTCAGCGACTCGAACGAGATCGCCCACTGGTCCATCGTCGTCTTCGCCTTCCAATTAATCTCCGTCCAGCGGAGGTTGGGACGAGTGTGATCCTGCGTGACAAAGACCAGGTTAGGGACATTTAGCCAGTGGGCGCCCTCCACGGGCGTCATGCGCGATCCGCCGCGGACACCGGCCAGTTCCAGATAGTAGGCGTCCCCCCCCGGCGGACAGGCAAAGATCCAGAGATGGTCGCGGACGGTTGCGGTTGAAGGTTTCTGCTCTGCGTTTGCCACGAGCGTGGCGAGCAGCAGAAGGGCGGCGATTAGGATAGGACTGCGCTTCATAAAAAGGATCGAACCGGAGGGTGCTGGAGTCTATTGGGAATGTCCGTTCCATCAGAACAAACTCAGGCGGTTCACAAAGACTCCGGAATGCGTCCAAAGTGGCATGGGCCTCACTGAACCCAAAGAGCGTTAGATTGCTAAAATCCGCAAATTTATGTCGGCTGGCGTCCGTTTATGTATTGCGAAAAGGAATTCATCGACGTCGGATCCGGGGTGTTTCCCGTTCGACATGAGGTGTACGTTGGGCAGGGAAGGATCGCCAACCAGCGGTTTATCCACCAGGGTATGTTATTGGGGTACGACATTGAAGGCGCCACTTTCGAACAAACTGACTGCGGCGAATACTTTGTTCTCCCGGGACAGGTTATCTGCCTACCGCCAGAAACTTGGCACACCGTCACCGAGGATGGGGGCAAACCTTTGCAAAGTATCTGGATGGAAATTGTGGGGCCTGCGGTGGAATCGCTTGTCAAACTGTTCGGGACCTCAGCGCTCAATCCCGTGATCCAACCAGCGGCGCAACAAGAGGTGTATCGCCTCTTCCGCGAGATCGGTGCAGCCTTTCATTCCCCTGAACGGGTCCATCCGGCACATTTTATGCAGCGGTTTTACAGAATTGCCGAGCTTTGCCATGAAAGCAGCCCCCTTAGTGCGTGCTCGAAACTCGCTGAAGAAAGCTTGGCAGAACGGGCCAAACGCAACTTGGAGTCCGGCCTCCACCGGTTTCCAACGGCCTCCAGACTGGCAGAGAAGCTGGGGGTGAGCACCAGTTCACTGTTGCAAAGCTGCAAAAAGGAATTTGGCATCAGCACAACGACCCTGATTACTCAGGTTAAGTTGCACAAGGCTTGCGAACTCCTCCGCATCAGCAATCACAAACTGCTGCATATTGCCCACTCCTGTGGCTTCCAGAGTCCAAGTCACTTCATCTCCGCTTTCAGAGCCCATTTCAAGACAACGCCGACCGTTTGGCGTCAGTCATCTCGGTCTTGATTTTCGGTTCCGCCTCCGCTGCCCACACAGGGGCGGCGCCGAAGAGGTGTTCCGTTTACCCTCAGTATGCCTGTACAGGCTCCCGGGGTGGCGAAGCACTGGCATTTGTCGCCTATCGGGCTTTTGACTTAATCCAACTCGAAGTGGCCAACGATGATGCCAAGCGCGGTGTGCAGGTTAGTGGAGGAGCGACCCGGCAGGAAGCGGCTGCTTTTTGCCATCCGCACCGGTGACTTCGAGCACCGGGGTGCCCTGCCACATCTGGCCTTCCTGCCAGTCCATCCAGTACTCGTTCTTGAACGTCTTCCACCGGTAATCCACGTAACACACCCGCAAATTGTGCAGACCTTTCTGCAGCGGGATGCTCCACGCGTTCTCCGAGTGCAGTGTGGGCGAGGGGAACCATTCCTCGCCATCCACCCAAATGCGGAGGTCAAATCCGGCGTCCATCGTCGGTGTGTAAAGGTGCTCGGGTGCGTGGAAGGTGTACACGCCATCCTCTGGCGCTTGGAGATAGCCGCTGTAGCGGACCGCATAGGCCTTGTCGGTTTTGCGCATCGCGTTGACCTCGCCGGGAACGAGCAAACCGCTCGCCGCCGTGCGCGCCATCGCCGGAAGGACCCCCGGCACGCCCGCGTGACCAAACAGCGTCGGCCAGGTCCCCTCGAGGTACTCGGCGTCCAACCCCGGTTGGAGTCTGCCAGTCGCCGCTACCGCAGGCCGCATCGCTTCCTTGCGGTAAAGGGCGCCCACGGTTTTTCCGGCTAGTTCGCAGGGGATGTTGAACGGGGTTTGGGTGAGGCCTTTTCGGAAGGGTCGGACTTTGACGTAGGTGTCCTTGGTGATCTCGAAGGGCTTGGAGTAGAGCGGCGATTCGAGGGTGGGATCGCTGCCGTCGAGCGTGTAGCGGAACTCGATGTCGCGGGTGTCCTGCGTGGGGATCGAGAACGAGATCGAGGCGCGCTCGGTGAACACGTTCTGGGCGGGCTCGATCTGGACGGTGTCGATGGCGCGGTAGATGGGGGCGGCGGTGAAGTGGCCCTGTGCGTCGAGCGCGTATTCAAAGTCGGCTGTGGGCGCTGTGTAGCGTTTGCCGCGCAGCACCAGTGCGCCGTCAGTTCCGAGGGCGATACCGGAGAGTTGGCCGGCTTTTTCGACCAGGAGCAGGCTTTCGCCCTGTGCTTGCGCTAAGCCTTGGGAGAGC
>JBEBAG010000003.1:0-5635 GCA_041159065.1 Verrucomicrobiota bacterium | reverse complement strand
GAGCAGGTGCACGGGGCGGAGGTGTCTGTGGTATCGGAGGGGGGGATGTCCGGGGGGGTGGATGGATTGGTGAGCGGGGAGCCCGGGGTGTGTTTGGGGATCTACGTGGCCGATTGTTGTGCGGTTTACTTGGTGGATGTACGCCGGCGGGTGATTGGGTTGGTGCATTCCGGGGCTAAGGGGACGCGCCTTGGGGTGGTTCCTGCCGCGCTTGCGGTCATGGAGCGGGATTTCGGATGCGTGGGTTCCGATGTGGTGGCGGTGTTGAGTCCGTGCATTCGGCCGCCGCGATACGAGGTGGATTTCGCGGCGGAGATCCGGGCGCAGTGTGCCGGGCGGGGGGTGCGGCAGGTGCACGACAGTGGGGCGTGCACGGGCAGCGATTTGGAACGGTACTACTCGTACCGGATGGAGAAGGGGCGCACGGGGCGGATGCTGGCGCTCTTGGGTTTGCGCTAGCCGCCCCAGCGGGCGTGCGGGATCCGGGGGGATCCGGGGGGATCAATCCTCGTGGAGGCGTCCGAGGCAGCGGAGCAGGTAGGGCAGGAGCTGCTTTTTGCGGGAGACGACGCCGGCCATTTCCCAGATGAAGGGGGAGTGGGGCGGGTAGCCCGAGAGGGTTTTGAGGAAGGACTCCTCCCCGCGCACGAGCAGGAGGGAGCTTTGGGTATTGATGTCGGTGACGAGCAGCGCTGCGAAGAGCAGGCTTTGGGACTGGCGTCGGGACTCGAGCGCGGCGAGGAGGGCGTCGCGTTTTTCGTAGAAGTGGTCGAAGGAGAGTTCCTCGATTTGGGCGACGTGGAAGCGGTGGCCGTTTTCCTCGTAGAGTTTGGAGTCGGCTCCGACGGCGTCCTCGGGGGACATGGTGAGGAGGGGGGAGCCTACGGAGAAGATTTCCTTGGCGAGGGCCTTGGAGTCGACGCCGGCGATGCGGGAGAGTTCGAGGAGGATCTGTTTGTCGACGGGCGTGGTGGTGGGAGAGTTCAGGTGGAGGGTGTCGGAGATGAGGCCCGCCATGAGCAAGCCGGCGATGGGCTTGGGAATGGGCACGCCGGCGTTGCGGAAGCACATGGCAACGATGCTGCTGGTGGAGCCGACGGGGTTGTTCCAGAAGAGGATGGGCGTGTGGGTGGAAAATCCGCCCAGCTTATGGTGGTCGAGCACCTCGATGATCGGGATTTGGTCCGCCCCGCGCACGGCCTGGGTCAGCTCGTTGTGATCAACCAAGATGAGTTGGCGCGGGATGGGTTTAATGAAGTCGGATTTCGAGAGGATGCCGACGAGGCGCCCGAAATCATCCAGAACGGGGAAGGAGAATTGTCCGCTTTCGGCGGCGGTACGGCGGGCCTCTTCCAGAGGGGTGTCGCGGTGGAAGGAGGTGTATTCGGACTGGAGCATTTCTCCCACACGCACGGCGCCGCGGGAGAGCAGGACGGTGGTGGCGGTGTCGTGCGGGGAGGAGATGAGGGTGATGCCCGCCTGCGTGGCGCTCTCGCGAATTTCGGGAAGGACTCCCAGACCGCCGGTGACGACGATGGTTGGGACGCGCTGTTTGATGGCGAGTTCCTGGATGTGGGGGCGGTCCCCCACGAAAAGGATGATGCGGCGGTCGCTGTAGCGCTGGAGCCTGGGGATGAAGGAGTCCTGGGCCATGGCGCCGACCATGAGCAGCTGCTCTTGGGGCTCGGTGGAGAGCTGGCCGCACACCAGTTCGCCGCCGAAGGTGGTCATGATGTCGGCGGTGGAGGCTTTGACGATTCGGGTGGAGAAGGACTCGTCGCGGGAAGGGAAGAGGTGGTGGGTGATTTTGAAGCCGCTGAGCAGTCCAAGGCAGCGGTCGCCGCCATCGACGACGGGAAGGCCGCGGAGGCGTTTCTGGTCAATCAGATGGATGGCGTCGTACACCGGGGAATCTTGGTGCACGTAGATGACGTTGGGTTCCATCACATCGCACACCTTGGGGGCCAGGTCGGTGACGAGCATGGGGGCTTCGATCCCGAACTTCTGGAGGACGTAATCGATGCGCTGGTTGGTGGCTCCAGCGCGGGCCGCGACGACGTTGAGGTGGCCGGTGAGCCGTTTGAATTCGGCGTAGGCGATGGCGCAGCAGATGGAATCCATATCCGGATTCCGGTGACCGATGACGATGGTTTGCATTGGGGGCGGGGATGGTAGGGCCAAGGTAAGAAACGTTGAAGCGAGAAAGCGGATAAGCGCCGGAGCGCGGGGGGGGAAGCGCCGGCAGGCCTCCGTGGTGGTCCCAGCCGGAGCCCATTCAGATTATCGGATCTGGATCCCCGAACCGGATCTGGCCGGGGAACGCTTTTTCGCGGGGAGCGGGGCCGCTTTGGGTGGAGGGGGGGTTAGGCGAGGTCTGGGAGGGCGGAATCGGCGTCGCCGAAGCGGTCGATTTGCAGGCCCATCCGTTGCATGAGGGCGAGGTGGAGCCGGCAGAGTTTCCGGTTGGGGTCGGCTTGATAATCGAGGACTCGCCCGCCCCGGAGGGTGCCGCCTCCGCCTCCGGCGAGGAGGATGGGCAGTTTTCTGGAGTCGTGCGCGTTGCCGTCGTAGAGGCTGGAGCAGAAGACGACCATGCTGTTGTCGAGCAGGGAGCGTTCGCCCTCGAGGGTGTCACGCATCTTGGTGAGGGCGCGTGCCCAGAGGTCGATGTGGTGTTCGTTGGCCTTTTGGTACATGGCCAGGCGGGCGGGGTCGTTGGAGTGATGGGAGAGTTCGTGAAGCCCGCCCTTGATTCCGCCAAGGTAGCCCAAGTTCATGCCGGAAAGGTCGTTCTGGAGCATGAGGGTGGCCACGCGGGTGCGGTCCATCTGGAAGGCGAGGACGAGGATGTCGAGCATGAGCGTCATGTGCTCGAGGGGGCTGGCCGGGATTCCCGCCGCGGGGCGTGGGAAAGGAGGGGCTTGGAGGGAGGGCTGCCAGCCCTGGCCGTTGGTTTCCTTGCGGCTGAACTGTTCGGCCCGCTCAATACGCTGCTCCAGTTCGCGGACGGAGCTGAGGTACTCGTCGAGTTTCTGGGAGTCTCTTTTGCTGAGGAATTTGCGGAGGCTCTTGGCGTCGCCTTGCACGAGGTCGAGGACGCTCTTGTCCCGCTTGCGTTTGCTTCCGTCCTCGAAGAGTTGGTCAAAGGCCTGCTGCGGATAGATTTCCTTGGGGGCCGGGGACGTGGAGCCGCTCCAGGAAAGGATGCCGGAGTACGTGGAGGTGTAGCCATCCTCGTTGCCGTACCCCGGGGCCTCCGTCCCCAAGACGAGGCTCTGCACGGGAGTGGGATTGCCGAGGGACTGCGCGACGAGTTGGTCTACGGTGATGCCCACTTCGATGTCGGTGGTCGTCTTTTTCACCTTCAACCCGGCGAGCAGGTTCATTTTGGGGAAGTGTCCGCCCGGGCCTTCGACGGTGGTGGGATTCCAGAGTCCGTCGAGGACGAGGAGTTTGTCCTTGAGGGGCTCGAGCGGGCGCAGGGAGTCCTTGAGCTGCAGGCCCTGGGGGGAGGCGGTAGCGCCCCAGTGGTGAGGGTTCACGCCGTTGCCCATGAACACATACGCCATCCGCCGCGGCGCCCCGGGGAGGGTCTTGGTGGCGTCCGGGCTCCCCCAGGCGCGGAGGGACTCCATCCAGGGCAGGCCGAGGGCCACGCCGACGCCGCGCAGGAAGTGTCGCCGGGAGAGGGAGGAGGGAGAGGTCATACGGGTCAGGGGTTAGGAGGGGATTGAGAAAGGGGGAGTGAGCGGGGGGAGTTGGGGTCAATCCCCCCTGCGGTTGAGGAACTGGGAGCTTTGGACGACACTGAGCACGGCACCGGCGAAGCTGGGGTCCTCGCTTTGGAGGCGTTTTTTCATGCCTTCAAGGAGGAGCTTGTCCGTGGGCAGCACGGAACGTCCCAGAGCATAGCCCAGAAGTTTTTTGGAGAATAGTGCGTAGAATTCCGGGGTGCGCTTTTGGAGGTACTGGCGCAGCCCGGCGACGCCGGCGAAGGCGTGGCCTTCCTTGTCCTGCGCGGAGTCGTCGATGGGGAGGCCGGCTTCGTCGGTCTTGCGGAGGCGCCCAATGGGGTCGAAGGATTCGAGGGCGAAGCCGAGGGGGTCGATTTTATCGTGACAGGAGGCGCAGGCGCGGTCGGCGCGATGGCGTTGGAGGCGTTCGCGGAGGGATTTGGCGCTGGCGACGCTTTCATCGAGCTTGGGGACGTCGTTGGGCGGAGGGGGGGTGGGGGTGCCGAGAACGGTGTGGAGCAGCCAGTTTCCGCGCAGGACGGGGCTGGTGCGGTGCGGGTAGGAGTTTTTGGTGAGCAGAGCACCCATGGCGAGGATGCCGCCGCGGGAGTGGTCGCTGACCTTGGTCTGACGCAGCTCGGGTCCGGTGATGGAGGGGATGCCGTAGTGCTTGGCGAGGCGCTCGTTGAGGAAGGTGTAATCGGCGGTCAGGATTTCGTGGACGGGCCGGTTTTGGCGGATGATGTGGGAGAGGAAGGCCATGGCCTCCTCGAAGAGTTCCTTGCGGAGTTCAGGGGTGAACTCGGGAAACTTGGCGGTGTCGACTTTGCTGACGGTTTCAAAGCTCTGGAACTCGAACCACTGCGCAGCGAACTGGCGGGCGAGCCCCTCGGCCTTGGGGTCCCGGAGCATGCGCAAGGTTTCGGCCTGCAGGACCGCGGGCTGCAGCAGGGAGCCGTCCGCGGCTTTCTGGCGCAGGGTGTCGTCGGGGATGGAGGACCAGAGGAAGAAGCTGAGGCGGGAGGCCAGTTCGTTGGCGGAGACGGGGTGCACCTCGGGGCGGGAGCCGTCCTCGAGTTTGAAGAGGAAGCTGGGGGCGACGAGGATGCGCACGAGGACTTCACGTGCGGCGGATTCGCGGTCGAGCTCTTGAGCGATGCCCTGCTGGTAGATCGCGGCGAGCTGCGCTTTTTCCTCCGGAACCAGGGGGCGCCGCCAGGCCTTCGCGGCGAAGGACTCGAGGTGGGCGCGGACCTTGGCGTCCCACTCGGGCTCGAGCGGTTTGGGGATGGTGCGGGAGGCGACAAAGCGCCAGTCCTCGCGCATGGCGGGGAGGTGGCGGCGTTGTTCCGGTGTCAGGAGGGAGAGGAGTTGGTCGTCGCTGAAGTAGTAGATGGAGGGGCCGGGTTTGCCGCCTCGGTAGCGGTTTTGTGCAACCTGGTTGAGGCGGTGCTCGAGATTGAGGGAGAAGAGGTTGTGGAGGCCGCTGAAGTCGCCCGCGACCCGCTTCTGGGTTTCGGTTCCGCGCTTCCAGAGCGTGATGACCCCCGGGATGATGCGGGTGGGGTCGGGCGGGGGATTGGCAACGGAGACCGTCCACTGGGCGGAGGCGAATTCGAGCTCCGGGCTGGCGACGTCGAGTTTGCCGCGTGCGCGGAAGCGGGTGGCATCCGGGGGGAGGGGCAGGGAGAGAACGGTGGGGGCTTGGAGGGCAAGGGCGCCCGGTTCGATGGGGCGGCCCGCGGGATGTTTGCCAAGCAGGGCGAGGAGGTGCTCGGCCTCGTCGATCTGCTTTTGGAGCGTCACGCGTTGGGGGGCCTCGGCGGGCGCTGGGGGGAGGGCTCCGAGCTGGGCGCGGTCGGCATCCCGTCGGGCGGTGAGCCATTCGAAGTAATTTTCCT
>JBEBAG010000002.1:0-5058 GCA_041159065.1 Verrucomicrobiota bacterium | reverse complement strand
CTCCGCCCCAACGGACGCCCCGGTCTGGCCCGAGCCACCCTCCACCTGCGCCTCCTCCCCGACGCGCCAGACCTCGAACTCCACATCCAACTCGACACCCAAGAATCCTGGCGTCAGGCCTCCTACCCCTACGTCTTTGCACGGGACGGCGAGCGGGTCAGCAACCTCTTCCCCCACTGCGAGGGCATGCTCGTGCCCATTCGAAAGAAGGATCCCGACTGGCTGCCGCTGCCCGATGGGGATCTGTACGGGGGCGTGCATTCGTACCTCATGTGCCTCGGCCTTGTAGACGAAGCCAGCGGCGAGGGATTGCTCACCCTGCTCCCGGATGTCGAGTCCACCCTGCTCCAGTGGCGCGACATTCCCCTCGACGGACAGACAATCGTCGCCCCCCAGCTCGTGTGCCGATCAAACCGGGGCCAATTCGACAGGCCCTGGCGCATGACCTTCTGCTTTAGCAATCAAGGCAGCTACGTGGCCCTGGCACAACGCTACCGCGCGTTCTTTGCCGCCCGGGGCCTGCACAAAACCCTCCGCGAAAAAGCCGCCGAAAATCCCGCCGTCCACGAGATCCTCGGCGCCCCGGTGCTCTGGGCGAATACGCGCACCCCGGCGCAGGCCGCCGAGATGGCCGAGCGCTTCCGCTCCGCCGACGTGGACCGATGCCTCTTCGCGATGTGCAACGTGCCTTTGCACAAACCCGAGGTGCCCGATTACGAGCAGCAGATGGCCGACGCCCTCCGCCGCGTGCGCGCCCTCGGTTACCACACCTACCGCTACGATCAGTACCGCGACGCCTTCGCTCCCGACCCAGCCAAAGGGCATAGCCACCAGATCAACACCGAGGCGTGGCCAGACAAACTCGTCCATCGACCCGATGGCTCCCGCGTGGCCGCCTTCGGTCCCCAGAGCGGCGTCGTGTGCCCCCATTTCTTCATGCCCCTCGCCCTCGCATCCTTCGATCGCGAGTTCTCCCAGTTCGACTACACCGCCCGCTTCCTCGACTGCCTCGGCTCCGTCAGCTTCGGCAACGAGGCCGAATGTCACGATCCGGCGCATCCCGCCGACCGCTATTTCACCCGCCAGCAACGCACCGCCCTGCTCGAGGAACTCCAGCGCCGCAAAAAACTCGCCGCCACCGAATGCGGGATCGATTACCTCATCCCTTGGGTCCACTGGTTCGAGGGCACCAGCACCCTCGTGCGCTGGAAGGAATACTTCCCCGCCGCGCAAACCACCGAGACGCCGGGAATCAACGACGCCTCCGGCACCCCCGGCTCCCCCCGCCATACCGATCTCTCCAAACTTCCGCCCACCGCCGAGGCTCCCCTCAGCGTGAGCATCAGCCCCCGCCATCGCGTCCCCTTCTACTCCCTCTGCCACCACGATGAAGTCATCGTCACCTGGCGCTGGGAAGACGGCATGGACGACCCGCCCGTCTACTGGCAGCTCAAAAACCTCTGGTCCGTCCTCACCGCGACCCCGCCCCTGTACCGCACCACCGCGGAAAGAATCACCCGCTATCACGAAGCCATCCGCCGCACCCAGCACTACGTGAGCGACTGGGTCAAACGCGTCGCCTTCGATTCCATGACCCACCACCGCTTCCTCACCCCCGACCGCCTCGTGCAGGAATCCGAATTCTCCTCCGGACAAGGCGTGGTCGTGAACTTCGGCACAACTCCCTTCGCCCTTGCCGATGGCACCCGCATCGGAGGGCGCGACTACGTCCGTTTTGAAACCGAGGGAGGCACACGGCGCTACCAGCCCGCCCCGTGCCCGAATGTCTTTGCGCACGCCCCGCAGTGAGCGCGGGCGAGCCTCCGGATTCGAGGGCTCGCCACGAAGCGCTCCGCAAGGCGCTCACCGAGGCAGTGAAAGACCGGCGCTCATTTTTTCCAGCCGGCAGCGACTTCCTGGAAGCCCCAGCGCACACTGGACGCGTCTCCATTGGGAAAGCCGGAGCGCTGGACCAGCATCACATACACCCGCCCGCTCTGGGGGTCCGCCCAGCTCTGAGTCCCGTACGCGCCTCCGTGCCCGAAGGAGCCCGCCGCCAGCATCTGCGTCACGCCCTGCGGTTCCTTCACCACCTGGAAGCCGAGGCCCCAGCTCATCCCCTCCGTGAAGCCCGTTTTAATGTCTCCGGTCTGCGTCGTGGTCATCTTGCGGACCGTCTCCGGCTTGAGCAAACGCACCCCGTTCCATTCCCCGCCGTGCAGCATCATCTGGTAGACACGCACCACGTCCTGCGCGGTCGAGAACAACCCGCCCGCAGGCACCGGAGTGCGCTTGCGATTGGAGAGATCCCCCTGGGTGAAATAGAGATCCGTCTTCTCCAGCGGCCCCCCGTCCTTGCCCCGCTTGTAACTGGTCGCCAGCTTCGCGAGCGCCTCGGGACTCGGCCAAAAGGTCGTGCTCTTCATCCCCAACGGATCCAAAAGTCGCGTCTGCAGAAACTCGGCAAACGGCATTCCGCTGACCACCTCCACAATGCGCCCCAGCGTGTTGATGCCCGGATTCGAATAGCTCCACTGGCTCCCCGGTTCGAATTGCAAGGGCTCGCGGGAGTAGGCCATCACCGCTTCGCCCAGGGTTGAATCCACCCGCGGGATTTTGAAATCACGGAGCCCTCCGGTGTGGGTGAGCAGGTCGCGGATGGTCACCGCCCGCTTCGGACGCCCCAGCACCATGCGGTCTTTTTCCCGCGACTCCGCCATCCAGGCCCCCCGAAATTCCACGAGGTGTTTTTCCACCGGATCCTCCATGGAAAGTTTGCCCTCGTCCTCGAGCATCATCACACAAATCGCCGTCATCGGCTTGGTCATCGAGGCGATCCAAAACAGATCGTCCACCTGCATCGCCCGGCCACGCTCCAAGTCGCTCTTCCCCACGGCCTCGCAGTGCAGCACCGCGTCCTTGTCCGCCACCAAGGTCACCACCCCGGCCACCTCCCCTTGGTCCACAAACTGTTGCATTCGAGCCGATATGGCATCGGCCCGGGCGAGCGGCGCAGTGAAACAGCAAACGGCAAAGGAAAGCAGCGGGAGGAAGCGTGCGGAGTTCATCGTGCGATCCAAGATGAGCGCCGCCCCCCGGCACGCAAGCCTCCGATTGCGCGCCTGCGCCTCCTATTTCCCCGCCCCGAGCGAGTCGCGCGCCGCCGCAAGATACGCCACAATCAGACTCTCCTGCTGATCCTTCAGATGCGCCTTCCCGGCCATGCTCCGCACCATCCGCGCCCAACCCGATGCGGACCGCGAATCCAGCATCTCGAGGTCATGGCATTCCGTGCACCGGTTCGTGTAGAGCTTGCGCCCCTCCTCCAGGGAATCCTTCGTCGCCGGCGCCTTCGCCGCCGCAAGCATCGCCGGCGTGATGGCCGGGGCCGTGCCCTCCTCGAGCGCCGAGGACATCTGCTTCTTCAGCTCCGCCAGGCCCGGGTGATCCACGCAGTACTTCAGCCCCCGCTCCAAGGCCAGAAGCCCCTGCATCATGTGCTTGCCCGAGCGATTCGCGGAGGCCACCCGGTACCGCTCCTCGGCGTCCTTCAACTCCTCGTCCACCTTCGCCTTCAGCTTCTTCAACAACGGGTTTCCGGACTCCGCCTCCAACCCCGCCGTCACGTACCCCGAAGCTTCGATCATCCGGCGCACCGCCATCGCCTGACGCGCACGCACCAACGAAAACGCCGCCTGGTTGAGCCGCGTCTGCACCCCGCTCCGATCCAACCGGGTGGCCGGCATCTCCCCCTCCTTCGCCTCCGCCACCGCTTCCGAAGGCTTTCCAAAAAGCCCCGCCCAGAGCCGGTCGAGCCCCTCGTCCCACCACAAAGCCAGGCTCGCATACCCCGCGCGCTCCAGTTCCACCGACGCCTCGCGCCCCTTCTCCAAACTCTCCGCAAACCGTTTGCGCGCCCCAAGCCACTTCGCCGCCTGAGGCTCCGCCCCCGGCCCGCCCGCCGCCTTCACCTCCCCCACCGTCTGCGCCGCCACGCGCGCCGCACCCACCAACCCCTCCATCCGCCCAATCAACCCCGCCGCCACCGCCTTGAAATCCGCATCCTGCCCGGACTGCTGAAAGTATTTCCGCGCCAGCTCGTACTTCTGGTCCCGAAAAGCCTCCGCCCCCTTCTGCGCCAGCGTCCAAGCGTCCGGCGGCACCGCCTCCACCGCCTCCTCCGGCAGCGTGACCGCGATCACGCCCCCGTCTTTCTGGATAAAAGCCACATACACGGTCTTCTTCGCGGCATCCTGCTTGAAGACCGTGAACTCCTGCCCCTTGGGAGCCGGCAAAAAATGCTCCCCCTTGAACAGGAGCGTCTCATTCCGGGCGAGCCTCACCACGTCTCCCGGCACATACGCCCCCCAACTCCCGCCGGGCACCAAGAGGCAGGCGGCAACCCACGCCCACGGGCGCGCTTTGCGATGGAACCACGAGAGGAAAGTAGGGGGGGGAAGCATGCCTTTTTTTGAAGCCTTCCAGCCCCCTTCTGCAAAGGACGAATTCCAACCCGCCCGCCCGGACCTGAAACCCCACGCCGGCGGCCAACTCAGCGCCGCTCTTCCCCCAAGGGCAGCGGCCACTTTGCAGAATGGAAGGGCGCCACCGGATATCCCTCGCGGTTCATCAGGTTGGAGATGGCCTCCTCATCCCACGCGAAGCGCACCTGCTTGGGGGCGCTCACCGCCGGGCTGCTCACCCACAGATCCGAGCCTTCGATCGCCCCGGTGGCGGGATGGAAAACCCCATCCTCCCCGGCCACCTCCAGATGGGTGGGAGCGTTCCCATCCCGGGTGGCCAGTCCGTTCTGGGCATGCTCAAAACGCACCCGCAACCGCCCGCCCTCCGCACGGAAGCCCGCAAAGAGCGGACTGTCGACGACCCCAAGATCCCGATGGTAAAACTTACTTAACACCATGGCGCCCAGGCGCCGGGCCACCTCCTGCTTGTTCTGAGGGTGGATGTCCGAGACCTGCTTCACCGTGTCGTGAATCACGGCCATCGCCGTCTTCGGATGCTTCAGATACCCCGTCTGTGCCATCCAAAACTCCGGCA
>JBEBAG010000001.1:0-4589 GCA_041159065.1 Verrucomicrobiota bacterium | reverse complement strand
TCCCCCCATGTCCGCCGCACTCCACGCCCCCGTCTATCCCGTCTCCGGCCAGCTCCTGTCCCTGCTCGATCTGCTCTCCCAATTCACCGCCCCCGAGCACATGAGCCGCGGCATCTCCCGTTTTTCCGACCTCCACCTCAAAGTCGGAGAGCCCGCCTGCTTCCGCTACGACGGCTTCCTCTCCCCCGTGGCCGGCGGCCTCTCCCTGACCCAGGAAATGGTCGAAGCGCTCGTCCTTCCCCTTCTGCGCGAGGAACAAATCGCCCTGCTGCGCTCCCACCCCCCACGCGACATCGACGCCTCTTGGGAATGGACCGAAAAGGGCGCCTCCTTCCGCCTCAACGTCTTCACCGACCGCGAAGGCACCGCCGCCGTCATCCGGGCTCTCCCCGCCACCATCCCTCCCGTCGAATCCGTCGGATTTCCCGACCCCAGCGTCTGGCAGGATATCTGCCGCCTCGGCCAGGGGCTCGTCCTCCTCACCGGCAACACCGGCAGCGGCAAATCCACCACGATCGCCTCCCTCGTCCAGCACATCAACCAGACGCGCCCCCTGCGAATCATCACCCTCGAAGACCCCATCGAGTACGTCTTCCACAGCCACGCCAGCCTCTTCTCCCAGCGCGAACTCGGACGCCACATCGAGTCCTTCTCCGGCGGATTGCGCAGCGCCCTCCGGGAAGACCCCGATATCATCCTCGTCGGCGAAATGCGCGACCGCGACACCGTCTCCCTCGCCCTCACTGCCGCGGAAACCGGTCACCTCGTCTTCTCCACCCTCCACACCCGTGACACCCGCGGCAGCATCACCCGCATCATCGACATGTTCCCCGGCGACCGCGCCAAGGAGATCTCCGTTCAGCTCTCCATGAGCCTCGCGTATGTCGTCTGCCAAAAACTCGTGCGCAACCAGTCCGGCGGACGGTCCGTCGCCATGGAGATCCTCAAAAACACCCCCTCCATCGGCAACCTCATCCGCTCCGGAGCCATCCAACAGATCAACACCCAGCTCGAAACCCAGAGCAAGGAGGGCATGATCAGCCTCGAATCGCACCTCAAAGTGCTCCTTCAATCGGGCGAAATCTCCCTCGCCGAGGCCATGGAAAATGCCAACGACCCCGGCGCCCTCAAACTCCTCCTCTCCCGCTGAAAGCCCTCCCATGCGCCGGCTCCTCCCCTTGCTGCTCCTGACATCCCTCCCCCTCACCGGCTGCTTCCGCGACCGGGACCACCTCCTGCGCGTCAGCGTCCCAGACCAGAAAATGGCCGTCTACCGCAGGGGCGTCGAAATCGCACGCTTCCCCGTTTCCACCTCCAAATTCGGTCTCGGAGACCAGCCCGGAAGCAACTGCACCCCCCTCGGCCGCTTCGAAATCGCACGCAAAATCGGAGACGGCGCCCCCGCCGGAATGAAATTCAAGAACCGCATCCCCACCGGCGAAATCGTCCCCGTCAACGCCCCGGGACGCGACCCCATCGTCACCCGCATCCTCTGGCTGCGCGGACTGGATTCTGGAAACCGCAGCGCCTTCGACCGCCACATCTACATCCACGGAACCCCGGAGGAATGGCGTCTGGGCTCCCCCGCCAGCTACGGGTGTGTCCGGATGCGCTCGGCGGATATCATCCCGCTCTTTGAAACGGTAGGCTGGGGCGCGGCCGTCCACATCGACAATCGCCCCCTCCCTCCGCGCCAAGCCCAGCTCCCTGCCCCCGCGCTCGCCTCCGAACGCCCGCCGTCCCCTTCCTCCTTCTGAGCGCGCCCTCAACCCGCCCTTCAGCTGCGGGAAAACAACGCCATCTTGAACGCAGCGGCGGCGGCAGACAGCAGGAGGAGGGCTTCGAAAAGACGCTGGGGAATCCAGTGCAGGATCCTGCGCCCCAGGAGAATCCCGATCCCAATCACGGGAAAAAGGAGCAGGTCCACCCGAACGGAGGAGGGCTGCAGCAATCCCAACCACCACGAAAAGGGGAGCTTGAACACGTTGATCAGCAGAAAGAACCACGCACTCGTGCCCACCAGGTTCTGCTTCGGTAACGCCAGCGCCAGAAAGTAGATCGCCATCACCGGCCCCGCCGCGTTCGCCACCATCGTCGCCACCCCCGCCCACACCCCCATCAGCCACGCAAATCCCCGGGAATGCGGGACCCGACTCCCCGCATCCGGCACGGCCATCCTCCACGCCTGCAGCCCCACCGTCACCAAAAGCATCCATCCAAGCACCACCGGAAAGCGGGATTCCGGCAGGCGACGCATCACTTCAAAACCCACCCCCACCCCCACCATCGTCGGCCCAAGCATCCGCACAATCTGGGGCCACACCGCGTGCTGCCGGAAAGCCCCCACCGCACACACGTCCCCGAAAATCAGGAGCGGCAGCAGCACCCCGGTGCTGGCCCGGGCGGGAAACGCCTGGGCCATGATTGCCACCGTCACCAGACTCACCCCGGGGAAACCGCTCTTGGAAAGGCCAATACACAGGGCCGCGCAAAGACACAGGCCCCATTGGACCGGGGAAAGGAGTTCCAAAAACATGACGCGACAGGGAGGGGCACCGAATCCACCCATCCAGCGACCACTCGCCAAACGATGGAAAGGGCAAGCCTCTTTCTGTTTTTCGAATGCTCAAGCCGATTTGCCCCATCGCCCGCATGCCCCTCGCCCTCGGGGCGCTCTTTGGAGTGACCGGCACCTTGCTCGGATGGCTCCTCGCCACCCGGCTCTCCGGCGCGAACGGTCCCCTCCTCGCCTGGCACTCCTGGGAGGCCACCCAGAATGCCCTCCTCACCGGCGTCGCCTCTGCGGCCGCCGCGCTCGGCACCGGCTGGTGGACCAGCCGCTTCTGGGAACGCGCCGTCGGCAGCATCGCCGCGTCCGCCCGCCGCATCGCCGAAGGCGATTACAGCGTCCGCCTCGACGGCATCGGCTCCGGACTCGTCGCTCCGGAGGTGCGCGGACTTTGCAACGCCGTCCACACCCTCCTGCGCGTCCGCGAACAGCAGGCCCGCGACCTGCGCGAAACCCTCCGCCACTTCCACGGCACCTTCGAAAACCTCGCCGTGGGGGTCTTTCACCTCACCCGCACCGGCAGCTTCCGACGCATCAACCAGCGGTTCTGCACCATCCTCGGACACTCCCGCGAAAGCCTCCTGCGCACCAGCATCCGGGAACTCCTCGCCAACCCGGACGAGGACCGCGCCTTCATCGAGGGGCGCCTCCGGGCCCTTTTCTCGGGCCAGATCGACTGCTTCACCGCCGAGCGCCGCCTGCTCCACCATTCGGGAAAAACAATCTGGATCCAGCTCACCGCCAGTCTCATGCGCGACGAGAACGGCGCCCCGGAATGCGCCATCTGCTTTGCCGAGGACGTCTCCACCCGGCGCCATGCCGAAGAACAACTCCTGCGCAGCGAGGCCTCCATGCGCAGCCTCCTGGACTGCAGCCGCGACTCCTGCCTCGCCGTCCTCGATCTCGAGGGACGCATCCTCTCGCTCGACCCCTCCGGAAGGCGTCTCCTGCGCCTCCCCCCCCAGGACAACAACGTGGGCGAGCGCTGGGCCGCCTTCTGGGATGTCGCCCAAACGGAGGCCATCGAAACCGCCTTCCAACTCGCCCGCGTCGGGAGGGTCGGGCGCTTCTGCGGCCACCGCGCGGATCCCGAGGCCTCCCGGGTTTGGTGGGAGGTCACCATCACCGCCATCCCAGGACCCGAGGGCCTCCCCGAGCGCCTCCTCTCCGTGGCACGCGATGTGACCCTGCAGCACTCCACCCTGGAGGCCCTCCAGCAGGCCAAGGAGTCCGCAGAGGCCGCCAGCCGCGCCAAGGACGACTTCCTCTCCGCCCTGTCCCACGAACTACGCACCCCCCTGAATCCCGTCCTGCTCCTCGCCGGAGAGTACGCGCGCTCGCCCGACGTTCCCGCCCACATGCGCGAGGATTTCGCCCTGATCCACCGCAATGTCCGGCTGGAGGCCCGCCTCATTGACGACCTCCTCGACCTCACCAAAATCCAGCGCGCGGGACTCTCCGTCAGCGCCCGCCTCCTGGATCTGCGGGGGTTGCTCGCCCAGGTGTGCGAGGCGGTCCGTAGCGACGCCACCGAAAAAAAGGTGCGCTTGGTGATGGTCCGCCCGGAGTCGCCTTGCATGGTGCGCGGAGACACCACCCGGCTGCACCAGATCTTCGCCAACCTGATCCTGAATGCCGTGAAATTTTCGGAGCCGGGCATGGAGGTGCGGGTGGAAATGCACTTCGAAACCGCCTGCGTGCGCGTGAGCATCCAAGACCAGGGGATTGGCATCACGGCCGAGGAACTGGGGCGCATCTTCGAACCCTTCACCCAGGGGATCCACGCCCGCGAATCTCACCGGTTTGGAGGGCTCGGCCTCGGGCTGGCCATCGCCAAAATGCTCGTGGAAAGACACCGGGGCCGGGTGTGGGCCGACAGCCCGGGGCGCGGACACGGGGCAAATTTCCACGTGGAACTTCCCATCGAAAAATCAGACCTCAGTGAGGCCGGCGTAGCCGCGCCTTCCCCTCCCCACCCGCCCCTCGCAACCGGCCCCTCCCAAGCACCCGCCCCCGCTCT